>JAGCGM010000059.1 GCA_017649635.1 Paludibacteraceae bacterium | reverse complement strand
TGACCTGCTCATCGCCCTGATCACGCTGAAGTACACGCAGTCCAACTCTGTATGCTACGCGAAGGATGGCCAGGCCATTGGTATCGGCGCGGGCCAACAGTCACGTATCCACTGTACCCGCTTGGCGGGCAACAAGGCGGATATATGGTTCCTCCGCCAGCATCCGAAGGTGATGGCATTGCCTTTCAAGGAGGGAATCCGCCGTGCGGACCGCGACAATACGATCGACGTCTACATCTCCGACGACTACGAGGATGTCTTGGCGGATGGCATGTGGGAGCAGTTCTTCTCCGTGAAGCCGGAGCCGATCACCCGCGAGGAGAAGAAGGCTTGGCTGGCTAAGATGGACAATGTGGCGTTGGGTTCCGACGCGTTCTTCCCGTTCGGGGATAACATCGAGCGCGCCCACAAGAGCGGCGTGCGTTTCATCGCGCAGCCGGGCGGTTCCGTACGTGATGACAATGTGATTGAGACTTGCGATAAATATGGGATGGCGATGGCCTTCACCCATGTGCGTCTCTTCCACCATTGATTTTTACTTTTCATGAATGGTTTGGGCGGGTGTCTCTTTCGGGGCGCCCGCTTTTCTTCTGCTTTTTGTGCCTGTTCTCTTAAAAATATATAAAATGGGGCTTGCACCCTCTGATTTTTCTTTGGAAGTGGTTGCGGAATTTTCGTTTGGTTTTATCTTTGCGGTGTGAAAGCCTCAAGAGGGGCTTTAGTGTATGTAAATTAGACTCTGTAAGTTTTAAGCGTTCGTGTCTATGAAAGGTTTCGGAATCCTTATGGTCATCACGTTGGTGATTGTCGGTTTGTCGCTCCTCTTGTTGGGCGTTCAGACTTTTTTCTCGAGGAAGAGGAAATTCCCGGACATGCACGTCGGAGGGAACAAGGCCTTGGCCAAGAAGGGTATTTATTGCGTGCAGACGCAGGATGCCCTGGCGCGGCGGAACGCTACGTCCGCGGAGAAGGCTGCTCCTGAGCAATCGGAGGATGTCGCTGGATTTGACGAAAAGTAAATTGTTTAGATATGAAGTATTTTAACTCATTTTTTGTGGCGGTTGTTGCACTCGCCATTTTATCATTTTATGGTTGTAAAGGCAAACCATCTACGCAGGAGCCGGCCGATTCTTCGGATTCCGTTTCTGTAAATTCTGATAGCGTTGCTGAAGTCGCTTCCGAGAAGGCTGCCTCTGTTTTCCCGGTGGCATACGTGGATGTGGATTCACTCTTGCTCGAGTATGATTTCGCCAAGAAATTGAACGAGGTCTTGCTGAAGAAGGAGGAGAAGTCCCGCAAGGAGTTGGCGAACGCTCAGGTGAAGCTCCAAAAGGACTATGAGGCGTTCCAGAAGAAGTACCAGGCGGGCGGATTCCTGACGGAGGCCACTTTGCAGAGCGAGCAGGCTAACCTCTACAAACAAGATCAGGACCTGCAGTTGCTGGAGAAGAAGCTGACGAAGGAACTGATGGACGAGCAACAGAAGATGAATGTCCAGTTGCGTGACACTGTGGCCGCTTTCTTCAAGGTCTACAATGCGGACAAGCGTTTCAAACTTATCTTGAGCAACGCTAATTCCGACAATGTGTTGTTCGCCGACGAGGCCCTGAACATCACACACGACGTGATAGAGCAGTTGAACCTGCGCTATGCGGCTCAACAAAAGACAAAATAATTTTTGTTTAAATATCTTCGAGAGAGGGAGGAAGTCTTGCGGTTTCCTCCTTTTTTGTGGAAGAAAGTATGGAACTTGCAATCGTAAATAGTAAATCTGTAAATAGTAAATAGTAAATCGACAAGTACTAAATAGTTAAATCGTAAATAACTAAATAGTAAATCGGTAAATCCCCCAAGTTCCCACCCCCTAACGTTTCTTCCCTTTTAATTTTTAATTCTTAACTCTTAATTTTATTTTTGCATACACGAAAAGGAATATGATATGTTGAAAGTCGAAGAATTGCCTAAGGAGCAGATATATGTGGCCGCCCATCCCGACCATTTCCCGGAGACTGCATTGGAGTTGGCTAAGAAGTTGGCGGACGCCCACGACAAGCAGATATGTTTGTTGGGTGTGCTGGACCGCAAGGAGACCGCCTCTTTTTATGAAAGTGCGTTCGAGTCGTGGAAGGATCGGATCGGTTTCCCCGTCAATTATTTCGTGTTGGATGATGATTTCACGGATTTCATGGAGTTCGTGGAGGCTGTCATCCTGATCTTCGAGGTCTCCGATGTGCCGCCATTCAATAAGCCGCTCAATCAGTTGAAGCTCTGCCGTGAGTTGAGGATACCATACTATTTCGTGAAGCCTGGGCAACAAATCGCTTTCGACCGTGTGCTTGTGCCGATTGGTTTCTTGGTGGAGGAGCGCGAGAAGGGTGTCTTCTGCCGTGGTATGGGCATGCACTTCCACTCGCACATCATGTTGATGGTGGCCAACGACTATGGCACGAGGGCACAACAGAACGCGGAGGCGATCAAAGGCCTGATGGATAAGGGGTCGGTGGAGTACGAAGATGTGGAGGCGAAGAAGAATAGTTTCAAGATAGAATTGGAGGCTGTGGACCGGGTGATGGAGTTGGATGCGAGCCTTTTGATGATCTCCGCGTCGCGCGATTATGGCATGGACGACATTCTTTTCGGTCCGAAGGAATTGAAGGTTATAAAGAAATCGGTCGTTCCGTTGATGGTTATTAACCCTAGAAAAGACCTCTATACGCTGTGTAATTAAGGGCTTCGTCGAACGAAACGCCTGTTTCATCGATTGTTTGGGTCGATTAGTCCGTAAATAAGTGATAATCAGTAAAATCTGCTTGTTTTGGCATGGAGTTTGTACTATTTTTGATAGGAAACAAAATGTAAAACGTTCTAAATTTTACGGTCATGAAAACAAATAAGATTATCGCAATTCTCATTACAGGTTTGGTAATGGTTTGCACCTCAGCAACCGCCCAAAGACATGGTGGTCGTCAGGGCGGACAACAAAGAATGGAAATGAGAAATGGTTCTCGCAGTAATAACAATATTAACAATGCACCAACGCATAGACAAAATAACCAATCGTCGTTTAACAACAGACACTCCGCTCCTAGTCAGAGCATGGTAGGCAACGGGGGTTCTCCGCAGCACAGTGCCGCTCCTCGTTCCGGTAATTTCGGACAACGTCATCAGGCTGCTTCTCCAGCACCTGCATCACGTCCGCAGATGGCACAGCAACGTCCTCCGCAGTCAGCTGCGTCCAGGCCAAGCAATACCGGTCCTCGTCAACCACAGGCGTCCGCTCCTCGTGGGGGTGCGGCTCCTCAGCACAGATCGTCAGCTCCGGCACCAGCACCTCACCGCGCACCGGCTGTCTCTCACGCTCCTAAGGCTCCGGCACCTCACCATGGACCAGCTGTGCATAGAGGTCCTGCCCCTGTTCATCATCACGGACCTGCCCCTCATGCGGCGGTTCGTCCGAGGACTCATCACCCGCATCCGGTTGTCGTTCCTCGCGGACATTCTCCAATCGTGTACCACAACGGCAGACCTTATCGTTCAGCCATGCATCCACGTGCACATCATTTCGTTGACTCCCACGGAGTTAGGTTCTATGTCCACAACGGACACTTCTATCGTCAGCATCCAACCTTCGGGTTCGAGTTGATTCATCGTCCAGTGAATTTGGTACTGACCGCTTTGCCGTTCGCTTGCGTGACTGTTAATTTGGGTGGTGTTGATTACTGGTACGGCAACGGTGTATGGTTCGCCAGAAGAGGCGTGAGCGGATATGTGGTGATTGACAGACCAGTGGCTGCCGCAAACGAAGTATACGTGCAAGTCCTTCCTGTAGGTGCGTCGGCAGTTGTTGTCAACGGTGTCACTTACTACAACTACAACGAGACTTGGTTCATGCCTTCCGCACAGGGCTATGTCATCGTAAGCAGCCCGGAGGATGATGTGATACTCCCTGACGCTAATATCGTCACTACGTTGCCGGAGGGCAGCAAGAGAGTAGTTGTCAACAACCGCCTCTATTGGTATGGCGCCGACACTTGGTTCCAACCTGTGACGGGAGGCTACATGATTGTGAATGAGCCGTATAAATAAACGTTGACATAAGCAGATGTGTTTCTGGGGCGTCTTCCGAATTTGGGGGAGACGCCCCTTTTTTTGACGAAATAATCCATCCTTTTGCTCCGATTGTCCATGCCCCCACATGCTTTTCAGGCTATCTTTGTGATGTTCAATGATATTAATACTTTTAGAAAACCATGTAACTTTACCTTAAGTAAAAGAATTTTGCCTTATTTTGCAATATTTTTGGGTTATACAAAGGAGACGATGGGGATTGTCTCCTTTGTTTTTTCCTCTCACCCCACCTCGACAGTAGCTATATTTTTTGTACATTTGTGATGTACTAACGATTTATTTATGCAGTTTGACTCTATTATCGCCCAGACGCTGAATATCCAGCTGAAACAGGTTGCGAATACTTTGAAACTTTTGTCGGACGGGGCGACCATCCCGTTCATCAGCCGTTACCGTAAGGAGATGACGGGCGGTCTTACCGAAGTGGATATCCAGGAAATTCAGATACAATACGAGAAGCTTGTC
>JAGCGM010000058.1 GCA_017649635.1 Paludibacteraceae bacterium | reverse complement strand
TTTTCAAGTCTTCTTGAGCCTCCTCTTTGATAATAACCTTGTATTGACTCATAAACTGCGGATGTATTTGTCTAGTTCTTCAACACTGTCGAATTTTTTGCCAGGTTGTTTCTCTGCTCGCTCAATTTTTGCGAAGAATTCCTCCTCGCTCATTAATGAGGAATCGTTCTTCTCTTTCACCAATTTCTTGGCGTAACGAGTTAGACGCTTCATCAATGACTCATTATCAGCTATGGCACCTATACTTTGCCATAGTTCTGTATTCATCGCATTTAAATGTGCAGTCTTCATATATACTCAATTTTCAATATTGGGGACTAAGATACAAAGATTTAGTGAAATGACATAATTGATGATTCGCTTTTGTCTGTAAAGAAAACATTTGGTTAATTGCTTTAACGGACAATCATTACCAAGTCTCCCTATGAATTAGAAAATTTTTGGAGCCATACTTTATCGCAAAGTATGGCTCCTCTCTTCAAAGTGAATCTATAGAATGAACTTGATATCGGTTATTCGCTCTTAAAAACCTTTTGTGCAAGTCTTAATAGGCTTGCTCATGTACACCCTTCACGGCTCTACCGCTTGGCTCGTTCATGCGCTTCCAGGCTGCGTCCCATTCGAGGGCGATGGCGGTGGAACAAGCGACGGAAGCCTCGTGAGGAACGCTCTTCGCAGCGCTCTCGCTAGGGAAGTGCTCCTCGAAGATGGTACGGTAGTAATACTCCTCCTTGTTCAGTGGGGTGTTGATTGGGAAACGCTCGGCGGCGTGCGCCATCTCGTCGTCGGACACGGCGGCGGAAGTGATGGCCTTCAGCGTGTCGATCCAGCTGTAGCCGACACCGTCGCTGAACTGCTCTTTCTGCCTCCATGCCACGCTCTCCGGCAAAAGGTCGGCGCAGGCGAGACGGACGATCTTCTTCTCGATCTCCTTGCCCGCACACATCTTAGCTTGCGGGTTCAGGCGCATGGCCACGTCGAGGAACTCTTTGTCGAGGAATGGCACACGGCCTTCCACGCCCCATGCGGCCAATGATTTGTTGGCCCTCAGACAATCGTAGAGGTAGAGCTTGCCCAACTTGCGGACGGTCTCCTCATGGAAGTCCTTCGATGATGGCGCCTTGTGGAAGTAGAGGTAGCCTCCGAAGATCTCGTCGGCACCTTCGCCGCTCAGCACCATCTTGATACCCATGCTTCTGATGACACGGGCGAGCAGGTACATTGGGGTGGATGCGCGGACGGTCGTCACATCATAGGTCTCGATGTGGTAGATCACGTCACGTATAGCGTCCAATCCCTCTTGGATCGTATAGTTGATTTCATGGTGGACCGTACCGATATGGTCCGCCACCTCCTTGGCTTTTGCCAGGTCGGGCGCACCCTTAAGTCCTACGGCGAACGAGTGCAGTTGTGGCCACCATGCCTCCTTCTGGTCATCTGTCTCAACCCTGTTCTTGGCGAATTTCTTTGCGATGGCTGAGATGACGGAGCTGTCGAGTCCGCCGGAAAGCAACACACCGTAAGGCACGTCGCTCATGAGTTGTCTCTTAACCGCCTTCTCCAGTGCGTCGCGCAATGTGGCGATGTCTGCCTCATTGTCCTTCACCGCCTCATAGCTCTCCCAGTCACGCTTGTACCAACGGGTCATCTTGCCTTCCTTGCTCCAATAGTAATGTCCGGGCAGAAATGGTTCGTAGCTCTCGCAGAAACCCTCCAACGCCTTCAGCTCGCTGGCGCAATAGACGGTGCCGTCCGCATCTTTGCCGATGTACAGAGGAATGACACCGATCGGGTCACGTGCGATAAGGAACTCGTCCTTCTCCTCGTCGTAGAGGGCGAAGGCGAAGATACCGCTCAGGTCCTCGAGGAAGTTGATGCCCTTCTCGCGGTAGAGTGGGAGGATCACCTCGCAATCGCTACCCGTCTGAAACTCGTACTTCCCGTTGTAGCGGGCGCGTATGTCCCTGTGGTTGTATATCTCTCCATTGACGGCAAGCACTTGTTTGCCGTCGCTGCTGAACAACGGTTGTTTACCACTCTTCGGATCGACGATGGAAAGGCGTTCGTGTGCCAGAATCGCACTTTTCCCTACGTGGATACCGCTCCAGTCTGGTCCCCGATGTCTGATCTTCTGTGACATCCTAAGCGCTTTGGGACGCATCTCTTGGGTTCTCCCCTCGATGTTGAATATTCCTACTATGCCGCACATATCATTGTATTTTTTTTTGTTGATCAATTATTTGGATGATAAGTATTGGTCGACAGCCTCGGCGGTTTTCCTACCGCTTGCGATGGCGCGTACCACAAGGCTCGCTCCGCTCTGCGCGTCGCCCGCCAGGAACACGTTCTCCGCCAACCCCGGGTGCTCCGGTTTCAGGAATCCCATGGCCAATAGTACCATGTCGCACTCGATGACCTCCTTCTTTCCTGTTGGTTTCATGATAGGTCTTCCTCCCTCTGGATTAGGTACCCATTCCACCTCTTCCACCTCGGCGCCGGTCAATACACCGTTCTTGCCGATGAACTTGTTGGTGTTGAGCAACCAACGACGGTCGCATCCCTCCTCGTGAGAAGTGGTGGTCTTGAGGATCACCGGCCAATAAGGCCATGGGGTGGAAGGGTTCTCGCCTACAGGAGGCTTAGGCATGATCTCGATCTGGGTGACACTCTTCGCACCCTGACGGTGGGCGGTTCCGATGCAGTCTGAACCAGTATCACCACCACCGATCACCAATACCTTCTTGTCCTTCGCATTCACCAGCTCGCTCTCCTTGAACTTCTTGCCCGCCAAGATTCTGTTCTGCTGGCTGAGCATCTCCAGGGCGAGGTATACGCCTTTCAGCTC
>JAGCGM010000057.1 GCA_017649635.1 Paludibacteraceae bacterium | reverse complement strand
ACGATTGCACTGAAGGTGACGGTTATGCATTGCTTGCCGCCGCCTATATGGCTGATAAGCCGACGTTCGATGGCTATTGGATGTGCACGCATGACAAACGACGCGTGCATACGAAACGTTACATGGATTGTACCGATAATGTGCCTGACACCCACTATGGAGATCTTATTCTTTCAGACAATAATCCGGAGACCTCGGCTGCGGACGGTGATGTCGATGTGGCCCTTGCCCTCTATGTCGCCTATAAACAGTGGGGTGAGTTCATGCGGAACGACAAGGGTGAAATCGTCAAGGATGCTTGCGGCGAACCAATCAGCTATAAGCAGGAGATGATCAATGTGATCCGTGGTTTGGTGGCGATGGGTTTCAATCCAATGCATCTATTGTCTGAGAATCCTCGTAGGGTTACCACCGGTATGATAGGACTGGATGGTTATGTGAAGGGTGGCAACACATGGAACGAGTTGACGAAGTGGGCATCCCAAGATACGAACTACATCCAGATGGATAGTGTATATATCATTCCTGAATATGCCGGTGGAGTTCAACAGCATACGGACTATTGCGCCCCTGCCTATTACAGGGAGTTCCACGATCTGCTGGATTCCCTCTCCAGCGAGTTGGGCGAGACGAACGCATGGGAGGCGGAGCAGTTCCGCCGCGGAGAGGCCTCTTCCGATTGGTTGATCGGTGACTTGATCAGTAAAAATGAGAAAGCCCTGCCGACTGCTGGTTGGCATACCGTGAACAACAATGGCGACACGACTTCGTATTCTCCTTTTGATGCGAGTGAAGATTTCCGTACGCCTTGGCGTACCATCAGCAATTATGTATGGCATGGTTCCCCAGCATACTCATGGAACCCGGTTACCCATCAGGTGGAGAGCAAGACCAATACCTACGAGTATGATGCTGCGGTAAGGTTGTCCGATTACATGCGTGACCCTGCGCACTGGACTTCGGAGAATTCATGTGTGACGTATGGCAATAGCAATCTTTCTGTCACTGGTCCAAAGACATTGTCCCTGCAGATAGACCCTATGACTGGAGCGGCATCCACTGTTGGTCTATATAGTTTGCTTGTTCGCCAGAAGGGCGCTTTCTCCTTTGCGGCCATCGGTGGTCAGGATTATGATTTGATGGGCGACTTGTTCGGTGCCATCTACGAAAGTTGTGATGTGGCAGAGGAGTCGCGCGACGGTCGGATTGTTCCAAGATATATGGAGGGTTGGTTCCGCCAATTGGGATTGATGGCGCTCACTGGCAACTATGCCGCACCTTCCCAAATGAAGGCTCAGCCTAACCTGAAGATCTATAGGGCGGTGAAGGACAGCGTCTCTTACTGCCATGTCGGTGATACAATCACCTATCTGCTCTCTTACCGTAACTACGGTTCCGTGGATGCGCAGAACGTTCTCATCGAGGAGAGCGTGCCTGACGGCTTCATCTTCTTGGATGCGGACAACGGCGGAAAGTATGACGCCGCGACCCATACGGTGGCGTGGTCGTTGAGCAAACTCGCGGGATTCAAGAGCGATGATATGGAGGGTGCTTCAATTGATTACTCCGCACCGAACCTGTCGAAGACAATTGGTCAGGTCAGCTACCGTTGCGTGGCGAAGGAGGGTGCGAAGGGCCGTTACCAGGCTTCCTCGGAGATCTCCTGTGCCAATGGCTTGGGCTCGAAGACGGATTCCTATCCGAACTATATCACCGCGACGATGCAACGTAACGCTATCGACGTGATTCCTACCAACATAGCGGTGGCGAAGGCGGCGGATGTCACGGAGGTCGCCATGGGTGATTTCGTCACTTTCAATGTCAGCCTATCGAATGATACCGTTCCTGCCTTGACGGGAGGTCGTACGGGCGTGAATGTGGCATTGGCGGAAAAGAAAGATAAGACAATGAGCACCTTGATGATGAGGCTCTATAATGATGCGTTGGAGCCTATCGATTATGGCAACTATCGTATATCGGTATTCAATGGCAAATATCGTGTGATTCCGACAGACCTCTTCTTCGGTGACACGTCGCGTTCGGTCAATTTGAACTATATGGTTAGCCTTGTAGAGGGCTTGCCGTCTGATAGCGGGTTGGTCTTTAAGGATGAGATGCTGGCGGATAGCTCATTCATGCGTACTATCCAATTCCCTCATGTGCAGGCCGCTTCTACAACCTTCTTGTCGTCGCATTTTGGTGGTCTCTCCTCTCCTTTGTATGATGGACCAAGATCCCCTATGCGGGTGGTGATTAATACCAATGATGCTCGTTATAATGATATCGATTGGGGAACTGGATTCTCTCAGATCCCGCAGGATGAGCAGAATGGAAATTATTACCCTGTCACTCCTTCCTATCAATCTTCTGAGGAACCTCAACCGGTGGACCGTCTTATGAAATCGGCTTGTGAAGAGGTGTCGACGGTCACGGAAAATGTTTTGGTGGAGGAGTTCGATGGATACACATGGCGTAAGATCCTCGGAAATAGTCCGCTGAAGGGTGTGGTGGCGAAGAGTGTCACGGTGACCGATACTATCCCGTTGGGCTTCGAGTTCGTTAAGTTCCTGGATGAGAACACAACTGCGACATACCAACCTGCAAGCGCCACGGCAAATCCTCGTCCAAACGGACGTGGTGAGTCCTCTTTCAGAGCTCTGCCTGATGGTGCTAAGAACTATTCGGGTATCGTGACCTACACGTTGAACAGTATGAATACGGGCGAGAAGAACAGCTTCTCTTACCTGTGTAGGGTGGTGGCGACCGAGGCGGATACGATCCGTTGCGTAAGCCATGTGTCGAGCGACAAGGAGTCTGTCAACTCCGCTCCGTTGGTGCTCTACGTCAAGGAGGCTACTTCGTTGCCTTCCGTGGAAGCGGAAAGCCCATATGTGGATGTCTACAACATGTTGGGTATCATGCTGAAGAAGCAAGTCTTGAGGGAAAAGTCGCTTGACGGTTTGATGCCTGGCGTCTACGTGGTCGGAGACCAAAAGATGGTGAAGTCTGTAAAGGATTAGTGTTCGCCACTTCTCGGATGACCTCGTGTCGACAAATGGTTCTCTGTTTGTCGACACGGGGTTTTTTTGTTGTTTGACCTGTCGGGTCGGCGTAATCTACTGGCAAACAGATACGTGCGTTGTGTTTGCCTCGATTGGATGATGACGGAATCTCAAGGTCATAAGTCCCGAAGGAACCCACTCCTCAAAAATCGTGTGTTAAAAAGTTTTAATCTTCCATGGGAAATGCTATATTTGCAAGTTGATAAGTATATTTTATAGTAGGTCTAACGAAATTATATTCAACCATGGTTCACTTTATAACTATTCATAAAAGGCTGATTGCGCTATTGTCTCTGTTGATGATGGCGGCAATTCGAGTGAGTGCGGTGCCTGTGCATATCAATTCAGGTAACCCGGCGTATCCGTTCCCACAGTTTTTGGAGTATGCCTATGGGGATTCCCATCGGTTAGGCAATTTGGCTACGAGGAACCCGGAGGGTGTGGTACATGCGGAGATGGAGCAGGATATAAGGGATGCCTATCAGGTCCATGCTAATGAGTTTGAGTATACTGGGAAAGTTTACAAAGGAATAAAGTATATCCATTCACCAAGTTGTGGAGCTGGTTATTATGGCTGTACGGAGGGCCAGGGTTATGGATTGTTGGCTGCTGCGTTTATGGCGGATAAGGTTACGTTTGATGGGTATTGGATGTGGGTGCATGATAGTAGGAATAGGACAAAATCATATGATGGATGTGCAGATATTGCGCCTGACTATTTGTATGGGCCATTTGCCATCAGCGATGGAGCTACTGCTGGGGGAAATACGGCTGCTGATGGTGATGTGGATGTGGCCCTTGCTTTGTACGTTGCCTATAAGCAATGGGGAGAGTTTATGCGGGATGAGGCTGGAAATATAATTACGGATGCCTGTGGTGAGCCTATTTCTTATAAAAAAGAGATGACTGAGGTTATTCGTGGTCTTGTTGCCATGAGTGCTCAAAAAAAATTCTTCCAGGAGCCAATTGTTAGGGTTCAAACGGGTTGTATTGGTGTTGATGGCTATATGAACGGAGGTGATACATGGCAAGAACTTACGGGGGCTTATACCCAAGATCATCCAATGGTCGCAGAATCCGATATCCCAATCTATGTGATAGATGGTCGGAATATGGTAAAGGAAACTTTGACAAAGGGAACCCCATATTATAAAGGTACCAATGAGGGACCTGCTAAACAACATATCGATTATTATGCGCCTTCCTATTTTCGAGAGTTCCGTGATTTATTGCATGAGTTGGCCGAGGAGGGATATATTGATAGTAATGAGTGGGAAGAGGAACAATACCGTCGAGGGGAGGCCTCTTCTGATTGGTTGATTGGTCAGTTGATGGGAAAAAGTCAATACTCAGTTCCCACTGCGGGATATGTTGAAATAAGTGATGATGGAAGTTCTACTAAGTTTTCCAACTTCAGTGAAGGTGAAGATTTCCGTTGTGCATGGCGTACGATAGCTAACTATGTATGGCATGGGAATCCTGAGTATTCGTGGGATCCTGTTAGCCATACTGTGAAAAGTGGAGGAAACACTTATGAATATGATGCTGCGGTTAGGATGGCCGCATGGATGAATGACCCGTCAAATTGGAACACTGGCACAACGGGTCCCCGATGTATATCATATGGCTCTATCAAAAACTTACCATATAGTGGTCCTTTTACCATCAGATGGCAGAACGACCCTAACACGGGTATTCCCACTGAAGGTCAGGACTTCTATTGTTCATTGAGTATGGCTGCGGGCGCAGGCGCTTTTGCTGCTATTGGTGCGCAAGATTATGAACTGATGGGCTTGACGTATAGGGAATGTAACACGAAGTGGTATTCTGGCAAGCAACAGGGAGGGAGAGATTTAGGATTCTCGTATCCTCCAGAGGAGAAAAACAACGTTGGAATGATACCTGATTACATGCATGGTTGGTTTAGGCAGATCGGCATGATGGTTCTTTCGGGTAATGCCCCAGCTCCTTCAATGATGCGTCCTATGGCCAATATGAAAATATATCGTGCCATAAAGGATAGTGTTACGTTCTGTTATACGGGCGATGAAATCACCTATTTGTTGGACTATAGGAACTATGGTTCTGTTGATGCTGAAGATGTTGTGATTGTAGAAAATGTTCCGAAAGATTTTGATGTTGTGCGTGTTGATAATGGTGGAGTGTATGATGCTGCTTCCCGTACAATCACTTGGAAAATCGGAACGGTGTCTGGCTATCATAGTGATGGTAATGAGGAAGGGTATCTTCTTGACGTTACAAGGCCCAACCTGAAAAAAACGTTGGGACAGGTTTCTTATCAACTTAGAGCATCTTCGCAGGCGTCAGGAAGATATTGTACTACTGCGGAGATTACTTGCTCGAATGGATCGGGATGGGTTACAAACGAATATCCTAATTACAGAACGGCCACAATGCAACGTAATTGCGTTGATGTGATTAAACGCTCTTTGGAAATTGAGAAGTCCGTCGACCGGGAAAAGATTAATCCAGGCAATGTCGCCACTTATAGTATCCATATAAAAAACACCTCGGACGTGGGATGGATTGATGGCGGAAGACCTAGGGTGACTGCCTCATGGGCTAGCGAGGTTCAGTCAAATGAAACCTTGCTTAAATTCCGTTTGTTCCATGATGCGGTAGAGTCTTATATTAATTATGGCAATTATAGATTCTCCTATTATCTTTATGATCCTGTCGTGACGGGATTGGGCGAAGGTGGATGGGGATTGTCTGAGAGCAGATCCGAAGGTACTTCTGGCTTTAAACTTTCTCATGAAACTATTGTGGAAGGAGACTCTTCGGGCCACAAGTGGAACCAGAGATTGTGTGTGACATTCAACCCTCAGCTTGTAGCTACGACAATGTTGACTGCATGGCATGCGACGTCTCCAGGAGGAGAAGGTGGATCTAATGGTGGTATCCATAAGGGTGGATCTTTCCCTTTGCAGATTTCATGTAAGTTTAATGGTAATAATTATTCGGACAAGGTTGACTGGACGGATGATTGGTCTTATGGAAATTATGTTGATTCCAATATGAATGATGGTTTATATTTCCCTATTACTCCTTCTTCCCAAAGAACGGATGAGAATGGTAAAACTATCATAGAACCAATCAATAAGTGGCTTACGTGTGGTTGCGCCGAATCAAACAAGATTGTTGATAATATCCTTGTGGAGGAATATGACGGCTATGTGTGGAGACGTGTCTTGGGAAATGGTCCTATGTCAGGAAGGGATGTGGATAGTGTATATGTTTTGGATACATTGCCGAAAGGTCTGGAATTTGTCTCTTTTGTTGGGGATTGCCCTTTGGAGGAGTATGGTGCCAAGTGGGAAACTTCAAAAACGACTGATGGCTTGGATGTCGTCAAGTGGTTTATCCCTAAAATGCAGGTTAAACATGAGGGTGTAATCAAATATTATGCCATTGCGACTTTCCCTTCGGGCAAGGAATGTCAAACAGAGGATGAGAAAATTATAAACGCCGCATGGATCTTAGGATCAAAGAATTCTCCTGCTGGAGACACGGCTTCACTCATTGTTACATGTGGTAAAGTGCCTGACCCTATTATCCCTACGACAATGAGTAAGGTGTCGGATAAAGAGAATTATGAAGTCGGTGACGATATTTCCTATGAAATTGAATATGAACAAACCCATGGCGCAGTTTTTGACGATGCAGGTAAGACTTCGTCAAACTGGGAGTTGAAATCTGGCGGATATGGATCTTCTATAGAAAATGGTGTTGTTTCCTTATCCCAAGGTGCCAGCGCTCAACATAAATATTCTTATTCTTCTAATATTTTTGTGAAATTAGATTGTAAAGTTAATCAGGGTAGCTCTGAAAGGGATGCTGAATCTGTTTTGTGTTTCCGAGATAATATTAGAGTGGGAATTTTTGTGAATTATGATGGCGGAGGAGCTACTGTTCTGAAATGTTATCGAGGTAATAATGTTTTAAAAACGGTTACTCTTGCAACCAAAAAGACTTCGTTTAAGTTGTGCGTTGATTTGAATGGAGATGTACTTCGTTTATGGTTGGATAAGGATACCTCAAAGTTGAAGGATTTTATTGTCGAGGGATTGCCTCTTACTCCAGGCTATTTTAAAATAGAGTCTCCGGCTAATGGATCCTCATCTTTTTCTAATATCCACGTCCATACCGACTACGCTTACGACTTAACGATCGTTGACCGTAAACCTGCGGAGGTGGAATTCGTTTCCGCTGATAACGGTGGTGTGCTGCAGGGTGATTCCATCGTTTGGAAGTTTGAACAGGGAATCGATCATCCAATACCTTTCGGAACAAAGTACAATGTCTCTTGGACTGGTAAGGTGACAGAGTGCTCTGAATCTATCATCAACGTCGCTTACACTAAACTCCTTGGTCATAAAGACAATGAGATCATGTCTCAGGCGGTGAGCGGTTGCGGCGAGGAATGCCCTCTCCCGAATGTCACGTTGGTCATCTCTGATGATACGATCTGTGCGGGAACTGGCTCCGCCCAATTGACCGCTGGCCCTGTCGGTAATTATAAATATCAGTTCTTCGAAAATGGCCAGCCTATTACGGAGGAGACTTCTAATAACGTCTTTGTGGTGAACCCAATCTCTGCCGGCACATTTAAGTATACGGCGAATGTCGTTTCTGGCTCTACTCAGTTGCCTTGCTATTCCCCAAGCGACTCTGTCATCCTGGTGGTGGAGAAACTGCCGGTCGCTACGGATTACGATCTGGGCACCTTCTGCGTCGGCAACGCGGATGTCTCTGCCTTGGAGAGCGAGGTGAACAGTATGCAGTCGAAGGGCGTCACCTATTCTTGGTTCGACTCGAACGGAGACCCGACAACCGCACCGGATGTTAATTCCATAACGGAGGCTGGCGATTACCTGTTCTCCTATTCCCTGACCACTGAGTCTGGTTGCGAGAGCAGGAAGATGGGTACGCTGAAATTTACCGTGAAGAGAATCACCGCGCCTACGGGTACCTTCTCTGTCGCTTACCTCTTGGGCGATACCGCCTCTAACGGTAAGTTCAATAAGAACCTGATCCAACAAGACCCTGCTGTGGTCGATGTGGAAAGCGATTATACCTACATCTGGTACGACGAAAATTACCAACCGCTGCAGAGCGTTCCTATCCCGGATGTTCCTGCGGGTGGCTCGACGGTCACTACCGTCTACCATGTGAACCGCACCCAACCGGTGGGCTGCGTGAGCGATACGGTTGATGTCACTGTCGTTGTGAGCGGTAGCTCCGTGCCTGTCCCGAATCATGTGACTTACTGCTTGAACGAAACGGCCCAACCAATCTCCGCTACCGTCAGCGAAGTGAAGGATTCCAACGCCTCTTGGGAGGTGGTCTATTATGATGCCGACGGCAATGAACTCTCTACTGAATCGGACCGTACGCCTAATACCTCCGTGGCGGGTGACGTAACCTACTACGTGAGCCAACGTGAGGTGGGCAACCCTACCAACGAGAGCGGTAAAGTACCGCTTATGGTGACCATCGTGGAGGTTCCTTCTCCTGACATCTCGATGAACCGCACGCAATATTGCAAGGGCGATGAGTACGAGCAATTGCAGGTGAAGAGCAGTTCGCTCACCCTCGACGCAAAAAAGTCTTCCTTCTCTTGGTCGGTCGACGGGAAGAGCGTGACCGGCGTTCCGTTGGCGCAGACCCAAACAGAAGTGGTGCAGTATGGTGTGGTGGAGTCTTATGAGATTGAATCGGGACGTTTCTGCGTGAGCGATACGGCGAAGTTCGCTGTGAAGACTACCTTCGTCCCTGTGGCGACAGGCTCCCTCTCTGTGAACTACTTGAAGGAGGAGGCTGGTGCGGATGGCTCGTTCGAGTCTATCCTGACCAAAGACCCAAGTACGGTATCCGCTTCCGACAACTCTGACTATGAGCTGGTTTGGTACGATGCGGACCTGAACGAATTGGGTACTACCGACCCTTCTCCTAAGAAGGACAATGCTTGGAAAGAGAACGAGGATGTGAAACTGACCTACTTCGTCAAACAACGCCATAAGGATAGCGGCTGCTTGAGCGACACGGTGCGTGTCACGGTCATCATGAGCGACGCTCTGGTGCCGAACACCTTCCCGATGAACTATTGCCACCATGCGAAGGCCTCTTCTTTGGAACATAGCGCTAGCATCAATACGAACAAGGGTCAAGTCAAAGATATTGATTACGAATTGGTATGGTTCTCTCCAGGGGATAATTACTCCACACCATCGGACGACGCTCCTGTGCCTAGCACGGAGAATGTGGGCGAGACCATCTATAAGGTGGCGCAGAAACGTAAGGCGGATGGCTCCGTCAGCTCTATGGCGGATGTGAAGGTCACTGTATTCCCTAACCCGGAGATCAAGGTCGACGCTTTGCCACAGACCTGCGGCGAGGAGATCGAAATCACCAAGTATGTCTATTTGGCGAACTCGGCCGATACTTCCACAATGGGCTATTTCTCGGATAAGAATTGCAAGAATCCTCTTTCGGAACTGACTCTGACGGGAAGCACCCTCTTCTATGCGAACGCTTATTATACGATCTTCTCCCAACCGAATATCGTGGGCGTTTGCGCCTCCGACACGCTGGAGATAAACGCTACCGTGGATGACCTCTCTAACCTTGTCGTCGATGCTCCGTCTAGCGTTTGCCCGAACGGTGACATCCATCTTAAGGCTTCCGCGACGAGTACCACCTCCACCGTCTCCTACGAATGGAGTGGGGCGGCTACCGGTAGTGCCGACGTGCTTGACACAAAAGACGAATCGGGTGTGTTCGGTAAGGTGTATTCTTATAGCCTGACCGCCTCCGCAGGCGCTTGCCACTTGGATACCACTGTCTCCGTGACGGTCGGCAAGGGTGAACTGACGGGCGATGTGTTGGCGAACAACCAGGTTACCCATAATATCAAGATATGCGAAGGTGAACCTGTGGAATTGTCCACCACCCATGAGGGACAAGACTATAAATGGTCTGATCTTTCCGGTGGCATTGTGGCCTCGGATAAGGACGTTTCAGTCACTCCGACGACGACAACCACGTATGTGCTATCTTTCGTGAACAAGTGCGAGACTTCTGATACGGTTGTGGTGGAGGTTTATCCGCTCTCCTTGACGGCAGACTTCACCTTGTTGGATACTTCCATCTGCGAGAAATCATCCGCCTCCGCGGTTCTTACCATCAACGGATATGACCCGTCTATGTCGGGCTCGTACATCAAGTGGATGAAGAATGGCAACGAACTGAGTGAATATGCGGGTCAAACGACCCTCCAGTTGGATAACGTGGACAAGGATGATAGCGGCGAGTATACGTATGAGGTAAGCAACGGTATCTGTTTGGCGAAGACCTCTGACGTGAAGACTACCGCCCAATTGGAGGTCAAACCGTATGTTTCGTTCGCTGAACCTACTACGGTCTTGGTGCCTCATGGTGGCTCCGCCGATTTGTCAATAAGCGGATTGTCTCCTTCCGATGCGACGGTCGCTTGGAAGGGTGACCTCCATACTGGCGACGGTAATCCGTTCACTGTGGATGACATGGCGACGGACGAACTCTTCGCTGTCACACTTTCTGCGAATGGTTATTGTGACTCCGAGACGGAGGTTCAGGTCTTGGTCGACGCCAAGGCGGTTGTCTCCATCTCTGTTTCCGCTGATGCCGCTTGCGTCGAGGATGGCGTGATAGTGTCCGCCGATACGACGGGTACGGGTCATCTCCTCTATCCGGAGAAGTACCAACTCTCTTGGTATTCGTTGGACGGGGAAGCCAACCTCTCTAAGCTTAGTGGTGAGGGCTTGTCGATCCATGATTACCCGCAGGCATCCGCTTCTTACTTCGCGGTGGTTACCTACGGCAATCAAGAGGCTGTCAGTGATACGCTCGCGGTGGAAATCGTCTCTCCTGCAGCCTATACGATGACCGAGAATGCAGTCTCCTGCTCGGGTGACGAGGTGACGATCGAAGTCTCTTCGGAGGAGGAGAATGTTGAGGTGGAGTGGACGGAAGATGGCACGAAGGCCTCTTCGATTGTGGTCGCTCCGACCGAGACACGCTCCTATGCTTTCGTTATAAGCAAGAAGGGCCTATGCCCTGTGACGGACCAGATTCTTGTCTCCGTCAAGGAAAAACCGACGGTTACGATGGACGAGGAGAAGACCGTTTGCGAGGGCTCCGACATCATTATCTCTCCTACGGTGACGGGCAAGGAATATAGCGGTTTCGTGTGGACAAATCCGGATGGTGATATCATCTCAAGGGAACTGAAACTTATCACGGCTCCGACGTTGAGCGGTGATTATACCTTGTTGGTGGAGACTTCCTCTTGTGGAGACGCTTCCGCCTCCGTCAATGTGAAGGTCATTCCGACTCCGGTGCTCTACATCGATTCGCTCGACTTCACGACCCGCAAGATCGAGGTGGCTTCCGGCGGTTCCGGTGCGTTCGAATATAAGATGGATAAGGAGGAATGGCAGAATGATAACCTCTATGAAGGTTTGGCTTATAAGGTGCTGCATACCGCATATGCCCGTGACGAGATGGGTTGCGTGGGCGTAACTGTCTTCAGTATCGCTCAACCGCCAGTGCCGATTCCGGAGTATTTCACGCCTGATGGCTCTGGACAGAATGAGGTGTGGGATGTGGCTCCGATCTTAGAGGCTTATCCGAAGACTACCGTGAAGATATTCGACCGTACGGGTAAGGTTGTCGCCGAACTCGATGGCTCAACGTCTGATTGGGATGGTACCTATAACGGAACTCCGTTGCCTTCCACCGACTATTGGTACATCATCAATGTGCCGGAGATCCGTCAGCAATTCACGGGCCACTTCACGCTGCTCAGAGGTAAATAGGCAGTGCGGAGACCATAAACGTCCCTTGCGCCACTTCCCGCGCGTGGGATCGCGAAACAAGGCAGGAATGAATCCGAAAAGGAGGAATCCCTGCCTTTCTCTTTGAAATTTAAATTTCAAGAGGAATTTGTTCTTAATCCTTAACTTTTATTTTATGATTTCTAAACAAATCTGCCTTCAAATTGTGGAATTTCTTAAATTTTGCCCTCTGGTTCTTATTTATTCATGTTTATTCATTACCTTTGCGGTTCAAATTGAATGTTATTATGGAATTGAGTGCACTTACAGCAATATCTCCTGTAGATGGAAGATATAGGAGCAAGTCTGAATCCTTGTCTGAGTATTTTTCCGAATTCGCTTTGATTCGTTATCGTGTCCGTGTGGAGGTGGAGTATTTCATCGCCCTGTGCGAGTTGCCTTTGGATAACCTGAAGTCTTTCGACCATGGCAAGTTCTCCCAACTGAGAAGCATCTACAAAGAGTTCTCTTTGGAGGATGCCCAGAAGATCAAGGACATCGAGAAGATTACCAACCACGACGTGAAGGCGGTGGAATATTTCATCAAGGAAAAGTTCGATGCGTTCGGCTTGCAGCAGTTCAAGGAGTTCATTCATTTCGGATTGACTTCCCAAGATATCAACAACACTTCCGTACCTCTCTCCGTCAAGGAGGCTTTGGAGCAGGTCTATGTGCCTAATATGGAGAAGTTGATCTCCGAATTGGCTAAGAGGGCAGAGGAGTGGAAGAACATCCCGATGTTGGCCAAGACCCATGGACAACCGGCTTCCCCAACTCGTTTGGGTAAGGAGATCATGGTCTTCGTCAGCCGTCTCCAAACTCAATTCGACCAGTTGAAGTCATTGCCATGCAGCGCTAAGTTCGGCGGTGCCACGGGTAACTTCAACGCCCATCATGTGGCGTACCCTCACTTCGATTGGAAGGCGTTCGGCAACCACTTCGTGAACGATGTGCTTGGCCTTTCCCGTGAGCAGTGGACGACCCAAATCTCCAACTACGATAACTTGGGCGCCATCTTCGATTGCCTGAAGCGTATCAATACGATCATGATCGACATGAACCGCGATTTCTGGCAATACATCTCCATGGAGTATTTCAAACAGCAAATCAAGGCGGGCGAGGTCGGCTCATCCGCCATGCCACATAAGGTCAACCCGATCGACTTCGAGAATGCGGAGGGTAACTTGGGCATCGCCAACGCTATATTGCAACACCTTTCCGCTAAGTTGCCGGTTTCCAGATTGCAGCGTGACCTGACCGATTCTACGGTTCTGCGTAACGTGGGCGTTCCTTTCGCCCATACGATCATCGCTATCCAAAGCTCGTTGAAGGGTATCGGCAAGTTGCTCTTGAATGAAAAGGCTTTGCAGGCGGATCTGGATAAGTGCTGGGCCGTCGTGGCGGAAGGCATCCAAACTATCCTTCGTCGTGAAGGTTACCCTAACCCGTACGAGACGTTGAAGGCGTTGACGAGGACGAATGCGGGCATTACGGAAGATTCCATAAAGAGTTTCATCGATACGTTGGAGGTGAGCGATTCCGTGAAGGCTGAGCTGCGCGCCATTACTCCGCATAATTATTTCGGTATTTAATGGGTTTCACTGTGGGTCTGATGGATAATAAGAAGGTGAAATTCCCTTTCGTAATGCTGATCAAGCGTTTCGTGGGCCCCTACAAGGGCTACGTCGTGCTGAATGTGTTATGCAACCTTCTTTCCACGGTCTTCAGCCTCTTCTCTTTCGCATTGCTGATCCCTATCCTGGAGATCCTTTTCAAGACGAGCAATGCGGTATATGAGTATATGCCCTTTTCTTGGGACATGTCGGTCATCAAGAACAATGCTTACTGTTGGGTCTCCCGTTACATCGAGCAGAATGGTCCGATGAACACGCTGATGCTCCTGAGCGTCGCTTTGATCGTGCTGACGTTCTTGAAGACGTTCATCTCCTATTTGGCCAGCTATTTCATCATCCCGATGCGTTCCGGCATCGTCCGTGATTTGCGTAACCAGCTCTACCGCAAGGTGGTGGACCTCCATATCGGCTTTTTCCAGAAGCAACGGAAGGGGGATATCATGTCGCGTATGTTAGGTGACGTGGGTGAGGTGGAGAGTTCGATCATGAGTTCGGTCGAGCTTCTGTCCAAGAACCCGGTGATGATCATAGTCTACCTCTCAATCATGTTCCTGCTGAGTTGGCGCTTGACCCTCTTCGTGATGGTGGTGTTGCCGTTGGCTGGATTCATCATGGGTCGGGTGGGGCGCTCTTTGAAGAAATCGTCGAAGGAGAGCCAGACCCAATTAGGCCAGTTGCTTTCCCAAATAGAGGAGACGTTGAGCGGCCTCCGCGTGATCAAGGCGTTTAATGCGGAGCATGCTGTGATCCGCCATTTCGGGAAGATGAACGATAACTTGCGTCGGGTGGTGAATAAGATGAACCGGCGCTACTCGTTGGCGCACCCGATGAGCGAATTTCTCGGGACGGTCACCATTGCGGTGGTCCTCTTCTTCGGTGGCGTGCTGATCCTGAACGACAACAGCTCGTTGTCCGCCTCCGAGTTCATCTATTATCTTGTCATTTTCTACAGCATCATCAATCCGGCGAAGGAACTCTCCAAGGCGATGTATAGCGTGGAGAAGGGATTGGCGTCGTTGGAGCGTATCGATGTCATCTTATCGGCTACCAATCCGTTGAAGGCGGTGACGAATCCTGTGGCGGTCAAGCCTTTCAGCAAGGAGATCGTCTACAAGGATGTCTGGTTCAAATATGAGGAGGATTGGGTGCTGAAAAATATTAACCTGACTGTGCCGATGGGGCGCACGGTGGCCTTGGTTGGTCAGTCCGGGTCCGGAAAATCGACGTTGGTCGACCTGTTGCCGAGGTTCTACGACGTGACCCAGGGTGAGATCACCATCGATGGGGTCAACGTGAAGAATATGTCCACGTACGATCTGCGATCCTACATGGGCAATGTGAACCAGGAAGCGATTTTATTTAACGACACAATATACAACAACATTACGTTTGGGGTGGATAATGCCACGGAGGAGCAGGTCATCGAGGCGGCGAAGATCGCCAATGCGCATGACTTCATCATGGCGACGGAGGATGGGTATCAGACGAATATCGGGGACAAGGGTGGAAGGCTCTCTGGCGGACAACGCCAACGTATCAGTATCGCCCGCGCTATCTTGAAGAACCCGCCTATCCTGATTTTGGACGAAGCCACTTCCGCATTGGACACGGAGTCAGAGCGCCTGGTGCAGGAGGCTTTGGAGCGTTTGATGAAGACGAGGACGACCATCGTTGTCGCCCATCGCTTGTCCACAATCAAGAATGCGGACGAGATTTGCGTGTTGAAGGATGGTGAGATTGTGGAGCGTGGAAGCCATGCGGAACTGATTTCTCGGGACGGTGTTTACAAGAAACTGTACAACATGCAGTCATTTTGATGTTAAAAAGTCTTTAAACCTCGACCGTAAAAGGTGTATTTTACCCGATTTTGACTCTAAAAATCATTGAATTATCGAGTTGTTTTAACATTTTTTGCTTTTTTTATGTCAATTTGGGGGTCTGTGTGTAAATTTTTTGTATATTCGCCCGTCTTTGTGTGGACATATATGAACATCACAAAGTGCTGGAGTTGTAAATGAGTTTAGAAACTTGCGTAAGAAACAACATAGTTCGATGAACATGAAAAACATGAAAACAAAGTCTTTTTTAAGAAATTTGTCGAAATTCTTCTTGGTGGCTACGACTTTGACACTGGGTTGTATGCCTGCATTTGCGGAATTTACGAAAGTTCGATCTGATAATGGGTGGAATGGTAAGGTCACGAAGTATGATGTCATAGGTGATTATTACCAGTTTACTTTGGATAGATTCAGGGGTGAAATCGTCATAGAAACGGACGTGGAGGCCTCTGATATCTTCTTGCCGGGAAACAACACGAAAGGATGGGTGCTTGAGGACGACAAGGCGGTGAAAGTGCAAATCAACAACGAATATTCGGGTTTCCTTTGCGTTAGTTATGACAGACCGACCAATACCGTAAGCGTCGCCTATGGTTCTTGTAGCGGTACAATCGATGCTGATAAGGATAGGGTCTGTAAAACTACCGGAGGTGATGTGAAATTCAGGGTGTTGAATGGTGACGCAAGCGCCTCTAAGCGTTGGGGATTGCTCTCCTATGACGGCAAGGATACGACGTGGTTGTCAACTTATAACAATCGTGATAGCTTCGTTTATACGGTTACGGACTCTATTGTGATGTTGCTGAAATATACGACTTCATCGGGACTTGTCTCTTATTCCTCCGCAAAGGTGGGCCTGTCTTTGGCGGATTGCGGCTATAAGGTCACTTCCAGCGTCACGAACATTTGCCCGGGTGACCCTGTGGTTCTTACTTCCAACTATACGGAGGGTACTACTTATGAGTGGAGACGTAATAACGGGAAGGTGCTCGCCACAACCACTGAACCTACTATTTCGTTAAATCCTCTAAATTCGACTAAATACAAACTTTACGTCGATGGGCTGTTCGCTGGTGATGCGGAAGTGAAGGTGTCAGGTTGCGGATTCTATATCTCTTCCTTCTATCCTACGGAAATGTGTATGCAGGATTCCAACTCGTTGGTTGCAATCGGTGAGGATATGTTGCCGGATTTGGGTAATAACGTTTTTGAATGGCAAATGTCCGAGGATGGAGACATATGGACCACCATTAAGACGAATGCGAGCAATCGTCTGAATGTATTCCCTACGGAGGACAGATATTACCGTGCTAAATATAAGGATGAATATACTTCTCCTTTCTTCTACGAGGCACCTAATTGCGAGGACAATGGAGACTGCCGTGGATTGCAGACGAGGACGTTGTTCTATGAGTCCTTCGGTTACTTCATCGATGAACACACATACGTTTCCGATAAAGGAGTGTATGTGAATGACATGACATTGACGGGTGGTGTTGCTGGTTTGGTAAATGGTAGACTCGAAGGCTATGCGGGAAATCACTCCAGCGATAATAGTGGTGTGGATTATATGACCCGTATCGCATATCATAATAATAATTCCCCTTATAATAATGGATCTGGATTCTATGGCGTAAGGTTTTTGGATCGAGATGGAAATCCGAGAGCGGGTGGGTCATTGGAGACGAGACCGAATGAGGGAACCACCACGTTCCATATTCAGCGATATATCGCACCTGATCCGAACGGATATGTGGTGCCGGCTACCCAATTTACAAGGTTGGATGGTAGCTCTAACCAGTTCGTGGGTACAGATGGTCACTTGTATTTGCAGGCGAACCCATTGTTGCCGGAATACACTTGGACGGAGTATGAGGGTAGGAATAAGGCCTTCCGTCTGCAGGACGGTTATTATGCTATCGTGGCGAATCCGGATTCCGTTGACCACCATGATGGAAACTCTTATGTGGATTGTACCGATAATACAGGTAACGTGAACGGTGCCATGTTGTTTGTGAACTGTGGTGAGACATCCCATAGTAAGGCTGCCATCTATGCGCAGCGTGTGCATTTGGGGTGTCCTGCCGATCGTTTCGCGTTTAGTATGGCGGTGAAGAATGCGACGGCTAAGGCGTTTACTTCGGAAGGTTATGCGCAAAATCCTATCAACGTGTCGGTGTATCTTTTGAAGGATGAAGGCTCCGATGTGTTGCCTAATGCCTATAGGACGATGGGAACGGTTCCTGCCGCGAGCATCTTGAATAATGAAATTGAATCTGGGGATATACCAGCGGGATCTGACGAATGGCATGAGGTTAATCAATACGTGCAGTTGGATCCTTCGCAAAAGGTGCAGTCTTTGTGGGTTGTCCTCTACAACAATGGTCCTTCCGGTAATGGTAATGACTTGCTTTTGGACGATATCTCCTTCTCCGTATGTTTGCCTAAGGCTGAGCTTTCAGCCAACGTGGATGGTGAGTTGATCACAGGCGCACTTACCGTTTGTGACGGTCGTGACGTGGAATTGGTGGCGAAACAGAAGGGTGATTATATCCAAAATCCTGTTTACTTGTTCCAATATTATGATAACGACACCCAATCCTGGGAGGATATGAGGGATTATTCGGACGTTTCTACCTACAAGAAGACTACCGCAACAATCTCCGTGACAGATCCTCGTTTCGTTGGTGATGTGCAATATAGGGTGATCATCGGTTCAAGTGTGGATGAATTGAGGGATGTGGAGTTGCATTCAGGGGATGTTTGTAACGAATTCCTTGTGGCTACTTCCGATATTGATATAAAGAATACGTACGGTGGTCCGATGTGTGGGGATAACCCGGAAGAGAAGGTTTGTTTCGTCGTCGATGATACTGTCACTGTCACGGGATGTCGTCAGTTGACAAGGAAAGATCACACGTGGAAAATGTTCTGGATGAGCGAAACGGGACAAATGTTGGTCGACACGATGGAAGTGACAGGCGTTGATTCCGACCAGATCCATTTCATCATCGATAGGGATTATAACGTGAAGGTGTTTGACCGAAACTGGAATCAGGTGGCTACTACGGACTCTATTGGTATGTCGCAGATTATATTCGGTGGTGTTGATGAGGGTGGATGTACCCATCAGCAAAAATTCACGTTGGTGGCGAAACATGTCGTTAATCTGAACTATAATCAATCCAGCACACATGGTTGCGACTCCGTGCTTGTGCAGGTTTATAAGGATGTGCCGGAAGCTAAGTTGAAATGGGAGTGGAGCGTTCCGGGACGTGAGGTGATCATCAATGACACAGCTCGTGTGTTCTATCCTACTGGTTTGGATAAGACCGACACGATCGGCGGGTTCTTGTATGTTTCGGTGATAAACAACGGAGATCAGTATTGTGCTCCCGCTGATCCGATGGAGGTTCCTTTCTTGGTATACAATGTTTCGTATAGCTTGAAGGTGGATCCAAGTTCGAACCCTATCTGTGTGACTCCGGGTCAGAGGGAAGATAAGGAGTTGATGAATATTCGCGCAAGGGTTGAACCTCAAAGCGCAAGACATAACATTAAAGCGTATAATTGGAGATTGACCTTCGGAGGAACTGACGTCGTGGATACGACGACAACCGATTATCATTTGAGGTTGCTATATAGGGATTTGAAGGATAGAACGGGCCGTACAATGAAAGTTGAACTCATCTCCACTGAGACTAAGGAGTGCGGAACTATCATGAATAATGATACTAATTCGAGTGCTGAGGTTGAAGTCCGTGAGGGAGAGATCGCTTTGTCTCTTGAGGCTTTAGACGATAAGATCTGTTTGAACTCCGCTAAATCCTTCTCATTGAAGGCTACGATTAGTCCTAAGACGGCTTTGACGAACTTAACTTATTTCACGTTGTATAGTCGTGAAGATTCTATACTCGCTATTCCTACAGATACTTCTCACAATGTTTATGAGATCGTTATCGACGAGGATCATTATCCGGATGTGTTTAAGCCGGGAACAACGATGGTTTATTCTATTGAGGCTTTTGACCAATTCTGTAGCGCCGACAGCCGTTCTGTTGCTGACTCTGTCTACTTGAATGGTTATGAATTCAAACTCTCTGACGAGGGCGATGACCATAAGGAGTGTCTGGCATATGGGGACAAACTGGTGATCAACGCTTCTTTGTCGGATCCTAATGCCGCAAACTTGATTAAGTCGTATAAATGGTATAAGGATGGAGAGTTTGTTGGAGGATCTGGTCTTTCTCATTCATTCGTTGTGGCTGAGAGTGGTAATTCTTTCTACAAGTTGGTGGCGAGCGATGACATTTGTGATGATGTGGCTGATTCTCTGCAGGTGGCTGTCAGCATCAAGTATAAGACTAGCCTCTCCGCTAGCAAGTTGACGACTTGCGAGGGTGGGGACAGCGCTACCGTACATGTAACATTCACTCCTGCCTCTTCCGAGTTGCAAGTGAAGAAATTCGAATGGCATGCGGTTGTCAATGGAAAAGATACGGTTATGTACACGGGCGACCATGCGGATTCTGTGCTTGTGATCAATTCGGAGAAGTTCCCATGGCTGGTTCGCGCAGGTGTGAACGCTAAGATTTATTTGGTGACGAAGGATGAGATTTGTGACGATGTGAGGTCAGATGGCGATCTTGATTTCAGATTCAATTCGCCTTACGAGATGTTCGTCGATTATAATCATCAGTCTGTTTGTGTTCCGAGAGGAGAAGACAATATCAACAAGGATACTATCCTTTTGAGAATGTCTGTCACTATTGAGCCTCGCGAGGCTTTGAGCCAGGTTAAGAATTATATATGGCATGTGAAGTCGAGTGAAGAGACGTTCTGGAATATTACCACGACTGAAGTGAACCATCTGGAGTTGACCTATAATGATCTGAAGAAATACAAAGGAAAGGATATCCAGGTATATGTGTCTTCTTATGATGATGTCTGTGCTATGGGTGTTAATCCTAATCTTAGTGATACGGTTAATGTTGAGATCCGTGTGGGCGGATTCGATATTAGTTTGGCGGATATACCAAGCTCTTATTGCGTTGAATCCATCGATTCTGCTACTTTCCTTCTGAAGGCGGTTATTGACCCTGTAGAGGCGCGCAATAATATTTCCGAGTTCTATTGGTACGATAATGGTAAGTTGTTCGCTACCACGGTTGAGGATTCAATCGTTTTGACCAAGGATGTTTACCCGGATGTGTTCACGGCTGGTTATACCGCTTTGTTCTCCGTCTCTGCTTTTGATAAGCATTGCGAGTTGGATACGGTGAGGTCTAACGGGGACGTGAAAGTTGAGTTCAATACTAGGTTCGAATTGACGCTCTCAATTCCTTCCCATAAGATTTGTATGCCAGCTTCCGAAGAGGATGTCACGCTGATCGCTTATACGGATCCTGCGGAAGCGCAAAATCATATCAAAGAGTATGTTTGGACTCGTGTTACTCCATCTGAACTGACGACGTCCACTTCTGTTAACAAACTGAATTTGCAGGATGCCAACTGGCTGGTTGTCGCGGAGAAAATGTACTTCACTGTGACTGCTTACGATGAGGTTTGTTATAACAAGGCGGATGGAGGTGCCGGCAAGGAGGATTCGTTCATGGTTAACCAGAAATT
>JAGCGM010000056.1 GCA_017649635.1 Paludibacteraceae bacterium | reverse complement strand
ACCATGGGGAGAACCTGTATGATGATGAGCGGAATGTCGTTCTGCATGGTTCCCTTGTCGTGACGGAATATGAGGCGCACATCCCTTTCATCGTCGCCTATTCCGACGGGTATAAGGCGAAGTATCCGGAGAAGGTGGAAACCCTGATCGCCAATAAGGATAAGAACATCACGTCCGAGGTTGTCTTCCATTCCCTGCTGGATATGGCGGATATCCGCGCGGATGTCATCGCCGACACCTTGTGCATCGGACAAAACACGCTGAAGAGCCAAACCTCCACGTTTATCCTAAATGGCAACCGGATGCCTGTCTTCTTTGAATTCAGCCAGTTGGAGAGGGAACGTAGATAGCCGGTCTTGCTCTTCCACCTCTCTAAAATAGTCTCCGTAAGAACTCCGTCAGATAGAACCGCCAGTTGTACCAAGTATGGCCGCCGTCCGTTTCGAAGTATTCGTAGCGGAATCGGTTGGTCTCCAGTAGTTGCACATACTCCGCATTGGCGTCGTAGAGGAAATCCTCCTTGCCGATGGCGATCCAGTAGAGTGCGGGCTTCTTGGAAAATTGTGTGCGGAGCTTCTCCATGGGGTTTTGGTAGATCTGGATGTCTCCCGCTTCATGTCCCACCGCTGCGGAGAAGAGTCCGACGTAATCGAAGTAGTCAGGGTATGCCCTGGAGATCTGCATGGCGTGGAACCCTCCCATGGAGAGGCCGGCGATCGCGCGCGACTGCTTTCTCGGGATGGTATGGTATGCCTTGTCCACGTAGCGTATGATGCTAGGAAATGACTCCTCGAACACACCGTCGTAGGAGGGTGACAGTTCAAGGTCGGGCTTGATGAATCCTTCCGGACCGTGGCCGGGTGCTGCCTGTAGGTCCATGTAACTGTTGGTCATGACCACAATCATCGGTTTGGCCTTCCCCTGCGCGATGAGGTTGTCCAAAATCTGGGCGGCGCGTCCCAAGGTGACCCATGAATCCTCGTCGCCTCCCATGCCGTGTAGCAGGTAAAGAACCGGGTAACGCAGTCCATCCTCGTATCCGGCTGGTGTGTAGACCGTTAGCCTTCGGTTCCGTTCTGTTTTGTCGCAATGGTACCAGACATGGGAAAGGGTCCCGTGGGGGACGTCCTGGTCTTTGTAGTAGTCACTCCATCCCCCTTCGATGAAGAATATGCTGCTGGTTTTCACCACGTCGCGGGTCATGTGTATATTGGAAGGGTCCGTGATGGTAAGCCCGTCCACGACGAAGTTGTAGTTGTAGTAGCCAGGCTCCATGGGCCGGAGTGTCGTGTAGGTCCAGACGCCATCAGCCCCCTTCCTTAGGGTCGCAGTCCCCGTCATCTGCGTCGTGATGCCATCCCTCACGACATAGGAGGGCGGCAGGAAGTCGCCCACCAACAGGACCTCCTTGGCGCGCGGTGCGACCAATCGGAAGGTCACCATGTGGTTGTCGTATATCTCCGGGGAGACGGTAGGTGTCTTCCACCAAATGGCCTCCTGAGCGGAGAGGTGGAAGATGTGGAATATGAAAAGTAATAGAATAATTTTCCTCATTATATGAACTGTTTGCTTGATGGACAAAGATAATATTATTTAGTCATGTTGCCATTTCTTCTTTTTGTTGTTTATCTTTGCGAAAAAAAAGAGTATGAGGAAGATATTGTTATTGATGTTGGTATCGCTGTCTTGTTTGACGAGTGGTGTTTCGGCAGAGGACGCTAAGGGGGATGTCCATGCGCTTTTGTTTGTGGAGGGAGGCTATTCCCATAACTTCGGAGATCTGAATAGCACATGGAGCCAGTATTTCAGCAGTTTCCAGCGCCAGCTTAGGAACGGATATTCTCTCCAAGCCACCGCTTTGGGATGTATTACGAAGAACGCTTGCGTGGGTTTTGTTGTTTGGAAGAAAGGTTTCTCCGCCGTAGACGATGACCTTGTCTATAAGACGACTGAAGATGTGGAGATGAAATATATCGGGGCGGCTCTTGGTTGCCATGATTATTTTGGCCCTGGTTTGTTGGGATTGTATTTGTCCGCAGGCTATACCCGTTATTCAGACAGGTATGAGACGTATACTGCTCGCTCGGGTGAGTCGATGGAGGACCGATTCTCGACGGGCGCCTTTGGCTATCTGATCGACATGAAGTATCTGTTTTGCTTTGGCAAGCACTTCGTGGCAGGTCCTAGCATAGGCTATTATGGTTTCAGGGTTAAAACCAGTGATGATGGATTCTGGAGGATAGATTGGGATGCGGATTGCTTCAGAGTCGATGGATTCAACATCACTGGTTGCGTGGGCGTCAAGTTTTAGGACGTCCCGATGATACAGTCTCTATTTGTGGTGGTTTTATAACACGTATATTTATTGTTTAACCTAAAGTGTAGCGTTAATGAGTAGTTTCAGAAAATTATTAATCATGTTGGGTTTGATGCTATCGTCGCAGGTGGTGTTTGCCGAGGTCGTCCAGAATGATGAATCCGAGAATGCGGCGGACGGGGATTCGTATTCGGGACCTCTCGTGACATTGAACGATGAAGGACAACCTGCGTCCTCAGATACGATGGAGGCCATTGGGGAAGGGGAACGAGTTGATTCCCTCCTTGGCGACACTGTCGTGGAAAGTGGCGTGGTTGAAGAGAATCCGACACTCGAAGGGAAAAGAGTAATTGTCTTCGGCGATTCCAAAGCGGAGGGTGTTGGCAACAAAGTGAGAGGAGAATTCAGATCGTGGGCCTATTATTTACAGGAAGAGTATGGATGCGTCGTCACGAACGTGGGTGTGGGTGGAACCCATCTGACCCCCGCCTCCTTGAAGCCTGGAACTGGTCTCAATGGCCTTGGTGTCTATAACTTGGTGAACGCTTGGGGAACGGGCGATTACGCTTTGGTGGATAGCAGTATCTCTTGGGCGCACCAGAGCAAGTATGGCACGAGGTGGGACCATGTGCAGGAGACCATCAAGACCACGAAGGCCACCGACTATGATATCGTATGCATCGACGCCGGCACGAACGACTGGAACAATGCGGCAAGGAGATTGGGCAAATGGGAAGATACTAGCCCATTGCAAAATTATACGGTGTCGTTGAGAACTATTATATCGACGTTGTATGAGCTCAATCCGAAGCTCCATATCCTAATCGTTACCCCAATTGTCCGTCAATTGGAGTACGAGGACACGACAACCTTCAGCGATTATTACCGTAATCCGAGAAGCGAACTCTATCTGTATGAGGTGGCGGAGACGATGATTAACGTGGCGCAACGATGTGGTGCGGACGCTATCGACGCTTATCATGAGATGGGCTTTACCGCTTCGAATTGGACTAGCCTCTACACTGCGGATGGAACGCATCCGAACGAGGCGGGCTATAGGATAATCGCTGATAAAATCGGCGCTCATCTCCTGGACAAAATGTCTTCGCCTGATTTGACTGGTATGGCTCCCCTCTTGCCTTCACAAGGCGTTTCTCCTTCGGGGCTACAAGGGAAGGTGACGGTGGTGGACCTCAACGGACGTGTCTTGCGCAAGAACGTGGATGCCTCCAAAATTGCCGACGAATTGCCTCGTGGCGTCTATTTATTGAACGGAAAGAAATATGTCGTGAAGGGTAAATAATCCTGCCAACGGCGCGAATGATATTGTGGGGGCGAAAAATTTTCGTAGGGGCGAAAAATTTTTCGCCCCTACGTGATTTGTCGGTTACCCCCTAAAAATCGCGCATCTATATTTGCTCTTTTGTTTTTTTTCGTATATTTACAAATATGATGTAAATTTTGATTGTAATGAGAAGATTATTGACTACACTGGTGGCTTGTGCGCTTGCCTCTTCGCTTTTTGCGGCGGATAATTACGGTGATGTCCTATGGATGAGTGTGAAGACGGCAAGGGTTGGTACGTTTAGCCAAAATGACGCCCCGCTGAAGGGCAAACAGTATTCCTTGGGGTCTGAAAAGATCGTGTTCTCACGCTATGACGCCGCCTCCGGCACGCTGCTGATGCGAACCCGCAACGGGTTGGCGGACTACTCCTTCTCCAAGGATTCCGTCTTGTGGAGCTATGACGTGAAGAAAGGGGATCCTGTTCATTTCTTCGGTGATAAAATCATCACTTTCGGCTCGGATATCGTCTGCCTGGACCGCTGGAGGGGTAACCTCCTTTGGAGTCGCCCATTGCGGGACGGTGTGCGCTTCAGCGAATACTTCATGGAGGGTGACGCTTCCTTGCTCGCGGTGACTACTACCTTGAGACATATTGGCTTGTCGGACGGCCAGGGCTGGGAGTATGAGGTGGATAAGAAACAACGCATCAAGAACGCCTCTAAGCAGAATACGGTGGTCACGGGTATGGAGAGTGTCTTCGGCACCGCAAGCAATCTGATGGCTTCCTTCATCCAGGGGCAGGGAGAGGACGGAACCGACTATATGTCGCAATACGTGAAGGAGGGCGACTTCATCTATTAAGCCGCCGCGAATTTTGTCTACAAGTT
>JAGCGM010000055.1 GCA_017649635.1 Paludibacteraceae bacterium | reverse complement strand
GAAGCCAAGCTCATCCATCTTAGCCACCATCGCTTTCACACGCTGAACTGCCTCAACACGTCCTTGTGGAAGCAAAGCGAACTGTGATACCTTAGCGGAAACGAACAACATTGCGGAACCGTTCTTACATGCTGCGACGCACGCTCCACAACCGATGCAAGTAGCAGAGTCCATCGCCTCATCCGCATCCAACTTAGAGATAGGAATTGCGTTAGCGTCCTGCGCTCCTCCACAGTTGAAGGAAACGTAACCTCCCGCCTGTTGAATCTGGTCGAACGCGTTACGATTCACCATCAAATCCTTGATAACAGGGAATGCCGCCGAACGCCAAGGCTCAACGGTGATAGTCTCACCATCCTTGAAACGACGCATGTAGAGCTGGCAAGTGGTAGCGCCCGTAGCAGGTCCGTGTGGATGTCCGTTGATGAACAAAGAACACATACCGCAGATACCCTCACGACAGTCATGGTCGAATACGATAGGCTCCTCACCCTTCTCAACCAATGTCTCGTTCAAGATATCCAATGTCTCCAAAAACGAAGTATCAGGTGTAGTCTCTACGTCGTTATATGTAACGAACTCACCTTTTTCTTTCGGGCCGGCCTGACGCCAAACCTTCAAGTTGACTTTCATTATATTATCTAATGCCATTGTTTTTTCTGTTTAAGTTGATTAAGATTTATAATTACGAGTTTGAACCTTGATAGCCTCGTAAGTGAGAGGTTCCTTGATCAATTCAGGTTCCTTAGTATCGTCACCCTGGTAGTTCCAGCAACCTACGTAGAAGTAGTTCTCATCATCACGTTTCGCCTCTCCCTCTTCCGTCTGGTACTCCTCACGGAAGTGTCCACCACAACTCTCGTTACGGCTCAAAGCGTCACGGGCGATCAACTCACCCATTGTGATGAAATCCTTCAAATGGAATGCCTTGTCAAGCTCGATGTTCATCGGCTCGTCCACAGTTCCAGGAACGAACAAGTTCGTCTCAAACTCCTTACGCAAATCCTTCAACTTCTTAAGCGCTGTCTCCAAGCTCTCTTTCGTACGTCCCATACCAACATATTCCCACATGATATGGCCCAACTCCTTGTGGATGGAATCCACGGAGCGCTTGCCCTTGATGTTCATGAGCTTATCCATATCAGCCTTGCAGGACTTCTCTACCTCGTCGAATTCCTTTACATCGGTAGAGACCTTAGGCCAAATCTTTTGGTCTGACAAGTAGTTCTGGATAGTGTATGGCAATACGAAGTATCCGTCAGCCAAACCTTGCATCAACGCGGATGCTCCCAAACGGTTGGCACCGTGGTCGGAGAAGTTGCACTCTCCGATGGCGAACAATCCTGGAACGGATGTTTGGAGCTCGTAATCTACCCAAAGACCACCCATTGTGTAGTGGATAGCTGGGAAGATCATCATCGGATTGTAATATTTCACACCGTTGATCTCGTTGGCGAACTCGCCTGGATTAACGTCCGTGATCTCCTCATACATATCGAACAAGTTACCATAACGCTGGCGAACGACGTCGATGCCCAAACGGTTGATGGCCTCGGAGAAATCCAAGAACACAGCCAAACCAGTGTTGTTCACACCGAATCCGTGGTCGCAACGCTCCTTAGCGGCACGGGATGCCACGTCACGAGGCACCAAGTTACCGAACGCTGGGTAACGACGCTCCAAATAGTAGTCGCGCTTCTCCTCAGGGATATCTGAACCCTTGATCTCTCCGCGCTGCAACTTCTTAGCGTCCTCGATATCTTTTGGTACCCAGATACGTCCATCATTACGCAATGACTCTGACATCAAAGTCAACTTAGACTGCTTGTCGCCGTGAACCGGGATACAAGTAGGGTGGATCTGAACGTAGGATGGGTTGGCCATGTAAGCTCCCTTACGGTAAGCGGCGATGGCTGCTGAACAGTTACATCCCATTGCGTTGGTAGACAAGAAGTAAGTGTTTCCGTAACCACCAGTTGCCAATACAACTGCGTGTGCGGAGAAACGCTCGAACTTACCAGTCACCAAGTTCTTCGCAATGATACCGCGCGCACGGCCGTCCACCATCACGATGTCATGCATCTCATAACGGTTGTAGCTATCTACCTTGCCCGCTTTGATCTGACGGTTCAATGAAGAATATGCGCCCAACAACAATTGTTGTCCGGTCTGACCCTTCGCATAGAAGGTACGGCTTACTTGCGCACCACCGAATGAGCGGTTCGCCAAAAGACCTCCGTAATCACGGGCGAAAGGAACACCCTGTGCCACACATTGGTCGATGATGTTAGCGGACACCTCGGCCAAACGATATACATTGGCCTCACGTGCACGGTAGTCACCACCCTTCACAGTATCATAGAACAAACGATATACGGAGTCGCCATCGTTCTGATAGTTCTTCGCAGCATTGATACCACCTTGTGCCGCAATTGAGTGGGCACGACGTGGAGAATCTTGAATACAAAAATTAAGCACATGGAATCCCATCTCAGCCAAAGTGGATGCCGCAGATGCGCCAGCCAATCCGGTTCCTACAACAATCACATCCAATTTACGTTTGTTGGCAGGATTCACAAGCTTCTGATGTGCCTTATAATTGGTCCACTTTTCTGCTACAGGACCTTCTGGAATTCTTGAATTTATTTCAGCCATAATTATATATCTTATTTCTTTTATTACTTATTAAAGATTTTGAAGGTATCCCGCTACCACTACTGCGGCAAAGCCTAAGAAAATCAAAGTGGATACGATGTTAGCGATACATTTCAGACGAGGGAACCATGTCTTTCCGTTCAGACCCATCGTCTGGAATGCGCTCCAAAATCCATGAGTCAAATGGAACCAGATGGCAATAAACCATACAATATACAAAAGACAAATGATCGGATTGGCGAAAGTTGCCTTGATCAAGGCAGCTCCATCAGCGAACTGTCCTGCATACTCTGCTTCCGCACCCATGATCTCAGGCAACTGCATCTTCGCCCAAAAATGACTCAAGTGCATGCACAAACCGAGCAATACAATTATTCCCAACACGAACATGTTTCTTGATGCCCACTCCACCTTAGGCTGATTCTCCTGAAAAGCGTAGCTCTGCTCGCCACGGGCTTTTTGGTTACGCAACGTAAGGATCGTCGCGAAGATGATGTGCAAAACAAAACCTCCAGCTAGCACAGCCGTACCAACCAAAGCGTACCAATTCGCACCTAAAAACTCACATATCTTATTATATGACTCGCCTGAAAAAATGGCGACCACATTCATCGACATGTGAAAAATAAGAAACAGAATGAGAAAAAGTCCCGTGATACTCATAATCAACTTTCTCCCGATTGATGAATCAATTAGCCACATAAGTTTTTGAATTTTTAATTAGTTATTTTTGTTATTGTAAATTG
>JAGCGM010000054.1 GCA_017649635.1 Paludibacteraceae bacterium | reverse complement strand
GGTGCTAAATTGTACGTTCAGGACGGACAGAAGGTTTCCAAGGGTGACAAGGTCTGCGAGTGGGACCCATTCAACGCTGTGATCATCACGGAGGTTGCTGGTAAGATTTCGTTCGACAATGTCATCGAGAACGTTACTTACAAGACTGAGTCCGATGAAACGACCGGTTTGAAGGAGAAGATCATCATCGAGTCCAAGGATAAGACGAAGGTGCCTGAGGCACGTATCGTGGATTCCAAGGGTAATGTCGTGAAGTCTTATAGCTTGCCTGTGGGCGCCCATGTCATTGTCGATGACAAGGATAACGTGAAGACGGGTCAACTCTTGGTTAAGATCCCTCGCGCCGTCGGTAAGGCGGGCGATATCACGGGAGGTCTCCCTCGTGTCACGGAGTTGTTCGAGGCTCGTAACCCATCCAACCCGGCTGTCGTATCTGAGATCGACGGTGAGGTGACCTTCGGTAAGATCAAACGTGGTAACCGTGAAATCACTGTCACTTCCAAGACGGGTGACGTTCATAAATACCTCGTTCCATTGTCCAAGCAGATCTTGGTACAGGAGAATGACTATGTTCGTGCTGGTACTGCCCTTTCTGATGGTGCGATCACGCCTTCGGATATCTTGGCGATCAAGGGTCCTACCGCTGTTCAGGAGTATATCGTGAACGAGGTGCAGGATGTGTACCGTCTGCAGGGTGTGAAGATCAACGATAAGCACTTCGAGGTGATTGTGCGCCAAATGATGCGTAAGGTCGAGATCGAGGATGCGGGTGATACTCGCTTCTTGGAGAAGGAAATCGTTGATAAGCTCGAATTCATGGAGGAGAACGATAGAATCTACGGCAAGAAGGTTGTGACCGATGCGGGTGACTCTGAGAACCTGAAACCTGGTCAGATCGTGACTGTCCGTAAGCTGAGGGACGAGAACAGTATGCTGAAACGCCGCGACTTGAAACCGGTTGTGACGCGTGACGCTGTCCCTGCCATCTCTTCTCAGATTCTTCAAGGTATCACACGTGCCGCATTGCAGACTACCAGCTTCATGTCTGCCGCTTCATTCCAGGAGACCACAAAGGTATTGAATGATGCCGCTATCCGTGGTAAGGTGGATTACTTGGAGGGTATGAAGGAGAACGTGATCTGCGGTCACTTGATTCCTGCAGGTACGGGACAACGCGACTTCGATCGTCTGATCGTGGGTTCTAAGGAAGAGATGGAGCCTCTCTATGGACCATCTTCCTCTAGCTTGGAGCCTGCTTCCGAGACCGAGGACGAGATCTAAAATGGATTTTTAATTTGAATGTGATAGGGGAGGACTGACTGTTTAGTTGGTCCTCTCTTCGTAAAAACAGTATACGAATATGGAAAATCAAAATGACAAGAAACAGTTGAGCATCGAGATTAGCGAGGCTGTCGCAGAGGGCGTTTATTCTAACATGGCGATCATATCACACTCCTCTTCGGAATTTGTGGTCGATTTCCTTCGTGTCCTTCCGAACACTCCGAAGGCGAAGGTGAAATCGCGCGTTATCCTGACGCCTGAGCATGCGAAGCGTTTGATGCTTGCGTTGCAGAGTAACCTGCAGAAGTATGAGGAACGTTATGGTACGATTAATGAGGAGGCAGACCCTCGTAGCGCTGTACCGTTCAACTTCAACACCTTCAACGGGGGGGGTGAGGCGTAACCTCTCTCTGTAGATACTAAAAAAGCCATTCCTTATCAATTAGGGAATGGCTTTTCTTTATGTTGGGGCTTTGTTGAGCCCGGATGTTGGCGGTGTGCCTTTATCGAACAATCACTCGTCCTGAGTTCTCTCCCGCTGTTACCATGTAGAAGCCTGCCTTCACGGCAATCTCCGTGTAAGGGTCTGTGGTTGTGCGGCGGAGGATTAATTGACCTGCGGGGTTGAACACGCTTATATCGCCCGTGAAGCCATCAATGATGATTATCCCTTCTGACGCATATATTTTCGTGATGTCAGGTGCGTTGGTCTGCAAGGATGATTTCTCATTCCAGAAGGTATGGCAGAGGGTTCCATCGTATTCGAAGTAGTTCCAAGTGATATCCCATCCTTCCGGTTTTTCTTTCAGGTCGCAATAGATGGCTTGCTTAGGATACTCGTCATCAGCTAGCTTTTCGCAATCGTAGAATGCGTTTAGGCCAATCCGAGTGACGGATTTCGGTATCTGAACGTTGGTCAGGTTCCAGCAACGAGAAAAGGCCGCAGTATCTATTGTAGTGACGGACTCTGGTATGTTGATGGATGTGAGCCTCGTGCAGAAACTGAAGGCATTTTTCCCGATGTATGTGACGGAGTTCGGAATGGTAATGGTTCTCGCTCCTGAGCGATAGAATACACTCTCTCCGATGAATTTGACCGTGTTAGGAATGGCGATTGCCGTATCTGACCCGAAATATCCGATCAGATGCTCTTTCTCATTGTCACCGTATATGAAAGGCTCGTCGATCAGATACTCCTCCTTGTTCTTGTATAATACCATCTTAACATCGCTGAGTGCTCCCGTATCTAGGACGAGAGAGGTGGTGTCTTCTATGATTATGGTTAGATATTCGCAATTGTCCTCAATCCTTTTGATGGGACTGGACGGGGAGATGTTGATCGTCTCTAATCCTTCGCAATACTCAAATGCATATTCCCCAATGGAGGATATGGAGTTAGGTATGTCAATCGTCTTTAATCCTATGCAATACTGAAATGCATGATCTCCGATGGAGGTGACCTTGTATTTCACCCCTTCGTATTCCACTTCCGTAGGGATGGTGACGTCCCCTGATAGTCCTATGGTATATGTGGACACGGCCACCTCATTCTTCGCCTCGTCCGTAACTTTGTACTCCAGACTGTCGATGACAAATGTCTGTGCTATGGCAGGAAATGCCAATAAAGTAAGACAGGCTAACCAATGGGTCAGGTGCCTTCTTGCTGTTTTTGTAAATAATTTACTCTTGTTGTCCTTGTTTTTGGGGTTAATAAATTGATATTAAAACTCTCGTATTCCATTGTCTACGTTCACCACTAATCACCCTAAACTAACGTTTCGAATGGAATGAATCCTCCAAATGTGTTAATTTATTTCAAAAGAACATAACAAGTCGATGATAAAGTTGTCCTTGCCGCATGGATCTGTTGTACGGACAAGTCGGAAGATGGTTAGATTTTTCTTAATTGACTCCGTCGAGCTGACGTTTCAAAATTGACCACGTCGAGCTACCGTTTCATAATTCAAAATTCCTCTGTGACGCCCCGTTGGGGCTCATGTCGCATCACGTCTCCTTCGCACAGGGGTTAACACCCCTGCCTGGGGGATGTCGCCCATTCTGGGCTTCTGGAAACGCCGTTCTTTTGGCGCATCGTCTATTCTCTAGCGTCTATGTTATAATGCCTAATTGACCACGTCGAGCTACCGTTTCTTAATTCAAAATTATCTCTCTTTTCCCGTCTCCGGCCGTATCTCCCAATGATACTCTGTAGGCTCGTTCCAGAGCAGGTTCTGCGTCCTATATTTCGTCATTGTGGTGACAAGGATCATCCCATTGGCTCCTCTTGCCCCCAGTTCCGTACAAGCGGGATTGGAGGGTCTCACCACCTCCACGTAGGCTACTTCGGACAAAGGCAAGGTGGATATTTCGCTTGCTTCGAGTCCATCCACGAAATAGATAGGATCTAAGCTTCCGTTGAATGTGGTGACGACATTGCTTCTTGGCACCTTGGCGTTGATGGCGGCGAGCGTCATGCTTTCCCCTGTCTTCTCAAGCGACTCTTTCATGTATATTTGTCCGCTATGCTCGCTCATAGGCTCGAATGCGGCTCTTTTCTGGACGATATCCACCAAATCTTTTTCGTCTTTGATATTGAATTCGACGCACCCTTTCGCAGGAAGGAAGAGGGTTCTGTTGCGGGTTCCAGAGTATAGGACGAGCGTGTCTTGGCTGGGGTCCACGTTCCTCAGTGAAAACTTCCCTTTTTTGTCGGGTTGGGTGCTCTTCCCTGTCCGTTTGACGGTGATGGAGATGTCTCCCTTCTTGAAGGGAAGGTCGGAGCTGTATTTCCCTATGATGGTCTCCGCGTTCGCGAGGAACGGAAGAATGCCTAAGGCGATGAGTATTGCCGCGCTTTTCATGGTGAGGTACGTTTAAGGGTTTTGTCTGTTATTGGGGGATGAGCGTCAGCACCATTTTGAGGTCGAGCTTAGGGTGCTCGATGGTGATGACTTGCTCGTCGAACACCGCGTTCATCTTCTTGAGGAAACTACCGTTCTGGAGGACGTGTACGATACCGTTGTCCTTGTAGTAGAACATGTAGTTGTTCCCTCCGCTCTTGGTGTTCACGCTGTAGCCCCATCTGCTTTGCCCTTTCCGGGGCATGTAGACGGTTCCGGGGAAGTCTTCCGGCACATCGACCATCAGGAGGCTTTTGAAATCCTTTTCGAGGATTTTCATCACAACCTTCTTGTTGAGTTGCTCCATGCAGCTGTTCACGACGAAACTATCCTGCGAGACGGAGAAGTCGAAGATGGGCACCCCGAATTGGGTCATCATGATGAGGCGGAATTTACGGGGGTCTTGCGCCTCCCGTGATAAGGCTAATACGCCTGTGATGCTCTTGTCTTTGAAATCCACTTGGGCGGAGTAGTACCGCGCCGCTTCATATTCGTCAAAAACAGGCATCAGGTTGGAACGGTGCATCTTGACGGAGGTGGTAGGACGCAAACCCGATTGGTTGAAGATCTTGGGCGTGCAACTTACCAACCCCGCCAATGCTGCCGTTAGAAGTAATATCTTCTTTGTCATCTAATCATTATTTGATCGAGAAGACTGAATCGTCTATCGAAACATTTTTCTGCTTGTCGGTGAAGACGTACTCCGAGTAGTCGTTCTTCGCCTGGTTAGGCTTCAACGCCTCTGTCATGCGCATCTTCAGCACGGTGAAGTCTGACGAGTCGAGGTAGAGGTCCACTCTCTCCGCGAATTTCTTGATGTCGGCGCTCTGAGGAGTGATCACGATCAGATAGTCTGAACCCTCGACGAAGTACTCCATCTTGTAGTTGGAGCCCATGTTGGCGATGTTGCCGCTCATGCAGGCGGAGATCACCTTCTTCAGCTCTCCCATCATCGGGTTGGTGCTGGCGTCCATCACCATAGGCTTGCCGTTGGAATCCATCATCAGCTTGTTGCCGTTCATCACGAGGTTCTGCTTGAAAGGCATCAGGAACTCAAGCTTCACCTTATCTTCCTTCTTGTAGTAGAATTTGCCGGATGATTTCATCGTGCTGGACATCACGGAGACGTATTTCACGAGCGTGAAATCGCTCTTGATGGAGGATATCTTGGCTGCGCTGGATTGCATCTTCTCCTTCAACCCGTTCACGTCTGCCACGGGCTTCGCTGCTTGTACCAATGACAAAGACAATGAAGCCAGCATTGTTGCTGCGATGATTAAAATTCTCTTCATAATCTTTAAAATTTAAGTTAGACAATAGCTTTATCGCTCATGTATCCACCTTCGCTTGTGGCTTAGGTGTAGAGTCCACCGTTGACAGCGATGGTCTGTCCGGTGATGTAGGACGCCGCATCCGAAACGAGGAATCCGACTGTCGCCGCGATCTCCTCCGGTTCTCCGAAACGGTTCATCGGAATTTGGGTCTTCAGAGAGGCCTCGTCCAAGTCGTGGGTCATGTCTGTGCGGACAAATCCTGGCGCCACCGCGTTGACGGTCACTCCCTTGCGGGCAACTTCTTGCGCCAATGCTTTCGTGGCGGACATCACCGCGCC
>JAGCGM010000053.1 GCA_017649635.1 Paludibacteraceae bacterium | reverse complement strand
TGCTTGATTTGTTTTTTCAGGATGCTATAGTCCTCCTTGTAGTTCCCCCCGCAGAATATCTTCTTCAGTTCGTCGATGTTGTCCTCGAAGCGTATAGGCTTTTTAGGGAAAACCAGTTTGTCGTTGTCAGGGAAATATTTATGCATGAAGTACATGATGAACGACCTCGCCTCCTCACCGAAGGAAGGGTAGATGGTCGCTTTTCCGAAGAAATACTTTGTTTGTGGAATGGATATCATCAGTGCGCCTAGTCCGTCCCATAGGTTGTCCAGCGCGTAGAGGCTCTTCGCCCCCATGCGGGAGGATTGGTATTCCGGGCGGACGAAGGATCGGCCGAGTTCTATGGTGTAAGGAAGGAATTCCTTGATGAACTTCTCCGAGTAGGCGAAGAGGTGGGAGGAGGTGAGCTTAGGGCTGCCGTCCTCGAAGAACGAAGCCTCGGAGCCATGCAGGTAGCGGTATCCGCCGATGATTTCCTTCTCCTCCGGATTCCACACGATGAGCTGGTGGTAAGGACGTTCCATGGTGTCGTATTCATCGATGTCGCAGGATAATCCCACGCCACCGCCTGCGGTACGGAAGGAGATCTCTCGCAAGCGGCCGATTTCTCTCATGACGTTTGGGGAGTCATGATGTGTGACCACATATATCTCGTTGTTGCATTTGTTTGTCTTGCGCAACAGTTTGTTTTTTGTCAGCTCCTCGACTAGCAAGTCGGGGTTTATCGGCTCGATGATGTCTTCCATTTAATGTGTTTTTTTTGTCGTTTGGGGAACTTCCCGTCCTTATAAACTGTATGCCTTCTGCTTTACCCATTCCGCCCATTCGGACTCTGTTTTCTCCTTCGTGAATGTCTCGTAGGGGATGGGTTCTCCTATCTTAACGGTGAAAGTTTTCTCTTTCTGTTTGAAAAGCTCGTCGGAGAGGAACAACATCTCGATGTTGGCTTTAATCCCCAGCTTGGAGCGGTAGTAGGCTAAGTTGTAAAAGAACTTTGAGTTTTCCCCCTCGAAATACAAAGGTATAATATTTCGGTGATATTGTACAGCCTTTTTTATGAAAGTTTTTTTCCATTCGTTATCTTTTATTTTCCCGTCTTTCTGCCTTCTCGAACATTGTCCTGCGGGAAAGAAGAGGATGGCGGCGTCCGATGCGCACGCTTCGTTGATGAGTTCTCCCGTATTCCTGGCCTGGCCACCTATTTTGCTGATCGGAATGAAGAACTCTTTTAGGTTGTCGACGTACATAAGGAAGTCGTTCACAGGCACTTGCAGCTTTTTGTAGTGGTTGGTGAGCACTTGGATCAGCGCGATGCCGTCCGCCCCGCCCAAGGGGTGGTTGGAGGCGAAGATCACCTTCGAGTCCTGCGGGATGTTCTCCTCGCCGACGATGTTGAACCGGATGTGGAAATGGTCGCGCAGCACCGTCTCCGCGAAATCATGTCCCCATAAATGTCCGTAAGTCCTGAAAATATAGTTGATTTCATCCTCGTGGATGGTCTTTTTGAGCCAGTTGATGAGAAATCTCGGAATTCTTTTTTTGATTTTTGGTATTTTTTTATCTAATATCTCGTCAATATTTATCTTATCCTTTGATGAATTTTTAGTCTCCATGATATCTAATTTGTTGAATTTGTGGTGCAAATATAATGATTTCCTCCGTAAAACGCCCTTTTTTGTGGGGTTTCAGTGGTGTTTGTAAATTGTTGAAAAATAGTGGAAAGAGAGTGTAAAAAAAGTGAAGTGGGGCATTGTGGGGGAAAGGAAAATGTTTTATCTTTGTAATTGTGAATCATTGGATTGTCGTATGCAGCAATTTTTAGGCAACATAGAAGCGAAATTGGACGTCAAAGGACGCGTGTTCGTCCCGGCGGCCTACCGTCGTGCCCTTGAAAAAGAGGGGGATGGCGCTTTGTTCCTGCGGCTGGATACGGTGACGAAGTGCGTGAAGCTTTATCCTTCCTCCGAGTGGAACAAGCTCAACGAGGAGTTCGTCTCCCACATCAACATGTGGAACAAGGATGACCTCCGCCTCTACCGCCAGTTCACCGCCGGCGTGGAGATGGTCGAGCTGGACGCTAGCGGACGTATCCTCCTGCAGAAGAAGCATATCGATGCTATCCAAGCATCGACCGACGTGCTTTTCGTCGGCGTGGGCAACTACTTCGAGATCTGGAACAAGGCGAACTTCGAGGCTGACCTTTATGGCGACGCCGACTTCTCCGATGCTTTGCAGTCTAAAATGGGTAACGTGTCAATCTGATGGAAAAGGAAATCGTTTATCACACACCGGCGTTGTTGCTCCCCTGCATGGAGGGGCTATCCATCCGTCCCGACGGGACCTACGTGGATGTGACCTTCGGCGGTGGCGGACATTCCCGAGAGATTCTTAACCGGCTCTCTCCGAAAGGCCGCCTCCTTTCTTTTGATCAGGACCTGGACGCTGCCCGAAACGCTTTCGATGACCCCCGATTCACTTTCGTGAGGGGTAATTTCAAGCACCTCTCGAACTTCCTTAAGTTCTACGAGGCGGAGAAGGTGGATGGTATCTTGGCGGACTTGGGTGTCTCCTTCCACCATTTCGACGATGCTTCGCGCGGTTTCTCCTTCCGCTTCGACGGTGACTTGGATATGCGTATGAATCAACAGGCTCGCCTCTCCGCGGCTGATGTGCTGAACAACTACGAGGAGGAGCAACTGACTGATATATTCCGCCTTTATGGTGAACTCTCTTCCGCTAAGCGCTTGGCCGCGGCCATCGTGCGGGCGAGGACGGCAAAACGGTTCGAGAAGGTGGCTGACCTGCTGGAGGTGGCTGACCCGTTCGTGGGTAGGGACCGCCAGAAAAAGGATATGGCGAAACTCTTCCAAGCGATCCGCATCGAGGTGAATGGTGAGATGGATGCTCTGAAACGCTTCCTCTCGCAGACGGTATCGTCGCTCAAACCGGGTGGCAGACTGGTGGTGCTGACCTACCACTCCCTGGAGGACCGCCTCGTGAAGAACTTCATGCGGGCGGGCAATATGGAAGGTAATGTGGAACAGGATTTCTTCGGTAATAGGCTCTCTCCTTTCCGGCTGGTGAACAACAAACCGATCGTGCCGGACGAGGCGGAGATTGAGGCGAACCCGAGGTCCCGCAGCGCGAAACTGCGCGTCGCGGAGTTATTAGGCTAGTATTTAGTTGTTGTGTTATGATATTCAAACGGCAGTTGGACAATCTGAAGGGCTTCGCCTCCATGGCGGGTGACTCCTTCGCGGATGTCATGACGGGTAGGATCTTCAAGAAGGATTTCATCAGGCGTCAGGCGTTCGTGATTGTCATGTGTGTCGTTTTCCTCTTCTGCCACATCGGCCTACGCTTCAGTTGCGAGAACCAGGTGAAACAGATCGACCTGCTTCAGAAACAGTTGGAGGATGTCCGTTTGGAATATTTGTCCCGTTCCGCTGAACTGCAGGGAATGGGGAAACAGTCGCAGATCAAACGCATGGTGGCGGAGCGTGATTCAACCCTCCTGCCATCCGTTGAGCCGCCATTCAAAATTTCTAAATGACTTTGACCATGGCGATGACGAAGGAGATGAAGAAGAAAATCAAGTGGAGGACCATCATTGTCTTCTGCGGAATGGTTCTTTTCTTGGTGCCTTTCTGCGTGAGCCTCTACAATACGATGGTGAGGGACGGCGACGAGTGGAAGAAGCGCTCGAGGAAGATCGCGGCGGATAGCCTGATGGTGCTGCCGGTGCGTGGCAATATCTTGGCGTGCGACGGTCAACTGATGGCGAGCTCCATCCCTGTCTATGTCCTGCACATGGATTTCCAGGCGGATGCCTTGCAAAGGGACTCGTTCCTGGCGTATGTGGACAGCCTCTCTTATTACTTGTCCACCATCTATACGGATAAGTCTCCTGCGCAGATGAAACAACACCTGATGACGGGCTTCAAGAAGGGCAGCCGTTGGTATTGCGTGGGGAAGCGTAACCTCTCCTACGTGGAGATGAAGCGGGTGAAGACCTTCCCTTTATTGAATAAGGTGAAATGTTACGGATTCAACAAGCGTGTGAACCGTAAATTGCCGTATGGCGATATGGCTTCCCGAACAATCGGCGGTCTCTACGCCGAGTTGGACAAGGGTGGCAAGAGCGGTATCGAAAAGTACTGCGATTCGTTGTTGAGGGGGCGTCCGGGCTTGGCCTCCCGCGTGAAGGTGGCGGGCGCTTACCGTGAGATCAACGATGTGGATGCGCAGAATGGGTTGGACATCGTGACGACCATCGACGTGAACATCCAGGACATTGTGGATAGTGACCTCCGCCATAGGCTGGCGATGTCGGAAGCTGAGTTCGGTTGCGCGGCTGTCATGGAGGTGGCTACGGGCGAAATCAAGGCGATGTCGAACCTGAAAAGACGGTCGGACGGCTCTTATGTGGAGGGCGAGAACTACGTCACGAACGGTCATTTCAAGTGCGAACCGGGCTCCACGTTCAAGATCGCGAGCGCGGTTATCGCTTTGGAGAAGGGCAAGGTGGATACTTCCACCATCATCGAGACGGGCAATGGCTCGTGGCCTTTCTACGGCAGGACGATGCACGACTCCCACGCGAACGGGACGATTTCGTTCAACAAGGCGATTCAGCAGTCGTCGAACATCGCGGTGGCGAAGGTGATAGACAATGCTTTCAGGAACAACCCGGAGGAGTACATCGAGGCATTGTACGATTTGGGTCTCTCCATGCCGCTTGGCTTGGAAATACCAGGCGCTAAGCCTCCGCACATCAAGCACCCTTCGGACAAGGGTCCTAACGGATGGTACAAGACTTCCTTGCCGTGGATCGCCCATGGATATGAGACGGATATGCCGCCGATCCAGATCCTGACCTTCTACAACGCTCTGGCGAACGGGGGAAAGATGATGCGTCCTCACCTCCTCAAGGCGGAGTCGCTGAATGGCAGGGTGGTGAAGTCCTACGGCTCGGAGGTGCTGAAGTCTAAGATATGCAGCGAGGGTAACCTCGGCAAGGTGAAGCAGATGATGGTGGACGTGGTGGAGCATGGTACAGCCACCGCGGCGAAGTCCAAGTACTTCAAGATCGCGGGGAAAACGGGTACGGCCAACCAGGTCTATCACTCATCGGTCAAGCGTCAGCAGCTGACCTTCTGTGGGTTCTTCCCCGCGGATGCTCCCAAGTACAGCATGATTGTGGTGGCTTGGTATCCGCATAAGGGCGCGACGGGTGCGGGTAGCCTCTCCGGCGCTACCTTCAAGGACATCGCGGAGCATATCTATGCGCAAAGTCCGCTGATGCAGACTGCCCCTACGATGAAAGGGGATACGACGAGGTTGCTCTCTCCTGTCACGAAGGCGGGCGACCGTAAGTCGTTGGAGATGGTGATGGAGGAGCTGGACGTGAATTACCACAAGAGCAAGGTCGCTGGCGAGTGGGTCCGCACCCATGTGACGGAGAATGGTGTCCGGGAGAATAAGGTGATAGCGGGCTATGCGAAGGACCGCGTGCCGGATGTGACCGACATGGGACTGAAGGATGCTATCTTCTTGCTGGAGAACAGAGGCTTGAAGGTCTATGCCGAAGGCAAGGGCGTGGTGAAGAGCCAATCCTTGGAGGAGGGCCGCTTCATCAATAAAGGAGAAAGTATAAAATTGATTTTGAGATAAATAGAATAGCGTATGAATGGATTAGTCGACATATTGGCTACGGTTGACGTGCTGGAGACAGTTGGGAATGCGGACATCGAGGTCTCTTCCCTCCAGTTCGATTCCCGTAAGGTGGAGAAGGGTTCTTTGTTCGTGGCTACTTGCGGTACGCAGGTGGATGGACATACGTTTATCGGCTCGGCCATCGAGAAGGGGGCTGTGGCGATCGTTTGCGAGAAGATGCCGGAGTCCTTTGCCCCGGGTGTCGTCTATGTCCGTGTGGCGGATTCCAACGAGGCGCTGGGCCGCATGGCTTCGGCTTGGTTCGACTATCCTTCCGCTTCCCTGAAGCTGGTGGGCGTCACGGGCACGAACGGTAAGACCACCATCGCCACGCTGCTCTATCATCTCTTCCGCAGGGCGGGTCATAAGGCGGGTTTGCTCTCCACGGTCTGCAACTATGTGGACGATGAGGCGGTACCTGCCACGCACACGACCCCTGACCAATTGGAACTGAACGGTCTGCTGGCCCGCATGGTGGCGGCTGGCTGTGAATATGCTTTCATGGAGGTGAGCTCACATTCCGTGGACCAGCGTAGAATCGCTGGCTTGGACTTCGACGGCGGTATCTTCACGAACCTGACGCGCGACCATCTGGACTACCACCTCACGATGGAGAATTACCTCAAGGCGAAGAAACGTTTCTTCGATGATTTGTCGGACGAGGCTTTCGCTTTGACGAACCTGGACGACAAGAACGGTCCGGTGATGCTCCAGAACACGAAGGCGAGGAAACTCACCTATTCCGTGCGGACGATAGCGGACTTCAAGACAAAGATCGTGGAGGATTCCTTCGAGGGTATGTCCCTGAATATGAACGGTAAGGATCTCTTCGTCTCCTTCGTCGGCAAGTTCAACGCTTCTAACTTGACGGCTGTCTTCGGGGCGGCGGTTGCCTTGGGCATCTCTGAGGAGGATGCCTTGGTGCACTTGAGCGCCATGCACCCTGTCTCCGGCCGTTTCGAATGCATATCGGCTCCTTCGGGCTATAAGATCATCGTCGATTATGCGCATACGCCTGACGCGCTTACCAATGTCATCAACACCATCAACGATGTGCGTTGCGGCGAGGGCAAGCTGATCACGGTGGTAGGCTGTGGCGGAAACCGTGACAAGGGCAAACGCCCGATCATGGCGCAGGAGGCTGTGAGAGGAAGCGAGCAGGTGATCATCACCTCGGACAATCCGAGGAACGAGGAGCCTCAGGATATCATCAACGATATGTTGGCGGGCTTGGACCCTGTCGCTAAAAAGAAGGTGATCGCGATCGAAGACCGTTATCAGGCCATTAAGACGGCTTGCGCGTTGGCACAGTCGGGCGACGTCATCCTGGTGGCGGGCAAGGGCCATGAGAATTACCAGGATATCAAGGGCGTGAAGCATCATTTCGACGACCATGAGGTGGTCCGTGAGGTGATGGGTTAATTGGGTATTAATTTTTACAGTATACGATTATGTTTTATTATTTGTTCAACTATTTGTCACAAATGAGCGTGCCGGGTGCGGGAATGTTCAAGTACGTCTCCTTCCGTTCCGCTTTTGCGTTCATCTTCGCGTTGCTGATCGCTACGCTCATTGGCAAAAGGATCATCCGTTTCTTGCAGAAGAAACAGATAGGTGAGACAATCCGTGATTTGGACCTTGCGGGACAAATGGCTAAAAAGGGTACGCCTACGATGGGTGGTATCATCATCATCATCTCCATCCTATTGCCTGTGCTTCTTTTCGGCAAGTTGGACAATGTCTATATCTTATTGATGATCGTGACGACCTTATGGCTCGGTGCCATGGGGTTCCTCGACGATTATATCAAGGTCTTCAAGAAGGATAAGGAGGGCTTGCACGGTAGATTCAAGATTTTGGGGCAGGTCGGTCTCGGTCTGATTGTGGGACTGACGTTGTACATGAACGATAATGTGGTCATCTATGAGAATACCACGTCGGTGTCCGCAGCCACAGAGGTGGTGGAATATGCTAAGGTGCCGGAGAAATCGACCAAGACAACCATACCGTTCGTCAAGAACCCTAACTTCGACTATGCGGATTTGTTCTGTTGGGCGGGTGATTATGCGCAGACATTGGGCTGGATTTTCTTCGTCCTCGTGGTGATCTTCATCGTGACGGCGGTCTCGAACGGCGCGAATCTGACGGATGGTCTGGACGGACTCTCGACGGGCGTCTCGGCCATTGTGGGGTCCGCATTGGGTATCTTGGCTTATCTCTCCTGCCACGCTGAGTTCGCCAGCTATCTGAACATCATGTATATCCCTTATTCGGAGGAGTTGGTAATCTTCCTTTGCGCCTTCGTGGGTGCGTTGATCGGTTTCCTTTGGTACAACGCTTACCCTGCGCAGGTATTCATGGGCGACACGGGTAGTCTGATGATCGGTGGTGTCATCGCCGTGAGCTCCATCATCATCCGCAAGGAGTTGCTCTTGCCGGTATTGTGCGGTATCTTCTTCATGGAGAGCCTCTCCGTCATCATCCAAACCTCTTATTTCAAGTATACTAAGAAGAAATACGGGGAGGGTAGGAGAATATTCAAAATGGCGCCGTTGCACCACCATTACCAGAAGATGAATATCCCTGAGCCTAAAATTGTGGCTCGTTTCTGGATCGTGGCGTTGTTGCTGGCGATGTTCACCATTGTTACATTGAAAATGAGGTAATTAAGTATTTATAATACATTATGAAAAAAATTGTAGTGTTGGGAGCAGGCGAGAGTGGCGTGGGAGCCGCTATCCTCGCAAAACAAAAAGGTTTTGAGGTGTTCGTCTCCGACAAGTCGGAGATCAAGCCTAATTACAAAGAGGAACTCTCTTCCTTCGGCATCGAGTGGGAGGAGGGGAACCATACCGAGGCGCGCGTGTTGGCGGCGGATGAGATCGTCAAGAGCCCCGGCATTCCCGAGAAGGCTCCGATCATCAAGGCGTTGAGGGCGCAGAACACGCCTATCATCTCCGAGATTGAGTTCGCTTCCCGCTATTCGAACGCTAAGATGATTTGCATCACGGGTAGCAATGGAAAGACCACTACAACGATGTTGATCCATCATATCCTGAAGAACGCTGGCTTGAACGTGGGCTTGGCGGGTAACGTCGGCTTCAGCTTGGCGCGTCAGGTGGCGCTGGAGAAACATGATTACTATGTGATTGAGTTGAGCAGCTTCCAGCTGGACGGCATGTATGAGTTCAAGGCGGATGTGGCCATCCTGCTGAATATCACGCCGGACCACTTGGATCGCTACGAATATAAGTTCCAGAACTATATCAACTCGAAGTTCAGGATCGTGCAGAACATGAAGCCGTCCGACTACTTCATCTACTGGAACGATGACCCTGTCATCCAAAAGGAGTTGGAGGTGCGCACAATCGGTGCGACGGCCTGTCCGTTCTCCCTGAACAAGGCGGCTGGCTTGGCTGCTTACATCGAGGATGAGCTCTTGAAGATCCATACGCCGAAGCGCTCCTTCGAGATGGCCGTTTCCGACCTCTCCCTGCGTGGGCAACACAACATGTACAACTCCATGGCGGCTGGTATCACGGCTATCCTCTCGGATATCAGTGACGAGACGCTCCGTGAGGCGTTGAAGTCTTTCCGCAGCGTGGAGCACAGGCTGGAGCCGGTCGCTTCCGTGAGGGGCGTGCGCTTCATCAACGACTCCAAGGCTACGAACGTGAACTCCTGCTGGTATGCTTTGCAGAGCATGGATACGCCGGTGGTGCTGATCCTCGGCGGAACGGACAAGGGTAATGATTATTCGGAGATTGAGAACCTCGTGAAGGAAAAGGTGCGCGCGATCGTCTACTTGGGCGTGGATAACAAGAAACTGCACGATTTCTTCGATGGAAAAGTGGCTCAGACGACTGATGCCCGCTCGATGAAGGAGGCAGTGGATAAGTGCTTCGCCTACGCTAAGCCTGGCGATACGGTGCTGCTCTCTCCTTGCTGCGCAAGCTTCGACTTGTTCACTTGCTACGAGGACCGTGGCGAACAGTTCAAGGAGTGCGTGAAGAATTTATGATTGTAGGATATAATAATAACTCGGCTAAATAGGTTGGCATGAAGGAATTTTTGGTGAAACATTTCAAAGGTGACGCGATCATTTGGATCGTGTTCGTGGTGCTGATTGTCGTCTCCACGTTGGAGATGTTCAGCGCTTCGAGCATGTTGGTCTATGACCGCCGTTTCCATGGCACTGCCTTTAAGCCTATTTTGTCGCACATGATCTTTTTAGGTGGTGGATTCGCCCTCGCCTATGTGATCCATCTGGTACAGCCGAAGAAGATTTTCTTCTGGGGCGGTGCAGTGGGCTATGTGGTGAGCATCCTCATGCTGGTGGGCGCATTGGCCTTCGGAACCTCCGCGAACGGAGCCTCCCGTTGGATCCATGTGCCGGGCTTGGGCGTCAACCTCCAGCCTTCCGAGTTCGCGAAGATTTCGGTGGTGTTGTTGCTCTCCTCGCTGTTGGGCTATTTCCATCGCAAGAAGAGTGTGGATGACGGACTGAAGTTCTATTTGCTGGTTTTGATACCACCTGCGATCCTGATCATGGTGGAGAACCTTTCCACTTTCATCCTCTTGGTGACGGTCTCCGCTTTGCTTTTCTTCATTGGGGGTATCTCCTTGAAGAAGATGTTGCCGGTCATAGGCTCCATTGTGGGGGTCGGCCTGCTGGTGGTGCTCCTCACTTTTGCGGAGAGTTGGATTTCTCCGGAGAAGTCCGGTCTGAAGGTGGAGGGGGTCGAGCAGACCTCCGAACGCACGTGTGTCTCCTTCGTGACGCACCGTGTGGGCACGTGGATCAACCGTTTCAAACGGCACTCGGGTGCCGATTTGTCGCCGGAGGAGCGCATGAACGCTAAGTTCGACGTGACCAGCGACGATAAGGTGCAGACGGGTCACTCCCACATCGCCATCGCCAATGGCAAGTGGTTCGGTAGGGGGATCGGTAATAGTATCGAGCGGGACTTCATCCCGCAGAGTTTCTCTGACTTCATCTTCGCCGTCATCGTCGAGGAGTGCGGGGTGCTGAGCATACTGCTCGTTATACTCTATTTGGCGCTCTTCTATCGGGCGTGCGTGATCATGAACAAGAGCGAGAGCTACAGCAATTCGTTCGCCGTGATTGGCCTCTCGGCGATGATCGTTTTGCAGGCGTTCATCCATATGTCCGTCGTTTTGGGTCTGATCCCGGTGACGGGTCAGCCGCTTCCGATCATCAGCCGTGGCGGTACCTCCATCCTGACCACCAGCTGCTACTTCGGCATCATATTGGCTCTGAGCCGTACGGTGACGGAGGAGAAACCGGTGATCGAGAAGAGCAAGTCCTCTTCCTCCAAGAAGGCTCAGCCCGAAGAGAAGGAACCGAAGGCTGCGGACCCGGGCGTAGTTGCGGAATTAAGTGTCTAATAAAAGATATTGGGTTATGGCAAATCAAAAATTTATTATAAGCGGCGGTGGTACGGGAGGACATATCTTCCCGGCCATTTCCATCGCCAACGCACTTAAGAAGAAACGTCCCGACGCCAAGTTCTTATTTGTCGGGGCGGAGGGACGCATGGAGATGGAGAAGGTCCCTAATGCAGGCTACGAGATTGTGGGACTGCCCGTGAGTGGGTTCAATCGCGGTAGCCTTTTGAAGAATTTCAAGGTGCTCTTCCGCTTGTTCAAGAGCTTGCGGATGGCTAAGAATGTGGTGCGTGATTTCGCACCGGATATCGCTGTGGGCGTGGGCGGCTATGCCAGCGGTCCTACGCTCTTCATGGCGCATCGGTCGGGGGTCCCTA
>JAGCGM010000009.1 GCA_017649635.1 Paludibacteraceae bacterium | reverse complement strand
TCAGCGAGCGTGGTTTGCACCACCTGGTATACGAGGTTGTTGACAACTCCATCGATGAGGCGTTAGCCGGATATTGCAAGAATATCAAGGTGGACATTTTGGAAGATAATTCTATTTCGGTAGAGGATGATGGTCGTGGTATTCCTGTTGACCTCCACGAAAAGGAGAAGAAATCAGCGCTCGAAGTCGTCATGACGGTGTTGCACGCCGGCGGTAAGTTCGATAAGGGAACTTACAAAGTGTCCGGTGGTCTCCACGGTGTGGGTGTATCCTGCGTGAACGCCCTCTCCACGAAATTGGTGGCCGAGGTGTGCCGTGGCGGCAAACGCTACATCCAGGAGTATGCCTGCGGTAAACCATTGTACGCTGTGAAGGAGGTGGGCACCGCTGACAAGACGGGTACGAAGGTCACCTTCCACCCGGATAGCTCCATCTTCACGGAGACGGTCTATAAGTACGAGATCCTCGCCAACCGTCTGCGTGACTTGGCTTACCTGAATGCGGGTATCCGTATCACCCTTACCGACCACCGCGTCGATGCGGAGGGCAATATGCGTTCGGACGTCTTCCACTCGGAGAGAGGTCTGGGCGAGTTCGTCGAGTACCTGGACAGCACCCGTGAGCACTTGATCCCTGATGTGATCCACATCAATACGGACAAGTACGGTACGCCGGTCGAGGTGGCGATGACCTACAACACATCCTACAACGAAAACATCCACTCCTACGTCAATAACATCAACACCATCGAGGGCGGTACGCACGTGACCGGCTTCCGCATGGCACTGACGAGGACGTTGAAGAAATATGCCGAGGACTCCAAGATGTTGGAGAAGGCGAAGGTGGAGATCAATGGCGACGACTTCCGCGAGGGTCTGACCGCCGTCATCTCCGTAAAGGTGGCTGAGCCTCAGTTCGAGGGACAGACGAAGACGAAGCTGGGTAACGATGAGGTTTCCGGTATCGTGCAACAGGCTGTCGGCGAAGCGCTTACGAACTACTTGGAGGAGCACCCGAAGGAGGCACGCATGATCGTCGACAAGGTGATCCTCGCCGCCCGCGCCCGTATCGCCGCCCGCAAGGCCCGCGACCTCGTGCAGAGGAAATCTCCGATGGGTGGCGCTGGTCTGCCGGGTAAACTGGCCGACTGCTCCGACAAGAACCCTGAGAACTGCGAGCTGTTCCTCGTCGAGGGAGACTCCGCAGGTGGTACGGCTAAACAGGGCCGTAACCGTATGACGCAGGCGATCCTGCCTTTGCGTGGTAAGATCCTGAACGTCGAGAAGGCTATGCCTCACAAGGTGCTCGAAAGCGAGGAAATCAAGAATATCTACACGGCCTTGGGCGTCACGATCGGTACGGAGGATGACGCGAAGGCGCTGAATATGGAGAAACTCCGTTACCACAAGGTGATCATCATGACCGATGCCGATGTCGATGGTAGCCACATCGACACGCTGATCCTTACCTTCTTCTTCAGACACATGCGTGAACTGATTGAGAAGGGTTATGTCTACATCGCCGCACCTCCGCTCTACCTCTGCAAGAAGGGTAATGTGGAGGAGTATTGCTGGACCGACCAGCAGAAGCAGGCCTTCGTGGACAAGTACGGAAGTGGTAACGAGAGTTCTGTGAACATCCAACGATACAAAGGTTTGGGTGAGATGAGTGCGGAGCAGTTGTGGTCCACTACCATGAATCCTGAGAACCGTACGCTCCGTCAAGTTGCCATCGAGAACGTGGCGCAGGCCGATTACACCTTCTCCATGCTGATGGGTGACGATGTGGCTCCTCGCCGCCAATTCATCGAAGAGAACGCTACTTACGCTACGATCGATACATAATCTGAATAGTGATGAAAGAGGAAATCGAGCGGATAATCAAACATGAGGCCGAGGCGGTCCTGAACATCCCGATCACGGATGATTACAAGAAGGCGGTGGACTTGATCGTGAAGCATGTCCACGAAAGACATGGCAAGCTCGTGACGAGCGGCATGGGCAAGGCGGGTCAGATCGCTTTGAACATCGCCACTACCTTCAGTTCGACGGGTACGCCCGCTGTCTTCCTGCATCCGAGCGAGGCGCAACACGGCGACTTGGGCTTGTTGCAGGAGAATGACGTCATGCTGCTCATCTCCAACTCCGGCAAGACCCGCGAGATCCTGGAGCTGATGCCTTTGGCACGTCGCCTTCGCCCCGATATTAAGTTCATTGTCATCACGGGCAATGCGGACAGTTTGTTGGCCCACGAGGCGGACGTGCTCCTCTACACGGGTAACCCGAAGGAGGTCTGCGCCTTAGGTCTGACGCCTACCACCTCCACCACCATCATGACGGTGATCGGTGATATTTTGGTGGTCAGCACCATGAAGGCTATCGCATTCACCAACGAGGAGTACGCGAAGCGTCACCATGGAGGATACTTGGGCGAAAAGTCCAGGGAGCAGAGCAATAACGGATAGTAGCTATCCTACCTTATAGCAAAGACGGTGAGTCTCAGGATTCACCGTCTTTTGTCTTTATGCCAACCCTTTATTTATAAGGAATGGCGCCGATTCTTGACTTAACGGAGGAAAAAAACGATGAAAATATTTGTCAGATAAAAAAATAGGCATTACTTTTGCACCGCATTTGAGACACAGGTATCAAACGCAAAAAGGCTGGCCTCTTCGTCTATCGGCTAGGACGAGAGATTTTCATTCTCTAAAGAGGGGTTCGACTCCCCTAGAGGCTACTAATAAACAATAAAGACATATTAAAATGGCAAATCACAAATCATCAATCAAAAGAGTAAGACAAGCTGAGGCCAAGAGATTGCAGAACAGATACTACGCAAAGACTGCGCGTAACGCTGTCCGTGACTTGAGGGCTATGAAGGATAAAGAGGAGGCTGCAAAGAGACTTCCTGAGGTATCTTCCATGTTGGATAAGTTGGTTAAGACCCACGTCATCCACAAGAACAAGGCTTCTAACTTGAAGTCTAAGTTGAGCATCATGATCAACAAGATGTAATTAGTGGCGACTTGTTTGAGCTAGGAATTTGAAGCCCATCTTTTCAGGTGGGCTTCTTTTTCGTGTATAATATGCAACTGGAGTCTACGCCTGAATCGTTGTCCCTCAAAGACTTCCTCGTGAAGGTCAGAAGGGTGTTGTCGGATGCTTTCGAAGACATCTATTGGGTTCGTGCGGAGATCAGTGAATTGCGCGAGAACGCGAACGGAAACTGCTACCTCGCTTTGGTTGACAAAGGCTCCTCGGACAAGCTGATCGAGGCGAAAATCAATGCCGTCATTTGGCAAAACACCTATAGGCTGATGAAGCCTTTCTTCTTTTCGGAGACACATCGTAACCTCTGCCCGGGCATGAAGGTCCTGGTGGCGGTGAACCTCTCTTTCCATGAGCAGTACGGTTTGCAACTGAACATCCGTGACATAGACCCCTCCTTCACCCTCGGTGACATGGCGAAGAAACGCCAGGAGACGATTGATCAACTGAAGAGGGACGGTATCTGGGACATGAACCGGCAGGTGGAGTTCCCTACGCCCGCAAGACGCATCGCCGTGATTTCCTCCGGCACAGCGGCGGGCTATGGCGACTTTTGCGACCAACTATTGGCGGACGGTAACCGTTTCGGTTTTGTGCCTAAACTCTTCCCGGCGGTGATGCAGGGGGACCAGACCGCAAGGAGCATAATCAATGCACTAGATAAGATTTACGAAGAGATAGACCGTTTCGACGTGGTGGTGATCATCCGAGGCGGTGGCGCGACGACCGACATGGCCGCCTTCGACGAGTATAATTTAGCCTGCAATGTGGCGAACTTCCCGCTGCCTATCCTTACGGGCATCGGGCACGACCGTGACGAGTCTGTCGTCGACATGGTAGCCGCCATCCGTTGCAAGACACCTACCGCCGTCGCCGCCTTCCTGGTCGAGACGATGATGGATCTGGAGGCGGAGCTCACTGCCGTCTCCAACGGTATAATACTCGCCCTCCGTAAGCGGTTGTCGGACGAGGAACATGAGGTGGAGCATCTCTCCCACGCTCTTGCGGGCGCTTGCCGGTTGTCTTTGCAGACTGCCTCGCAACAGGTCGGCTTGTATGGTGTGCGCTTGTCGTCCGCCATACGTACGTGTTTGCTTGAGGAGAGCCATCGGCTGGAGATGATGGAGAAATCACTGTCGCTGGTCTCCCCGGAAGCGATTCTCAAGAAAGGATATAGCCTGACGATGTGTGGAGGCAAGGCGGTCTCGTCCGTAGCGAGCCTGCGGAAGGGAGACGCGATCACCACCTATTTGCGGGATGGTAATGTGGAAAGTGTAATAAATAAATGCGAAGAATATGAAGAAGGAAATGTCTTATAAGGCGGCTATGGCCGAGCTGAAGGAAATACTGGACCTGCTGGAGAGCGGACAGGCGGACATGGATGAGTTGACCAAGAAGGCCAAACGGGCGAAGGAGCTGTTGCAGATCTGCAAGGATAAGCTCTACCGTACTTCGGAAGAGGTGGAGAGCCTTATCGAGAAATAAGGGGAGATTTTTGCCAATAAAATCTCCCTATATGGATTTTTTGAGGGTATAATTAGGACCCTAGAACCCCTGTTTTTATTGCTGAAATAAAATATTTACCTGAAATGAGAAATATCCACGTAAGTTTTTGTAGAAGTAAAAAAAATATTATATTTGTCGCTATAATATAAAATTTCGGTATCATGAAAAAGATATTGTTGTCAGTAATACTTGGTGCTGTTTCATTGTCAGCATTCCCGGAGGAAGGTGAGTTCATGAAGGTCGCGGGGGATAAGATCCTCGTGGATGGTTCCAAGCGTTGTTACCAGATTCGTAAAGGACATGCGAGACGTGATATGACGGAGTGGACTCCTTACTGCGGCGAGTTCTCCAACTTCTACTATGTGGAGGGGTACCAATATACGATGTTCGTCGAGAAATATGACCCTCAAGCTGATACTATCCGTGTGATCAAGACGGTTGCCCGTGATAATAGTGAGGAGTATTTCCGTCTGCAGAAACTGCGTGAGAAACAAAAAGCTCACAAGAGTAAGAATTAATGTGCGTGCCAACACCTTTCTTTCCCGTGGAGGGTAGGTGTGAAATGATAGGGAGCGTGTCGGAATGATACGCTCTTTTTTTCTTCGTTGGGGTGGATGGTCTGCGCCTTCGATGGGTCTTGCTAAAACCTGCATGGTTAATTGTTTGTGATTGAGTGAGTTGGATGAGTTAAAACAAATATTGCGTTTCTTGAGGCCGCATTGGAAATGGGCGGTCTTATCCCCTTTGTTTGTGGCCACCGAGGTTGTGGCTGAGCTTTTGCAGCCCTATATCATGTCTGTCATCGTCAACGAGGGTGTGCTTGGCGGGAATGCTTCCCTGATCGTCCCTATGGGCATTCGGATGGTCGTGGTGGCTCTGTTGGGCATGGTGGGCGGTGTTTTGTCCATCTATGCGGCGGGGACGGTCTCGTACCGGATGGGGGCTGATATGCGTTCGGCGCTCTTCCGCAAGACGATGAGCCTCTCTTTCCATGACATGGATAAGTTGCGGATCGGTTCCCTGATTACCCGCATGACCTCCGACGTGCAGCGTGTGCAGGGCGTGGTGCAGGCCTCCATGCGTCTGTTGTTTCGCTTCCCGATCCTCTTCGTGGGGGCGGTCTCCATGATGCTCATGGTCCATTTGGGGCTCTCCTCCGTGCTTTTCGTCCTCTTGCCCGTGCTGATCTTCACCATCGTCCGGATTCTGAAGCATGCGTACCCGCAGATTCTTCATATACAGAGTGTTACGGACAGGCAAAATACGATTGTGCAGGAGTATATCGCTGGCATCCGTGTGGTGAAGTCTTCCGTGAATGAGTCCGCCGAGGCGGAACGTTTCAAGGCGAACAATGACGAGCTGGTCGATCGCTCCCTCCGTGTGGCGAAATGGATGACGCTGTTGTGGCCTGTCATGTCTTTGTTGCTGAATATAGGCATCGCCGTGATCGTCTACTATGGTGCCCGCCTTATGGAGTTGGGCGAGGTCAATGTGGGTGACATCATGGCTTGCGTCAATTATATGGCGCAGATTCTCCTCTCTTTGCTGATGGCCTCCCATATCATCGTCTCCATCACGGAGGCGAGGGCTTCCATGTCGCGCGTCGACGATGTGCTCTCCGCTTCGGATTGTCAGGTGTCGGGGCGTGGTGACGGGGCGCCTGTCTCGTCGGATGCCGCCATCGTGTTCGACCACGTGTCGTTCGCCTATGAGGGGGACAAGTGCGTCGGAAAGGAGGTCTTGAGTGACCTCTGCTTCTCTGTGGAGAAGGGTGGTACGCTTGCCATCGTGGGTGGTACGGGTTCCGGCAAGTCTACCGTCGCGAGCCTGTTGGCCCGTTTCTATCAGCCCTCCTCGGGCACGATATGGTTGAATGGCACTGAACTGAACAACTATGGTGAGGAGCACCTGCGGCGGATGGTGGGGATGGTGATGCAGGACGCTCTGCTCTTCTCCGGCACGTTGCGGGATAACCTGCGCTGGGGGAACCTCTTCGCCACGGACGAGGAACTGCTCCAGGCCTGCGGGAAGGCCCAGATAGCTGACTTCGTCAAATCCCGCCCGGAAGGCTTGGATTACCTTGTCAGCCAAAAGGGCATGAACCTCTCCGGTGGGCAACGGCAACGTTTCTCCATCGCCCGGGTCTTGGTGGGGAATTACGATATATTGGTCTTGGACGATTGCCTGAGCGCGGTCGATGTGCGCACCGACCTGCTAATCCGTAAGGAGCTGGCGAAGGTGCCTGCCACGAAGGTGGTCATCACCCAACGGATGGGTTCCGTCCGCAATGCGGATAAGATATTGGTTCTGGACCAGGGGCGTATCGTCGCCCAAGGCACGCACGAGGCGTTGTACGCTTCCTGCGGTCTGTACAAGGATATGTGTGATAAACAAATGAGCGTGTGACGATATATGGCTGAACGCATTTCGACATCGGAGGGAAGGCGCCGCCTACGTGCGTTGGGCACGGTTGAGGGGAAGGCGGAGAACGCGCGGGGGACGGTCCGTCGCTTGCTTTCCTATTGGAGCGGGGAGCGCTGGTTGCTTGTCGCCCTGACCTTCCTTTCTGTCCTTTCCGTGGTCAGTGCGTTGCTTTGCCCGTATCTCTTGGGTCGCACGGTGGACGACTGCGTGGAGTTGGTCCGCTCCGGCGGGGCGGAATCCTTCAGGAACGCGCTCTTGCTCCATTTGGGTGTTTTCGTCCTCTTCCACCTGCTCTCCTCCCTCTTCTCGTGGATCAACGGGTATGGGATGGGTGTCTTGGCGCAACGCCTCTTGCGTAGGCTGAAGGAGGAGCTGACGAAGAAATTGCTCTCCTTGAGTCCTCGTTTCTTCAATGACCATTTGTGCGGTTCCTTGATGAGCCATTTCACCAATGATGCGGAGCTGGTGCGGAGCGCATTGGGAGATACGGTCGTGCAGATTGTGGTCAGCCTTCTTACCCTGATCGGCTCGGTTGCCGTCATGGCGCATCTGAGTTGGCAACTGACGGTCGCCACCTGCCTGACGGTGCCTTTCTCCGTGATGGTGAGCCGTTTCGTGATGAAGCATACCCGTCGGAGGTTCTCTCTCCACCAGGAGTCGCTGGGCGCGATGAATGGTGCTGTGGAGGAGTCCTTCAGCGGTATCAGGACGATCAAGAGTTTCGGCAGGGAGGAGGAGCGTATCGCCCAGTTTGAGGCATTGAACCGGACTGTATGCGAAACCGGCAGGAAGGCGCAGATCTATAGCGGTCTGCTCATGCCGCTGATGCGTGTCCTGGATAATTGTTCCTACATTGTTGTGACGCTGGTGGGCGCCTTTTTGGCCTTGCAGGGGTCCGTGACGGTGGGCGTTGTGCAGGCTTTCCTCCTTTACACGAAGAATTTCCAACGGCCTATCAATTCCATCGCCACGCAGCTGAATGTGGTGCAGGCGGCCATTGCGGGGGCGGAACGTATCTTCGGACTGCTGGATGAGGAGGTGGAGATAAAGGAACAGGCCTCCCCTCGCCGGTTGGGTGAGGTGAAGGGGCGCGTGGAGTTCAGAAATGTGAGCTTCGGATATGGGAAGGAGTTGGTGTTGAAGAATGTCAGTTTCTCGGTGGATCCTGGAGAGGTGGTCGCCATCGTAGGCTTCACGGGTGCGGGAAAGACCACGCTGGTGAATTTGCTGAACCGATTCTACGATGTCGAGGAGGGATGTGTGCTGGTCGATGGGGTGGATGTCCGTGAAGTTTCTGTGGAGGATCTGCGACGTTCCATCGGTTGGGTGCCTCAGGAGGCTTATCTTTTTTCGGACACGGTGCGGTATAATGTGGCTTATGGCAAACCATCCGCCACCCTTGATGAGGTGCGGGAATCGGTCCGCCTGGCGAATGCCGATTCGGTGGTGGACCGCCTGCCCGACGGGTATGGGACGGTGCTGGGGGAGCAGGGCGCGGGTATTAGCCAAGGACAGCGCCAGTTGCTCACCATCGCCCGGGCGGTGAATAAGAACGCTCCGATTCTGGTCATGGACGAGGCGACCAGCAACATCGACACCCGGACGGAGATGCTGATCCAGAACGCTATCTCACAGATCACGCGTGGTCGCACGTGCCTGATCATTGCCCATCGCCTAAGCACTATCATGAATGCGGACAAGATCATCGTGTTGGACGCCGGCGAGGTGGTGGAGCAGGGGACGCATGATGAACTCTTGCGCAAGCAGGGAATCTATTGGACAATCTATAACAGTCAATTCATGGAGGTGTGAATTGTAGAGACGCAATATTTTGCGTCTGTCGGCACATGTGGAGACGCAATATTTTACGTCTCTACGGTAGGTCTACCGAAAAAAAAGAGGCTTCAAAAGAAACCTCTTTCCCTATTTTCACGATTTTCTTCTGTTTTTATTCAGCTTTAGGCTCCCTCTCTTGCAGTTTCTGTTGCCATTTCCATGCGGAGAGCAACGTTTCTTCCAAGGTAGCTTCCGCTTTCCATCCCAGTTCCTTGTTGGCGTGGGAGGCGTCAGCCCATACCTGCTCGATGTCGCCTGTCCTTCTTGGAGCGATTTCGTAAGGCACTTTCATCCCCGTCGCCTTTTCGAAGGTGTTGATGATTTCAAGCACGGAGACACCTTTGCCTGTTCCGAGATTGAACACTTCCAAGTTCTTTTTGTTCTTCTTTTCCAGGATGCGGTCGATGGCGCACACGTGAGCCTTGGCGAGGTCCACCACGTTGATGTAGTCGCGTATGCAGCTGCCGTCCGGGGTGCTATAATCGTTTCCGAACACTTTCAATGTCTTACGGATGCCAGCCACTGTCTGTGTGAGGTAAGGCAGGAGGTTGTTCGGGATGCCGTTCGGCAATTCACCGATTTCCGCGCTTGGATGCGCGCCGATAGGGTTGAAGTAGCGCAGGAGCACCACGTTCAGGTTCTTGTCGGCGGCGGATGCGTCCCTAAGGATCGTCTCGCTCATCTGTTTGGTGCTGCCGTAAGGCGACGTGGCAGGTTTGATAGGGGAGTTCTCCGTGACCGGCAACACGTCGGGTTGTCCGTAAACGGTGCAGGAAGAGGAGAAGACGATATTGTTGATGTTGAACTTAGGCATGAGCTGGAGCAGGTTGATCAAGGAGACGATGTTGTTCCTATAGTAGACCAATGGTTGCTCGACAGACTCTCCCACCGACTTCGAGGCGGCGAAATGGATGATCGCCTTGATGTCCGAATGCCTCTCCATGAAGTGCCCCAAGGAGATGTAGTCTTTGCAGTCTATGTTCTCGTAGGTGGGGAGGGTGCCTGTGATGGCTTTGATGCCATCGAGCACACCTATGTTGGAATTGGACAGGTTGTCGATGATGACAGGCTCATACCCTGCGTTGAAGAGTTCGACGGCGGTGTGGGATCCGATGTACCCCGTTCCGCCGGTAACTAATATTTTCCCTTTGTTTGCCATGTTTGGACTATCTTCTAGTTAAAACAGTTTGTTAGGATAGACGCCGTCGTTGATCAGCTGTTGGATCTTGGCCACAACCATCGGTCTGTCCTCTTTGTAGGTCACACCGAACCATTTGCAAGGCGTCTCCAGCACGTCGATGGTGGATGTGCCCTCCTGGATCAGACGGTTCACCATGGTAGGAATGCCATACTCCGCCTTGATGTTGTCGGCGTTCTTTTGCAGGAACTCCTTGAAGTCCGCCTCGGAGTGCTCGAAATAGTCCGTCGTGAAGCCCCACATGTTCATGGAGACCGGCAGGTTCTCGTCGATGGTGTCGTATTCGCCCGTCTGTTGGTTCTTGAAGACCACGTCGTTGCCCTTGCGTTGCACCTCGTAGTGCTCGACAACGGTCGTCAGGTGGTTCTGCGCGTTCTTGTTGCATACGCCGCGGGATACGTGTCCGCTTTCGGAGAGTGTATTGCCCAATCTATAAGCCACCATGCAGTATTGGTCCTTCTTCCCCTCCATCGCTTTCAGGGCGTCGGCCAAGATCTGGAAACTCTCCTTGCCGTAGAAGTCGTCCGCATTGATGACGGCGAAAGGCTCCTTCACTGCATCTTTTCCCATGAGGATCGCGTGGTTGGTGCCCCAAGGCTTCACCCTGTCCGGATGCAGGGAGAACCCTGCCGGAAGACAATCCAACTCTTGGAATACGACCTCCACTTGGATAGCGTCTTTGTATTTGCTGATTACTTTTTCCCTAAAGTCCTGTTCGAATGCGTGGCGGATGACAAAGACTACCTTGCCGAACCCCGCGCGTATAGCGTCGAAAATGGAAAAGTCCATGATGGTCTCCCCATTAGGACCAAGACCATCCAACTGCTTCAATCCTCCGTAACGGCTGCCCATTCCCGCAGCTAAAACCAATAATGTGGGTTTCATAAAATGATACTCCTTTCTTTTTTAACAGTGAATTCTTAAGACTCACTTTAACTGAAATTTATCTCGCGAAGATAAAAAAAGAAAATTTATCTTTTCCACCAAATGTTAGCTTATTGTCTTGAAAAATATCTTTTTTTCACCTGTGTGCATTCGTTTTTGGAGTCGGAGTCTTCCTATCGTCCCTGACTTTAGGGGGAGGAACGGCGTTTTGCCTTCCGAGGGGGTGGAGAGAAAAAATGTTTTCGCTGTTTCCCGTGGTTATTTGGAGGACTTCCGACTCCCTTTGTTTGCTCTTCCTGTCGGATTGGATCATGGGTGTTTTTCGCTTGTTGGAAGTGAAATCTTCCAATGCGGTTCGCATAAGATTGGAACTGGAATTTTTTTGCGGATGGGCGGAAATCTTTTTCAATGAAATGCTTTGAAATTACAACGATATTCATAACTTTGCGAAAAATTTTGGCAAAGTGGCAACTCCGAGGAACGAATTATTGGATAGTTTGGAATCGAAGGTCAAAGAACTGATCTCTTTGAACGAGGAGAGAAGGGTGGAAAACGAGACACTCGTCAAGAACTTGCGCAAATGTGAGGAAGAGTTGTCCGTTGCGAGGTTGTCGGAAAAGTCGTGGAGGGATAAATACCAGCATCTGCTGATCGCCAAGACGATTTCTGCGTCCGAGGAGGACTCGAAGAAGACGATCGCTCGCTTGTCGAAATTGGAGCGGGAGATAGAAAAGTGCATTGCGTTGCTAAATGAATGACGTGAAAGCCTAATTTAGTGGAGGCAAGTATGGACGATAATATAACTATCAAGCTCGAATTGGCCGGCTCGGACTACAAAGTGAAGTGCTTGAGGTCCGAAGAGCCCCTCTATAGGGAGGCGGCCGATTTGATAAAAAAGGTGCATAAAAATATGACGAAAGCCGTTGGGACCAACGCTGGGGTAAAGGAGGAGGTTATATTGACTTTTGACTTGCTGGAGGTTGCGTTACAGTTGAAGCGTCTCGAGTCTAAATGCTCGGAGGAGAGTATGAGACTGCAATCCTTGGAAGAGGAATTGTCCAAGTATCTGAATCCATCGTGAGATTTGGCCTTTTTTTACAGCTAATCACCCGCATTTCTTTTGAATTTAGCCTTCAAAAGTGATGCGTTTTTTTATATTTAACACTTAGTTTATTGATATGGAGTATGTTTTTATAATCGCAGCATTCCTGGTCGGCGCACTGGTGACCTGGATCGTGCTGAACACCATCCTGAAGTCTAAGTCCCAGAAGGTCTTGCAGGATGCGGAAACGGAAGGCGCCAGAATCCGCTCTGAGAAAGTGCGTGAGGCGAAGCAGAAGTTTCAGGAAATGAAGAACGAGTATGATTCCCAATGCAACCAACGTAACGCGAAGATGCAGCAGCAGGAGTCTAAACTCAAACAACGTGAAATGCAGCTGAACCAGTTCCAAGCTGAGCTGCAGAAAGGTAAAGCTGAGACGGAGAACATGAGGGAAACCCTCAACAATCAAATGGACATCGTGAACTCCCGCAAACAGGAGCTTGAGAAACTGAACCGCATGGCGAGCGAACGCCTGGAGACTATCTCCGGATTGTCGGCCAGCGAGGCCAAGGAGAAGCTGATCGAGGCTCTCAAGGAGGAGGCTAAGACCGACGCCATGTCGTACGTGAACGAGATCATGGAGGAGGCTAAGATGACCGCCAACAAGGAGGCTAAACGTATCGTGGTGCAGACCATCCAACGTGTCGCTACCGAGGCCGCCATCGAGAATTCAGTCACTGTGTTCAATATCGATTCCGACGAAATCAAGGGACGTATCATCGGTCGTGAAGGCCGTAACATCCGTGCCTTGGAGGCCGCTACGGGCGTGGAGATCATCGTGGACGACACGCCGGAGGCTATCGTGCTCTCAGCGTTCGACCCTGTCCGCCGTGAGGTGGCTCGCCTCGCGTTGCACCAATTGGTGACGGATGGACGTATCCACCCTGCCCGCATCGAGGAGGTGGTCGCTAAGGTGAAGAAACAGGTCGAGGAGGAGATCATCGAAACGGGTAAGCGCACTACCATCGACTTGGGTGTGCATGGCTTGCACCCTGATTTGGTCCGCCTCATCGGTAAGATGAAATACCGCTCTTCTTATGGTCAGAACTTGTTGCAACATGCGCGTGAGACCGCTAACCTCTGCGCCGTCATGGCTTCCGAGTTGGGCTTGAACCCTAAGAAGGCGAAACGTGCCGGATTGTTGCATGATATCGGTAAGGTGCCTGACGATGAGCCTGAGTTGCCTCACGCAATCTTGGGTATGAAGCTCGCCGAGAAGTACAAGGAGAAGCCTGAGATCTGCAACGCTATCGGTGCCCACCACGACGAGATCGAGATGGAGAGCCTTCTCTCCCCGATTGTGCAGGCGTGCGACGCCATCTCTGGCGCACGTCCAGGTGCACGTCGTGAAATCGTTGAGGCTTACATCAAGCGTCTCAATGACCTTGAGAAATTGGCGCTCTCTTACCCTGGCGTCGTTAAGACCTACGCTATCCAGGCGGGTCGCGAGTTGCGTGTCATCGTGGGTGCGGATAAGATCGACGACAAGGAGATCGAGACGCTGTCCTACGAGATCGCTAAGAAAATCCAGGATGAGATGACTTATCCGGGTCAGGTGAAGATTACGGTGATCCGTGAGACTCGTGCGGTTAGCTTCGCGAAGTAGTCCCTACTTTTGTGGTAAAATATGGATGGAGTGTTTCCCCTGACGGGAGGCACTCTTTTCCCTTTTGAATCAAACAAACTCTAGCGTCTAACGTCTAGTGCCTAAAATCTAAAGTCTAACGTCTAAAATCTAAACATGCTCACGAATATTCTTTTTATACTAATCGGTTTCGTCCTTCTGGTGAAGGGCGGTGATTATTTGGTGGAGGGATCGGTCTCTATTGCCCGCAAGGCTAAGTTGAGCTCGATGGTCATTGGTATGACGGTCATTGGATTCGGCACATCCGCCCCGGAGATGTTGGTGAGTTTGAACGCCGCTTTGGCGGATAGCCCGGGCATTGCGTTGGGTAACGTGGTGGGCTCCAATATCGCGAATATCGCGCTTATTTTAGGCGTGACAGGCTTGCTTTACACTTGTGTGACAGACAGCCATACCCTTCGTGTCGATTTGCCTTTCATGGTTTTTGCCTGTGTTGCGCTTTTTGTTGTCGGAATGACGGGCGAGATTGGGCGTCTCGCTGGTATCGTGGGCGTGTTGCTGCTCATCTTTTTTCTTATTTGGCAGATTCGTTCTTCCAGACGGATGGGGGATGCGGACGTGCCACAGGCGGAGAATACACCTTTGCATTCCTTGCCTGTATCGGCCATCATGGTGGTCCTCTCCATCGCGGCGATGATCTTCGGCGCGAATATTTTGGTGGAGGGTGCGAAGAATGTGGCGGCTTCATTAGGTGTTTCAGAACGTGTCATCGGACTGACGGTCGTCGCGGTGGGCACCAGCCTGCCGGAGCTTTTCGCTTCTGTCATGTCCGCTAAACGGGGCGAGACGGACCTTGCGATCGGCAACATCATCGGAAGCGTCTCTTTCAACGTCCTTTTTGTGGTGGGTGTCTCTGCCGCTATTAGCCCGATCACGGAGGGAACCACTGCGTTTTTCTATGATTACCTGCTGATGATGGGATTGGCTTTCTTGCTCTGGCTCTTCCTTTTTACGCGCCGGACGCTCGAACGTTGGGAGGGCGCCGCCCTTTTGCTCCTGTATGTGGGGTATATCATCCATCTCGTATATACGGGTTCCGCAGTGTAGAAGGGATGCGGTGCGCATTCTCGCTAAGTGACATTGCCTTTCCTGTCTTTTCAAAAAAAATACTGAAAAATATTTTGCCGTTTGAAATATATTGCGTACCTTTGACGTATAAAAATTAGACAACCAAATAAATAAACGTCATGGAAGCAATTATCACATCTTTATTGGAGACCGACCTGTACAAGTTCTCTATGGGTCAGGCGATTTTTCATCAATTCCCTGGTTACAAAACCACGTGGACGTTCAAATGCCGCAACAAAGATGTTAAGTTCACATCCGAGATGATCGATGAAATCAAGCATCAGTTGCAGGAGTATTGCAAACTACGTTTCACGGAGGATGAACTGTCGTACCTTGAGAACATCGGTGCGAAGCGTGACGCTGCCGGCAACATCGTCAAGAGGGGATGGATCAAAGGCTCTTACGTTGACTTCCTGCGCATTTGGCGCCCTAGATACGAGGATTTCGAGATTACTGACAAGGCGGAGTGCGGTCTCAGCATCGAGGCGAGGGGCACATGGTTGAACACCAGTATGTATGAGATCCCTACGTTGGCGATCGTGAACGAGGTCTATTTTCGCTACGCCTACAACTACGACGAGTTGCGACAGCAGTTTGTCCGCAAGCTGAACGAGAAGGTGAATCTTTTGGAGCAGGACATCTACGAACTGGGCGCATTCTCTGAGTTCGGATTGCGTCGTCGTCTCTCCGCGGAGTGCCAGGAGATGGCGGTCAAGGCTTTGAAGGGGGCCAAGATGAACGGGAAGTCTACATTCGTAGGCACCAGCAACGTCTTCCTCGCCAAGAAATACGGGTTGATTCCTGTGGGCACCATGGCGCACGAGTGGATCATGTGCGTCGGACAGGGCAACCGCTCTGTCAATCCGGCCTACTCTAACCTCTATTCGCTACGTGCTTGGGTCAACGAGTATAAGGTGCAGAATGGCACCGCCCTCACGGATGCGATCACGACCGACTGCTTCCTGCGCGACTTCGACGAGGAGTTCGCTACGGTATTCAGCGGTGTGCGACACGACTCCGGCGACCCGTACGAGTGGGGAGATAAACTCATCGCACACTACCAAAAGCTGGGCATCGACCCTAAAACGAAGACCTTGCTCTTCAGCGACAGCTTGAACTTCGAGAAGGCGACGAAACTGAAGAAACACTTCGAGGGAAAGGCGAAGACTGCCTTCGGTATCGGAACGTTCATCGCGAACGATACGGACGTGCCACCTCTCAATATCGTCATGAAGACTACCCTTTGTAACGGAGGGGACGTGGCGAAGATATCTGACACTCCAGGCAAGGGCATGTGCAAGAATCCGGACTACGTCGACTACCTGCAGAGGGCGATCGATTGGAGGATGAACCATCCGGAGATGTGATCCGCACGTTGATTGTGTTTATTCAATAATTACGAAACAATGGGTTCTGATGATTCCGGTCGTCGGAACCCGCCTAAAATAATAAATATGATGGATTGGGAAATAAAAGAGACGGAAGTATTGCTGAAAACTCCTATCGGAAGCTTCAATACGACGAGGAAGGTGGACCCGAAGGGAGTGGAGCGCAAATATATTTCTATGAAGGCTCCCGACTGGGTTTGTGCCATCGTGCAATTGGGGGTTGGCAGTGATGATTTTGTGATGGTGCGTCAGTTCAGACATGGTGTCAACCATGAAGTGGTGGAATATCCGTCTGGAATGGTGGACGAGGGGGAGCAGGCGCTTCAGGCCCTCTACCGCGAGCTGGACGAGGAGTTGGGCATTACGAAGGACAATGTTCTTAGCGTCAGTGAATTGTATACGGCGAGCCCTAACCCTGCCTTCATGGAGAACAAGATCACTTGCTACCATGTGGTGGTGAACGGGTACGGGAAGAACCATCCGGACGAGGACGAGTTCCTGGAGACGGTCATCGTCAAGAAGGCGGACATGGAGTCCATCGTTTGCCAAAACGATTACAACGCGATGATGCGCTTGGCGTGGGAACATGCGCTGGCCATCGGGTTAATATAGGATGTAAAACTCTAAAACTATATAAGGAGGATAGGTTATGAAGAGGATCAAAGATGAAATGGTTGCTTGGATCAGGGACTATTTCGCCAAGAACGGAGACAAGGAGACGAAGGCGCTGATCGGTATCAGCGGCGGTAAGGATAGCTCGGTGGTGGCTGCGGCTTGCGTGGCTGCGTTGGGCAAAGAGAGAGTGGTGGGTGTCATGATGCCGAACGGTGTGCAGAGCGACATCGCGGATTCTAAACAGTTGATCGAGTTCTTGGGCATCAAGAGCTACGAGGTCAATATTAACGATGCCTATGTGGGGATCAGTAACGAGATCATGCGCAAGACGGGTGGTGAGCTGACGCCCCAATTCAAGACGAACACGCCTTCTCGCCTAAGGATGGCGACCCTATATGGCGTGGCTGCCATAATCGGTAACTGTCGTATCTCTAACAACGGCAACCTATCCGAGTGCCTCATGGGTTACTTCACCTTGTGGGGTGACGGTGCGGGCGATTTCGCTCCGTTGGCGAACCTTTTCGTAAACGACGTGATAAACTTGGGCCTTGAGCTGGGCTTGCCTGAGAAATTCGTCAAGAAGGCTCCTTCCGACGGTATGTGCGGAAAGACGGACGAGGAGAACCTCGGCTTCACCTATGCTGACGTGGAAAGGGTCGCAAGGGGGAAGTTTGACGAGGTGGACCCGGCGGTGGCTCAGAAAATCGAGCAGAAGATCAAGGGTATGAGCTGGAAAACTAAATTGCTGAACCTGCCTAAGTTCGTTCCTTCCCAGAAGGTGCTGGCCATCATCGATGCGCAGAATGACTTCATCGACGGTAGCATGGGCGTTGGCGTGGAGAAGTGGAACAAGGCGAAGAAGGCGATCTTCGACCTCGTGAAGGGGGAGGATTATGACCAGATCATCTTCACGAAGGACTGGCACCCGGCTAACCACTGCTCTTTCAAGGCGCAGGGGGGCATGTGGCCTAACCACTGCGTACAGGGTGAGAAGGGCGCTGAGATCGATGCGGACTTCGCCCACCTGCAGGTTAGGGCTATGACGCTCAACAAAGGCATGAACAACAGTGTGGAGGAGTATGGCATCAATGTGCTTCAGAACCTCACCAACGTGAAGGAGCTGCACCTCGTCGGTTTGTGCTACGACTATTGCGTCGCTTCTTGCGCCAAGGAGAGCGCCAAGGCTTACCCTGGCGTGAAGATCGTCATCAAGAAGGCGGGTACCGTCGCTATCGACGAGAACGCCCAACTGGATCTGGAGGGCTTGCCTATCAGCGTGGAATAATTCATTAGATATATATTTCGCATGAGGAAGGTGACTGTTCGGGGTGTGCTCCGACGGTCTCCTTCTTCTTTTTTTGTGTTAATCGTTTGTGATCAGTAGTAAATTATATCATCCTTAGCGGATGATGCTCTCCGACTCTCCGCTATGCAGCTTCCTGTTTTTCTCTACCACCTCCTTCGAGGTATTAGCGTAGCAATAGACGCAGAAGTGGCTGCACGTGTTGTACATGCCGATATCCTTGCTCGTCATGCAACCGCAGGCCAGGCGTTGACCCTTGTCCTTCATCTTTTCGAGCGAGAGGGCGGGGCGGCTGAAGTCGGGTCCGAAGAGGGAGTCGCGTTCGGGTAGTTTGCCGTAGCAGAGGTAGTAGAGCAAATCCTTATCGTCTGCCCAGAGTCGTTTCATCAGTTCACCGTCGATGCAGCGGTTGTGTTCGATGCCATACTTGTCGAGGTCGATCTGTTCGCCGCAGGTGGCGAGTTGCAGGTCCCAGCCCTCATCGTGCCAGCGGTTGCGGCATTTAGCGAGGCCGTCGGCGATCTCGTTCATCTGTGCCTGGGTGAACTCCGCCTGTTCGATGGTCTCCTTCGAGAAGTGGGCGGTCTCCTTCACGAGGTTGGATTGCACTTTGCGGTAGCCATTGATGTCGATGAAGCTGAAGACCAGTTTGTCGGTCAGTCCACGCAGTTGGTTACCGAGGTTCCAAACCTTTTTCAGCAGATCACGCACGGAGAGTTGTGGAGTGACGATAAGCGGGTCGAAGCGCCAGATGACCCGTTCCTTGCCGATTCGTTCAGACAGCTCACGGAAGGTCTGCACCCGTTGTTCCACGCTAGGCACGTTCGGCTCGAAACCTTCTTGGTCGTAGTCGTTGAGGGTGAATTGGAAGTAGTAGTGGATGCCCCGCTCATCCAGCTCATGCAGCAGCGGCAGTATCGGACGAGGGTTCTTGGTCCAGAAGACCACCACCTTGCAGTTTTGGAAAGAGATGTACATTGGCCTCTGGTTGAACGGGTTGTACCACACGCAGTAGCCCGCCCGCAAACGGTTGATGAACCATTGTGCATAGAAGGCTGGAATATCCGTTGAACGGCTGGCGGAGAGGATGACGGGGGCGGAGGCTTCGACGGTTTCGCCTGATGAGGTGATGATGGGGAGTTTATCGGGCATGGGGTGGCTGTTTTTCGGGCTATTCTTAGGATATTTATATGCAAATATATTGCTTTTATGGCGAGTAGTTCGGTTGCGGGGGAAGAATAAATTACAGTTTTGTTGGGTAATATTTGGCAACAACTGCGCAAAGTAGTAATTTTACACAAAATTTTTACGGAGGAATTTCTTCCATAGTTTTTAACTTATTTTTCTATGAATATTATGGAGACAAATATACATACGGTATATGTTCCATTTGCAGCGGTCCATCCTACGGAAATCGTTAAGGATGAGATAAAAGCGAGAGGCATATCGCAGAAGGAGTTGGCTTTCAGGATGGGGATGAAGACTTCTAATCTGAGCAGGTTGCTCAAGGGGGAGAATATTACTCCTGCCGTTGCGGCCCAATTGGAGGTGGCGCTTGACATCCCTTCTGAGTTCTGGCTAAACTTGCAGTCTCAGTATGAGGTAGATTCTAAGAACGTGGCTTTAAGGAATGAGCTTGAAACAATCGCTAATTCGGATAGAATTATTTGAAACTTAATGTTCTATCCTGTTTGCTATAGATCCCCCATAAAACGACGTGGGGATATCAATTGTCTGTAGACAGCTGTATCCCCAACGTTTTTTTATGCCTGCTAAAAAGGTTTATTTTCTTAATTTAGTAATTGGTTCTGGGAATTGGCAGTATTATAGTATGAAGGACTAAAAGGCTGTACTCACCTTTGGATTTTCGATATTTGACAAAATGATTGAGCCAAAATAATCTTCATAAATTTGGAGGTAGTCAGAGCAAATGTCTTGTGCCAAATAATTCTCATCTATTCCATCTATATTTTTAAGGAGAATTTCGTCTGATACAATCTTTAGATTTGAACGAATTATCTTGAAAAACTTTATTTCATTATAATCTATCTTTTTATCTGCACGGATTGTTTGAACGGCAACATCAGCTATTTTTAGCTCTTGTTCCTCTGACAAATGCGTTTCGTTTAAATCTATTAGAAATTTTTTCAAGAATGCTTTGCCATTCTGTTTTATTTCTTTGACTAATATTTCCAACTCTTTATCTATGTCAACATCTCCAAACAGATGTTTTTCTTCCGACATTTGTTTAATTAAATCAACTTCTTCTTTTGCTATGGAACCATCGCATGACATACAAGCGAATGCTGTCCTTAATAATAATTCATTCATTTTCATGTTCAAAAACCTACTTTATTACGTTTATTAATATTTACTACACCCATAAATCTATCACGAATATCTTCATGACGCTTGATTTGCTCCAATGTCAGACTCGGTTTAGTCTGGCTGATAGCCTCTTCAAGTAGTGCCATAGTTATCTTACCAATCTTTCTTCTGAATGCAAGACGAGCAGCTGTATCAATCACAAGACTAATATCAGAAGAAACATAATTCTCTGTTCTCTCTGCCAGCAAATCGTAATCAATGCCGAAGTCATAATTACGCTTATTAATGCCTATCTGAAACATCCGTTTTCTTGTTTCCTTATCAGGTTGTGGAATGTAATACTTCAATTCCAATCTACCTGCTCGTAGTGCTGCTTCGTCAATGTCCGTTGGTTTGTTAGTTGCAGCAATCACAAGAACTCCATCCTCACCACAATTGTTCAATTGTGTCAAGAATTCATTTACGGCTCCTGCAGTAGTGGCATTATTATGGGCACTGCGATCTCTTATCAAGGAATCTACCTCATCTAAGAAAAGAATAGTTGGTGCATTCTTTCTGGCCTCGCTAAAGATATCTGCTATCTTGCCTCTTCCTCCATCAATATAGGGTGAGGCCACGTCTGACCCCCTAACATACTGATAGTTAAAACCGGTCTCTTCAGCGAACTTCTCCGCAAAGAAGGTTTTGCCACAGCCAGGAGGTCCGTAGAACAACAATCCATTGGGAATTTTTAGCCCCAATTCTCTTGCTTGCTCAGGATTCTGCAACAAGTCTATAACATCCGATTGTAGTTGCTCTTTAAGTTCAGTCATACCAGCAACATCTGCGAAACCATTTCCACGTTTAGCATTCTTCTTTGATTCTTTAGAATGTGAGGCTTCTGATTCTTTTTTTATAATATCCACCTTGACTTTCCCATCAATAGCATCCATCATTTCTTGTGCCGTCTGAAAACGGTCTTGCGCATCATTCTGTGTTGCCTTATTGATAATGTTCAGCAGTTGCTCGTCTAACTCAAACATATCAATATTAGGCATTCGCAATGGATGCTCCCGTTCTACTTGCAATCTTTCAACAACTTGCTGTTCACTCATCCTTGACGCATCAAAGAACCAAGGCAATTCATCAAAGATCAATTGATAGAGGATTACACCAACAGAATACAAGTCTGACTGCACACAACTCACCCCGTTCAATCGCTCTGGTGCCATATAGAATGGATTGAGTTGCTTCAAGTTTGGCTTGGATGGATCTTGATTCAAGAATTTTGCATAGCCAAAGTCAATCAACTTTAGGTTCTCCATCGTGCCAGAAAGATCGAGCATCAAGTTCTGTACTGTCACTTCGTCGTGTATAATTGGGAGTTCCTGTAAATGCAGGTATTGTAATGCCAAAAGCAAAGCCTTTACCACCTGCTTGACTTCATAGATACTTAAATTTTCACGGGCAATCCTCTTGTCCAATGTCTCACCACTAACAAATTCTGTCACGATGTATGCCAGTTGTTGCCCATTGGCTATCAAATTCCCGCTATCCACATACTTGCAGACATTGGGATGGTTCAGCATCTTAGCGACCTCTATCTCAATAATACTACCATCTTTGTCAAACTGAGAATATTGCAACTTCGAGTAATATATCAGTTTGAGGAACCTCAGTTTTCCTGAAGTATCCCTTACACGATAAGTTTCCGCATAAGAACCTTCTTTATGAGGAAACACTACCGTATAGCGATTATCGATTTTTTGTCCTTTTTGAAATAGAAACATAGCGTTTAATGTAAGAATCCACCAGCATTTTCTGCATCCTCTCTTGGCATCAGTTCAATAAGTTGAGCTGCAATTGGCTGAAGTTGCTCTACAGTTGGCTGATTTGCCATAGCAGCCATACCTTGGTTCAAAAGTTGACGAGCACGGTTAGCGTCCTTCCAACGGAAACGACCAAAGTTGTTATTACAATCACGTATTAGCCCCATGCACTGATAAATCATGGTGAGTTGGAAGAAAACATGGGTTATCTGTTCCAGCACATCACGCCCCATCAAGACATTCTTTGAGCGGATTACTTGATCTGTCTGATTCCTAAGTTGACTAACGAGTTGATGGCTCTTGTCATTACCAAGTTCCCTATCTGCTTTCTCCAAGCGTTCAAACTCTTCACGTATTTCTTTTTCAAGACGCTCCCATTCTGTGCCAGCATCTTCATCTTCAATCTTACGGAGCACTTCTTTGAGGTGTTGCAAAACAGCCTTCTTTTCTTGACTATTCTTGCCTTCGTCAATTACTGTATTCAACTCCAATTGTAGGTTACCCGTGTTAATGCCCGATTCTGCCAAGCGATTGATGTCACGCTGAGCATCACGAATCATCTGTGGTATCAGTTTTTCAGCCTCGTCCACACTTTGCTTCTTGCTGGTATCAAGTGACTTCGATACTGTGAAGTCCACTGATGGGAAATAGATGTCCATTGTCATCTGTTCAGAAGAGTCAACCTTCAGCGTAATGTCTACAGGGCTATTCTCTAGTATCAAAGATTCCACTTCTTCGCCAGTAACTACCACGTCTGCGACATACTCATATAGGGCGGCTGTTCTACCAACTTCAGGATCATCTTCACATTGATAGATAGGTATTGTCAGTACATCGCCAATCATTCCTGGGCGCAACTGCTTTGAGGTGGAAAGTCCATTGACTACTCCAATGGCTGGCACAGGCTTATTCTTCTCCAAACCAGTTGCTGCCTTAAATATCGCTTTATTCTTATGGTCATCCCAAATGGCTATGCCTATGTTATAAGGTAATGGGGCAGAACCCACTTTTGAACCTTGAATGATAGTTATCTCTGACGGGAAACAAGGAATTTGGTCACCTTTTTCATTATAGGTAATAACGGTGAAAGCATTCGATTTGCCTTCCACAAGATTAGCCTCAATCACATTGCCTATTTCATCAATTTCTGTTTTACCGCTTGACCAAGCATTGTCGCCACGTACAAATTCTACCAACACTTTGTTTGGACACGAAGCGCCAGAACCCGTCTTATTTAATTTCACACTAATCCATTCTGTATATTCAACAGATGTAGCCTCATAACCAATTTCTAGCTTGATGGTTCCAACCTCGATATCACAATCCTTCACGTCAGCATCTTTCGTTGAAGCATAGAGGGCAGCACCTGTTGCTACGGCAGTCATCGGATCAATACTCGTGTCTACATTTGGTGTTATCTGTTCACGAAGCATCTGACGAATCAGCGGTGAGTGTGTTGGGCCACCTACAAGAATCAGTTTGTTCAATTGAGAACCATCTATATTATTACGTTCCAATAATGTTTTGCAGACATCAACTGCTTTTTGGAACACTGGCTGCATCGCATCAAATACTTGTTGTTGGGTGACGGTAAGGTCAAGTTCAATCTCTTCGCCATCCTCATCCTCGCCTAAGTCACCAAGATTGGAAAGGATGTCCTCGCAGTCTTTGAATGATAATTGATTCTTCACTTCTTCTGCATATGTCTTCATAGCATCTCGAAGCACCTCGTTCTTCTCCTTGTCTGCTAAAATGCCATCAATAGCATATTTGCCCTTTAAATAGGGAATGATAATGTTCTCAACGATAGCAGCATCAAGGTCTTTACCACCCAGATAGTTGTCTCCAGCCGTGTCGAATACCTGCATAATACCATCTTCTACTTTTAGCAATGCCGCATCGAATGTGCCACCGCCAAAGTCAAACACCATCCAGATTCCATTCTTCTGCTCTGAGGTCAGACCATATGCAAATGAAGCTGCGATAGGCTCTTGTAATAGCTCGCAATGGTCAAAGCCAGCCATCTTTGCAGCCTCAATGGTTGCGGTTTTTTGTCCGACAGTAAACTTGGCAGGTACGGTGATGACGATGGAACGAAACACTTCGTCGGTGACAAATGACCTCAGCGCTTTAAGAACTTCTGCAGATAGTTCCTCTGATGAATAGTCGCATCCTTTGTTAGAACAATGGTATTTTGTGTCTGTTGCCATTGTGCGTTTGAATTCGATATACGTGTTAGAGTCTGCTTTTCTCCAACTTTTTGTTGCTTGCCTCTTGTCACTTTTCATTGTATTATAGGCTGTAGCCCCAACACGTAGTCCACCTTTCCTGTTTACAGAAACGCAAGAAGGCAATGTGTCTGCCCCAATGTCCGATTTTATTACTATAGGTTCTCCCTTCTCCATTCGGCATATTGACGAGTTTGTTGTGCCCAAGTCAATGCCATAATCGATTTTTACTCGTGCCATATTGGTATTGTATTATAGATTTTGACTCACTGTTATTTGTGCGGACTGTATCATTTTGCCCTTATAGTTGATTTGTGGCTTGATGATTCCCGTTATCTTTTGTTCTCCTTCTGCTAAGGTGTCATCAGAGACAAAGTTTGCGATTACTTTCATTCCTTCATTATAGGGCTTGCCGAGCATTTCTACGATTTCATAGCCGTTAGCCAAGAAGTTCATTCTGATACGCTCAACAGCTTTTGCCAATTGTTTGTAGCCCTTTATAGTTGTATCCATGCGAGACATGTTGGTTTCTATACGAACAATCTCATCTGCAACTTTTAGTGCTAAGGCATGGTCTGTTTGTTCGGTAGCATTGGACGTTGGTGTGGCTTCAATCTTTTTATCCAACAACTCTACCAACTTGTTATCTAGTTTAACCGACTCTTCTTGCATCGCCTTCTGTGCTGTCTCAAATTCTTCTTGTGCTGAGCGAATCATGTCAATTGTAGTTGTTCCTCTACTAATCTTTTTTCGTAACACATAATAGGCACAAGCTAGTATTCCTATGGCTATCAGAATTCCCAATGCTCCAAGCCACGTACGGTTGTTGATGCTTTCTGACAATGTATTAACATTGCTGTCAATCTTTTGATTGGCATTAGAGATGTCAGTTCCCAACTCGTCAGCCAAAAATCTGACATTCTCAACTTGCTGTTGCTGCTGAACTTGCAAACTATCCAAAATCTTTGCATGTTGATGATACAAATCTCTCAAGCTCCCCTCTTCCTGCTGAAGTCTGGAGACCGCAGTTTTCAAATCACTCACTTCTCTTTGAAGAGATACGATTTTCAAAGAGTCATTGGTGTTGCCCCATGCTGAAACATAGGCAATAACCATAATAATTGAAAGGACTTTCTTCATATTTATTCACTCATTAACTTTGTAAACTATACAAGCAATAAAAAAGGCCCAAATGTAGCCAACAGCAAAGTCACCATCATTTGCTGAAATTATTGCTCCTAATATTGTTCCGAGTATCACAATAATGGCAATAGCAACAATACAACCATTAGGCCCATCTGAACTTGAAGAGGAACTTTTGCTAGTAGAGCTATTACTATATGCTGTAGAAGTTCTTAGAGACGAAGGCTTTGACGTAGATACTGGCCTTGGCGAAGGAGTTGCTACTGTTCTTGTGGTAGAATTGACTCCCCCTTCTGATGCCCAGTTCATCTTGTAGGTAGAATTGACTTCCCCTTCTGATGTAGACACATCAAAGTTGCTACACAGAGATTTCAATGTGTTTCTATTCTCACGATAATGGCTTTTGAAGTCATTTTCCATTTCGAACTCGTCCATTAATAGAGTTACTTTCCATGCTTCTCTTAGTACACTCTTGACCCTTTCCTCTATTTCTCTGAATTGTCGTGACACGTCATTGTTGCTTGAAAGCAGAATTCTTCTCGCTGTGGGGTCCATTTCTCCCAATAATTTGCTCAAACGAGCTAATGGTTCCTGCGCTTCATTTACTTCTCCAACAACATTATGGAGAGCATTTCCAACAATCTGTGTCGATTTCTTGAGTAAGTATTCATTTGTTGCTCCCAACTTCATTCTTATGCTACAAAGATGTGGCTTCGTGTTGTTCAGGAGGGTCATTGCATGCGATATCTTGTCAGGCAAACGCACGAACTCTGCCAATTCTGCTTTAATGGCTTTATCTTCCGTAGTAACCTCTTTAGGTGGGAGTTCGTCTATTATTTTTTTAAGAATTTTCACATTTTCTTCACAACGCTGTTTAGCTAAAGTTCCCATGACTATAGATTGAGCGTACTTCTGTAGTTTCATTGCTGTGTGGGGTGCGTCATCATCTTCGGATTTATTGAAGTAGTCAATACCACATTGCAGAATTTCTAGGCCCAATTTGTCAGCAATCATCTGATACTGAGAATCGTTAGCCGTCAGGATTCCTTTTAGTTGTTGTAATGGCTCTTTTGTAGCTACCATCAGATTTTGGCCAGCATTCTTTCTTGCCATAGGGTCTTTGCGATCAACTTGTTTAGCTTTGTCAACTTCCGAGGAAATATTGTTGATAAGCGGGCCTACAGTCTGACTGCTAATGTAGTTTTTTGTCTCTATTTCTAGTTCATAACTTAAGAGTTTCTGCATGCCCACTTCTTCTCCCAGTGAATCGATGAATTGATGGAACAACTCTGTGCCTGACATCTGAAGTGTACAATTGGCATCCACCTTGTTAATGTATGACTCTCCGAAATTCTTGTAAAGTTTCTCGGCAGTTTTTAATGCCAGCCAAGGTTTATCCTCTATTAGAAAGCACACCAGTTTATTGTGTAGAGAAGACAACGACTCTTGCTTGGACCACATTTCCTTAGCTTGTGATATGTTCCCCGCCACAAGATGGTTGAAGGCAATATCGTCAATTGGAGTCATTTTTAAGAACCAAAACTGCGTATATTTTATTTGTTCCTTTGCTATTGCGAGATGTGCTTCTGCCTCATTCATCATGTCAAGAGTGCGAGGAAGTAGTGGTAATGTCTCTTTTAAATCCAAAGGAAATTCCACAGGTTTGTTTACTTTTAAAAAAGCCATAGCTTTCCCCTTATTTGCAATAATATCCTTTTTGAAGGAATTTGCATATACACCAAGTATCCTAAAAGGATTTTCAAGGACAATCTTAGGAATTGTACTCATACTTAATAAGTCAGGTTAATTCCCATCCCTGAAATTAGTTTAGTTATAAGTTATAAAAAAGAAAAACGTGGGAATCTTGTTACTCGCTCCCACGAACCAAGGCTCTCGCATTGCCTATCATCTGTAAGATTGAGCAACGCGAAGCCCACGTTTGGTTATGAATGACACAGTCCGCCCGATGTATATAAACACATCAAAATAGGCGCTGCAAATCAATGCACACCAACGCAAGCGTCCACCGTTGCATTCTCTTTGACAGATGATTCAAAATTTGCGAGATTTTGGCTCGTCAAAGGAAAACGTCAGTAAACGTTTTTCTATATATGTCCGCACCCGTAGTGGGTACGCCACAAAGGTAGAGGATATTTTTTAATATCAAGAATGTGCGTGTGATTTTTTCATAAGCATGTTCCCGCGCTTAATTCCAAGTATCATATAGACGGATTGATCATGGATTTGGGACCGGTCGGGAAGTGGTTGGATGATGTCTGTATTCCGTGCTAAATTTATACCGATGGCGTGATAATTAGTCGCCATGTGCCATCTTTCTCTACTCGTTGTATGTAGCCTTTGGTGGTCAGCTGCTTCAGTTGCTTGTTTACGGCTGCAACGTTGATACCCACCTCATTTGATAGCTTCTGAATAGTGATGTCTGGGGCAGCATACATAAGATTGAGGATCTTGCTTGTTGAGTCGCTGCGGAAGTTCACTCGCTCACCATCGAACCACCATACATTATTCCCTCGTTCTGTGAGGAAACGAATATTGTACGTAACTTCCTCTACAAATAGCTTGGTGAAATAGGTGAGGAATTGCCCTTTGTTTTTGCAAGTTTTTGCCATTAAAGGTATATGATGTCTACCTTTTAAGCCAATTTCTTGCATTCCTTACATTGTGGCAAGTTTGGTTAGCTGTTGTCACATCTTCCTCGGGAGAAGGTATGTCTGGATGTGCTTCGAAGATACGAATTAATTATGAAAACCACGTAAGATACACTCAAAAGGAATGTGATTTTCTTCCCTTTTATTGTGTTTTGTTCAATTTTTTACTCTCGTATTTGTATGTACGCTCGTTGTATTCAACAAGGGACCCTTTCCTTATTTCGTGTTTTTATTTATCGTCAAACACCTTCCAATAACCACTATAACCGCTACCTACATAGCGAATGTGTGTAATACTATCACTTTTTTGCCGTACCTTAAGGAGCGATGTAATGCAACATGATAATTTCCTCCTTTTCGAGTAAGAGGATCTTATCCGTTTGTGTTATGATCCACCTCCCAGTGTCCGCCCTTGTCCGGACCTATGCGACGAACGACACCTTCTGCTTGCATACGTTTGAGGTGCTTGGAGATGGCACTACGGTTTATGCCGAGTCTCTCCGCCATTTGCATGGAGGTGATTTGTGGATTCTCTGCGATGAGCGACAGAATGGCTTCACGAGTTTTCTGTCCACCTTTTCTGTCCACTTTGGGATTTTTCTGTCCACCTTTTCTGTCCACTTCGTCTTGCATGGATTTCTCGTAGTTTTGTATGTCATGTTGCAGATGAGCAATGTGGAGGCGTGCCATACAGTCAAGGAAGATGCTAATATCTTCTTTCTCTCGTGCGTCAATGAGAGACTGGATGTATTCGG
>JAGCGM010000052.1 GCA_017649635.1 Paludibacteraceae bacterium | reverse complement strand
CCTAGTTGGTGGCTGACGCGTATCGTGGTGGCGGAGGCGATGCCGCAACTGATCATCCACGTGACGCAGGAGATGGTGATGGCGATCTGATGGCTCGCCAAGGCGACGGTGCCGCAGAGTCCGACGAACATCACCGCCACATTCATGCCGAAGGTCTCCATGAACATTTGCAGCCCGATGGGCGAACTGATCCGCAGGAGGTCTTTGAGCTCCCGCAGGGTGAATTTATCCCAGCCGAAGAACTTGAAATAGCGTGAATAGGGTTGTTTGGCCCGTACCAGCAGGATGAAGGCGAAGCACATGCAGACGCGCGAGATGAGGGTCGCATAGGCCGCTCCGTCCACGCCTAGCCTCGGACACCCGAGCTCACCGAAGATGAGCAACCAGTTGAGGAGGATGTTGAGCACATTGCCCGAAACGGTCACGATCATGGCGTACTTCGTGTTGCCCACACCGTCCATGAACTGTCGGAAGGCTTGGAACCACAGAACAAAAGGAAGCGAGGAGAGCAGGATCAGGTAGTAGGACTTCGCCATCGGACACACCTCCTCCGGCTGGCCGAGACTATCCATGAAGTGGTAGAGCCCCAGCATCAGCGACCCGATCACCAGGGTGACGATCGTGTTGAAGAGGATGGAGTTCTGGAAGATGGAGGATACCTTGCGGTGATGTCCGGAGGCATACTCCACCCCGATGAGTGGTGTCGAGCCGAACGAGAGACCCAAGGCGGCTGCGAAGCCGACGAAGAACACTGCTCCCCCGAAGGAGACAGCCGCCAGCTCCGTCTTGCCCAGTTGCCCCACCATGATGGTATCCAGCAGCTGCACCATAGCCTGGCCCAGTTGCGCCAACATGACCGGCACAGCCAGCTTCAGGTTGCGACGGTAGAAGGGCATGTATCCCCGGAAGTACTCGATCAGCCGATCCACGGATATTGCCTATGATCAAAGGATTGCTTCGCGCACACGCACCAATTTTTCGAGGAGGTCCGCCATCTTGTCCAGCGGCAGCATATTCGCGCCGTCCGACTTGGCATGGGCAGGGTCGAAGTGGGTCTCCATGAAGAGTCCGTCCACGCCTACCGCCACGCCCGCCTTGGCGATGGTCTCGATCATGGCGGGGTTGCCGCCCGTCACGCCAGTGCCTTGGTTAGGCTGCTGCAATGAGTGTGTCGCGTCCAGGATGACCGGATAGCCTATCTTCTGCATCTCAGGGATGCCACGGAAGTCCACGATAAGGTCCTGGTAGCCGAAGCAGGTGCCACGGTCCGTCAGCATGATGTTATCGTTGCCCGCGCTGCGCACCTTCTGCGCCGCGAAAGCCATCGCCGGCGGAGAGAGGAACTGTCCCTTCTTGATGTTGATGGCCTTGCCCGTCTTCGCCGCAGCCATCAGGAGGTCGGTCTGCCTGCAAAGGAAAGCAGGGATCTGCAGGATGTCCACATACTCGGCCGCCAGTTGCGCCTCCTCTTCCGAATGGATGTCGGATACGACCGGCACGTCGAACGTCTCGCTGATCTTCCTCAGAATCTTCAGCGCCTTCTCGTCACCGATTCCCGTGAAGGAGTCCGCCTTGGAGCGGTTCGCCTTGCGGTAGGATGCCTTGAAGATATATGGTATTTTGAATCTTTCCGTGAGTGCCACTACATGTTCCGCGATCTGGAACGCCATCTCCTCTCCCTCAACGACGCATGGTCCCGCCATCAGGAAGAAATTGCCCGATTCGGTATGTTTAAGCTTCGGGCTAATGTGTTTTAAGTCTATCATAATCTACACCATTAATTTTCTGAACAAAAATACATATTTTCACCGTCATTCATGCATGATGGCATGATTTAATCATTCACATATTTGCTGAAGTACGAACATTTGGAGACAAAAGTCTTGTACGCCTTCGTTCGTTTGTACCAACTCGTCAGCCGTCGGTAATTGTCTCCAGGTTTGCCATGGTTCTCACCGTCCACCTTTGCCATCGCAAAAATGATCTTCGCTTTCAATTCATTGTCCTGAAAGTTTTTCTGGTCAGCCATTTCAAGGAATTTCCTGTCCGTTTTGAAGCTATATTCTTCCGTAGCATAGGTATCCCAAAAACCGAACCCATATATGCGGTCTCTATAATACCCATGGGGACTGATGTTGAAGTAGAAATTACCCAGCAGAAAAGCAGCCTTCGCCCCCTTCTCACCATCTGTCTGCGCAGTCTTGTACAAGGCGTCGAGTTGCTTCAGCAGTTTCACATAGGAGACCTTGTCCAGTTTCATCCTCTTGTCAATCAGCTCATTGGTGTAATCCGAGTGGAAATCATTCTGCTCTTCCGAGGAACTCCTATAGACGTGGTCTACATTATAGCAGAAGACGCTCTTCATTGACATATCCTCTGTCTTATAGAACGGGGCATATTCAAGCGCCTTAGGAATGTTCCCTTCATAAAGGTAGCTTCTGGAAAGTTCGCCACGCGCGCTATCCGACGAATAGTTGTTGCTCTTCAGCAACCATTTCTCAAAGCCATTCAGGTTGTAGTTGGTTCCGAAGGCAATGGCCTTTTCCCACAACCCGCTGTCGAAACCTTTCAGGTATTCGAAGGAGAGCAGGTTCCGTTGCATCTCCATGTCATCACCCATACGTTCCGCCAACATCTTGCGCAAGAAAGGTTCTCCGAGGATATCCCCGCACTTCCCGTAGATGTTATTCGCCGCCTCCCTGGTCATCTTATCAACGTCATTAATCATCATGTAGGCGGAGAGCAAATCCTTGTTAGCCTTGAAGCAAGGGCGGTTGCTCTTCACCTTCGATAGATGCTGTCTCGCTTGGTCATTCATACCGTTGTAGGCAGACAAATGGGCGGCGCAGAGATGCCAAAAATCCTGACGGGAAGACTTTTGGAGCATGGATTCCGCCAAATGCAACGCATGTTCGAGATTAGCGTTTTTCAGTCCATCAGTGGAGTGTTCGTTGAGGGATAGGTCGGCGAGATAACCGCTCATCAGGACATCCACCATGTATGAATTGGGGGAGATGGCGGCGATCTTCTCCATCTCTTTCAACCCGTCGTTGAAGGAACCAAATCCTAACATGAAGTAGAGGCTGCATGCCTCCTTTTCAGGGAGAGATTCCACCCTTTTATAGAGAATCTCCCAAGCACCATCTCTCAAAGATTTATAAGCGACATATTTCAAGTCCTTGGAGTAGGTAAATACCTTGAGGAAATCTTTTGCATATTGGCTGTTCGCTTGCGTATGCTCGTCAATTTCTTCCCATGCCTCTTCTGCCTTTTTGTATTTGAGCATCGCGCCCGCCTTTTGGCTTAACGCGTAATAGTAGATCTCCGGCTTATAATTCAGCGGTTCCACATACTTGTTGAAGTATCGTACCGCAGCCTCGTATTGCCCGTTATAATGTGCGAAACGAACGATTTGGTAACCATACCGGAGTTTCAACTCCTTGTCCTTCTGCCTACCATAAGCCTCAATCATATTGTTCATGACTGTTGTGTAGTCCAAGCTCATGATGTTTGCTTTCCTTTCTTCGTACCCCCACCTTGTCTCGTACGGATATTGCCAGAGGGAATAAGTGTCCACATCATTTGTCCAGCCCATGTAAGGCTCCAGATACTTCGCGAAAGAGATGTAGTTTAAGGCGGCACACCATTTTTTACAAAAGGCCTTGTCTGCGAACTTCAGCTGGGGATCATTGCATGACCCATCAACCAGCAAAGAGTCTATCGTCTGTTGTGATACCTTGTTGACCAAATAATAAGCCTGGTCCGCATTTATTTTCAGGTATTTCGCCCACTCCTCCATATTCCCGGCATTGGGCCATTCCTTGTAGCAACCGAAACAAAAATGGTCGTAGAAAAGTTGGAAATCCCTGCATTCCCCGCTCTCAATAAGATAATCGAAGTCGTCATCAAAAGGTACAGCTTCGCAGAAAAGGTCATTGGAGGATCTTACGGATTCAATCTCTATATTCGCGCAAGGGAAGAGATTCGTCGCCCAACCAAGGGCAAAAATTGTTATAAGGAAGTATCGTCTCATATCAACTTCATTTTAAATCATCGACAGAATATCTTTTCAAAAAACCTTTGCTCAGGTGGAAATATACGATGGTATAATCCTTTCCGAGCTTTTCGTCCAAATATTGGATGGCGCTCCGCACGAGCGTAGGCGTAATCTCTTCAATCTCGATGGTGAACCCCTCGTTGATGTAGAGCCCGTTGAGGAAGCAATCCTCCAGCACCTCATACTTGTTCTCACCAATCTTCTTGAACCTTATATCACCCATGTCATTGCTTGACAGACCATTCACTAACTTCACTTTCCCCTCATGATTGGAGACGATGCCCCATGAGTAGATCGGAAGTGCATAGTCGAGCGGAAGCGGGTATTTCTTCAGGTCATTGGTGTAGCTTTTCAATAGGTCGATGTCCAGGATAGAGTTGGAGTCCGACCCGTCGTTGACCCCACTCGTGGCATAACACATGAGGTATCCCTTGTCGGCAGGAGGAACGCCCATCGTCTCCCTATCCTTGATCTGATGCAGGCGGATGGTGCTGGTGATCTTCACACCCGGCAAATAATCCTTCATAAGGGAAAGGAAGGTGAAATAGTTCTCCTTGGTGGTTTGGGTCCAATCGCAGTCGAACTGGATCTCCCTATAAAAGGGCGACTGCGGATCGTCTTCCGGATCGGGCTGCTCGGCACACGGACTCCAACTGTTTTCTTTATCCCCTTCTCTACAATAACAGGGGCCACCCACATGGTAGGAGATGTCATTAATCAGGGAGGTGATTGATCCGACCAAAGACTGGATCCCATGCTCTTCTATCTCCTCAAAGACTTCATTCGTTATAAATATGACGGGTATGAAACGCACTGAATCCTGATGCAGCGGATTCTGCTTGATCGGTTTTATGAAATTGACGGGGTATACGAGGTCGCCTTTCTTCACGACGTCGAAATAGTGCAAATAAACCTTTTCACAACCGAGTTCCTTCGTGTACGACCGAACTTCCTCATCCACCTGATAGGAGGATTTCCAATAATAAAAATTGATTTTGTGCCGCAATCCCCCCTTTTGACAAGAGAGGCATCCCATTAGCGCAAATGCCGCAAGCAATATAGCCGATATATGTCTACACATGTTTTGATAAATTGTTTTCTAAAGAATATCTGACAAACAAATATACGAAGTAAATCGTAAATAGTTAAATAGTAAGTGAACAAATAGCTAAATAGAAAATCATAGTAAATGTTTAAATCGTAAATTGTAAATAGTTAAATTGTAAATGAACAAGCGCTTAAACAAACCCACCATATCCTTCTACCTGACCAACACGTTGCAAATCTTCGGCTGGCTGATGTTCCGAACCCTCCTGATGTACCTGACCATCAAGGCATTGCATTTCACGTCGAGCACCTCCTTTTTCTTCTTGTAATTGAACTTCGAGATGCTCATCACATAACTGCTGGTCACCACCTTGTAACTCTTTTTCATGTCGAATTTCTTCCCGTCCATATGCTTCAGGGTGAGGCGCTCGATTTGGGAAGGGTCCTTCGGGTTCACCTTCGCCTCGTATTTCGCCCCGATCAGGAAAGGGAACTTCGCCTCGTCGGCACGTTGGCAGGCCAGGAGGAGCGCCTTCAGCTCTTCACCCGTCAGCTCCAGCAGGATGACATCATTGTCGTAAGGGTCTATGCGGAAGACATCCGCTAGATGGATATCGCCCGCAGGCAATTCAGTGATCCTGACGTTCCCGTTGTTGATGACGGCGACGTCCGCCTGCGTCTCGCCGATCCACGATTGGCCCATCAATCCTCCCATCGTCTCCACATCCCGGATGGAGTCCGCGAGCTGACCGATCACCTGATTCAGTTCGTCGTTGTCGGAGAAGTACTTCACCAACGCCTCCGCACTCTTGTCCGAAGGCATGGACTTGAGGTCCAAGAGCTCCGCCCGCTTGCTGACGATCGCCTTGCCGCTGGTCTCGATGGTTGTCACGGTGGCATACTTCAGCTTATTCTCCGCCTGCGTGATCAACACTCCGTTCCGGGTCAGGCCCCCTTCTAT
>JAGCGM010000051.1 GCA_017649635.1 Paludibacteraceae bacterium | reverse complement strand
GACGGCCAACTATACATCGGAACCCGCAACGAGGGTCTTTTCATCTACGACCCCGCCAACAACACGACTCGCTCCTACACAAAAGAGAACACGCCGGACCTCTTCATGAGCAACTTCGTGGCGAAGACATACGAAGACTCGAGGAAAAGGGTATGGATCGGCTTCGTGAACGGCAACCTGCTGGTCTATGACACACAGGCGAAAGGATTCTCGAACAGCCAAGTCGTCCTGCCATCCACCGTCGACAAGGTAACCATCAACAGCATCACGGAAGACAACCGACAAAACATCTGGATCGGCACGCACCACTACTGGCTATTCTTCTCCAACAACACCGCCAACAGCTTCAACTACTACAAACATAGCAGCGAAGACCACAACAGCATCACGAACAACGCAGTGACCAGCTTCTGCGAAAACAACGGCACGATGATGATCGGAACAGACGGTGGCGGACTGAACACCCAAACCTTACACACCAAACAATTCACCGGCAAAAGGGAGTTCGGGAACATCATCCTCGACGTGAAGGAAGGCAAGGAAAACGAGTTTTGGTACGCCACATGGGGCAATAGCAATATCGGTGTCACCAAATACAACACCCAAACGGGACAGAAAAAAGTATACTCCAAAGGGGAAGGAAACAACACGCTGCCGACCAACAACATACACCACATCTTGATCGAAGGCGACTCCGTATGGCTAACGACGGACGGTGCGGGCGTATGCCTCATCAACGACGCCACAGGAGAGGTGACCAGCAAGCTCAACTGCCAATCCAGCATCTTCTCGGAAGATAACCCGCAATGGGCCAACTATATCATGCGGGACAACCAAGGTAGACTATGGGTATGCACCAGCGACGGCGTCGTATGCCACCAGAACGGGCAGAGACACATATACACCCTGAACGAGCAAAACGACGCACTGGCGCAAAACGAGTCGAAGATGTGCATCTGCGACAGCAAGAACAGGATCTGGCTCATCACCACGACGGGCGGACTCAACCTCTTCGACGAAGAGAAACAGGCCTTCTCCTCCCAATTCGAGGAATACCACCTGCCGCAAACGCTGAACGCCATCACGGAGGATAACCAAGGCAACCTCTGGATTACAGCCACGAACGAAATCATCCTATTCAACCCCGACTCGAACATCGTCAGGCACTTTGACATGTCGGGCGACCTGGGTGGATATTCCTTCGCCGCCTGCGCCATCTACAAGGCGAAAGACGGAGAAATCTACGTCGGCAGCAACAACGGATTCTTCTCCTTCCATCCGCAAGAGATCATCAGCAAGGGTCAATACAAGCCGGTCGTCTACCTGAAAGACCTCTACGTGAACGGGCAGAAGGTGGAGAGCCAGCAAGGCACGACACTCAACGAAGCCCTGGCCTTCGCGGACACCATACGATTGAACCATGGCCAAAACCACTTCGGCATAGAGTACTTCGGTATAGACTACGGTCAGGCGGAGAACCTCACCTACTACTACACCATGGAGGGCCATAACCAGCAATGGATGTTCGTCGGGAAGGAACGAAGGGCCTTCTTCACCAACTTCGACGCCGGCACCTACACCTTCCTCGTGAAAGCCTGCGAACAGAACGGAGACAGATGCTCCACCTCAAAACCACTCACCATCATCATCGCTCCCGCATGGTGGCAAACATGGTGGTTCAGAGCCCTCTGCCTATTAACCGTCTTCCTCGTCTTCCACCTCGTTCTGAAACTGAGGGAAAAGAGGCTGAAGCAGAAGCAGGAGGTGCTAGAAAGAATCGTGGCCCAACGCACGGACGAACTACGCACCAAGAACGAAAAGATCGAGCAACAGAACAGGAAGCTGGACGAGACGCTGAACCTCAAGGACCGCATCATGTCCATCATCGCGCATGACCTGCGCAACCCAATCACCGCCATCGTCGGCAACCTCTCCCTGCTCACCAACCCGAACCGGCAGTACGACGAAGAGGAGCGGGACAAGAAGGTGCAGCAGACCTTCAAGTCGGCCAAGAACCTACAAGACCAGATGGAGAACCTCCTGGAATGGGCCAGGATACAAAACAACACCATACTGTTCTCTCCGTCAGACTATTACCTGGACGCACTCTCCAAGGAAAGCGTGACGTTACTGCAGAACATACTCTCCGAAAAGGGGATTGAGGTGACCATACAAAACAACACGAACAATTCGGCGCACATAGACCAAAGAATGGTATCCTCCATCATACGCAACCTGCTCAGCAACGCTATCAAGTTCACTCCGCGGGGAGGTAAGATTAACATACGCATCAGCGACGAGCAAGGAAGCATCCTATGGTCCATCCAAGACAACGGAATAGGCATGGATGAAGAGCAAATCAGGAAGCTAAGCCAGGAAAACCACCTCAGCTCCACCTTCGGCACCAACAACGAAAAAGGCTCCGGTCTGGGACTAATGATCTGCCACGAGTTCATCATACAAAACAACGGGCACTGGGAGATTGCCAGCCAGAAAGGGGAAGGCACCACCTTCACCATCCATTTCCCGAAAGGGGAACTCAAGCAACAGGAGGAAAGCGCGAACACGACCCATACGATCACGCCGGACGTGGAAAAGAGCAGTACGAACAAGCAATACAAGCTCCTCATCGTGGACGACAACGAAGAGATACGCACCTACCTCAACGAGCTCTTCTCCGACTGGTACGACGTACGATGCGCCAGCAACGGTGCTTCAGCCCTGGAGATCGCCACGGCGGAGATACCCGACATCATCATATCGGACATCGTCATGCCTGAGATGGACGGAAAGACCCTCTGCCACCACATCAAGAACGAACCACTCACGCAACACATCCCTGTCATCCTCCTCACCACCGAGGCGAGCATAGACAACCAGATAGACGGTATCAACTACGGTGCGGACGACTACGTGACGAAACCATTCAACGAGAACATCCTCAAGGCGAAAGTCTCCACCCTGCTCAAGAACAAGGAATTGCAAAGGGAACACATCAGGAAGAATATCCTCAGCACACCGAAGATAGAGATTCCAGAGAGCCAAGAAGACGCTTTCCTGCGCAAGATAAACCAAACCATCTCAGACAATATCTCAGACAGCAACCTCTCCGTAGAGTTCCTCGCCGAAAAGACTGCGTTGAGCCGTGTGCAACTCTTCCGCAAGTTCAAAGCCATCACAGGCTGCTCCCCGTCCGAATACATCAAGGCGGTCAGGCTGCAACACGCTGCGGATATCCTGGCAAGCGGCAAGCACAACATCGCCGACGTCGCCTACAACGTAGGATTCTCCGACCCTAAATACTTCAGCAACTGTTTCTCGGAGAAGTACGGCATGACCCCTTCGCAATACGTCAAGAGCCAAAACAAGGAAGGAGAATAAGGGGATAAGAAATCTTTCAGCAAAGCTAAGATAGCGTATCGACTAACACATCACTTGTCCAATCCATAAGAATAGTAAAAAAGCAGGATACATTTTTCCACGGTACACACATGGATGGAAGAAACAATTCGTATATTTGCCTCATCGGTAAAAAAAATACAGAATGAAGATATTGACATACAACATCCACAATTCAACCCAAACAAAGATTGACAAAGTATTGGAATACGATGCGGACATTTATATTCTTCCGGAAATATCTTGTCCATCATTAGTATCGCTACCCGAAGGATATCAAATGGAATGGATGGGAGAATCCGAGAAAAAAGGGTTGGGAGTTATCTGGAAACCCAATGTTCAAGCAGAGGTTCCCGATTGGTTCAATTCCAAGCATCAATATTTTCTGCCATTGCTTATAGAAGGCAAACTAATCATAGCAGCATGGCCTACGACCACCAACAAAAACAAACCAAAACCCTACCCTCGAATAGCGATGGAGGCTTTACAAGAATACGCATGCCACCTAAGGGACTATCCAACCCTAATATCAGGCGACATGAATTGCTACAAAGGGCAATCCGGTGAAAATAAACAATATAGCATTCAATCGATTTTCACATTCCTTGAGTCCATGGGCATAGTCAGTGCGTATCACACCAAGTCAGGAGAGAGCATCGGTGCAGAGACGACCGCAACATATTATCATCAGTTCAAAAGGGACAAGCCCTTCTTTATTGACTATACATTTACGAACATTCCCCTAAAATCATATCAATTAGGAGAATGGGACAGCAGTCTAAGCGACCATGTTTGCCAGCGAATAGAGATATAATGGTTCTCTTATTCAATTATTCACGATAATAAACACGTTTCACACGCTTGGAGATACCCGCCAGCACCTCGTACGAGATGGTGCCTAACGTATCCGCCACGCCTTGGATCGGGTGTCCCTTGCCGAAGAGGATGACAGAGTCGCCCTCCTTCACGTTCGGAACGTCCGTCAGATCGATCATGCAGACATCCATGCAGACATTACCCACGATCGGTGCGAAACAACCATTGACCAAGACCTTACCGTTGCGGTTGCCCAGCTTACGGTTGAAGCCATCCGCATAACCGATAGGAATAGCGCCGATGATGGAATCGCGGGTCAGCACCCCTTTGCGGCTATAACCGACCGTCTCGCTAGCCGGCACCTTGCGTATCTGCAGGATGTTCGTCTTCAGCGTGCAGACCTCCTCCAAACGGCTCGAATCCACCGCACTCATGCCATAGTGTCCGATACCTAAGCGCACCATATCGAACTGATATTCGCTGAATCGCTCGATGCCAGCCGAGTTCAGGATATGCGCCATGATCTTATAAGGGAAGGCTTGGAATATCTTATCCTTCATCTCCGTGAAGAGTGCGATCTGCTTCTTCGTGTATTCATCGAACATCGCATCGTCCGAACCAAACAGATGGGAGAAGACCGAGCGAGGCTTCACGCACTTCTGCGCCTTCAAGACCGTGATCAGTTCGTCCAGGTCCTTCATCTCGAAGCCCAGCCTATGCATACCCGTATCCAGTTTCAGGTGGATAGGGTAATCCGTGATGCCTAGTTTGCTCGCCTCCGAAATCATACGGTTCAGAAGGGAGAAGCTATATACTTCAGGCTCAAGGTTATATTCAAATATCTTATGGAAACTATTCGGCTCAGGGTTCATCACCACAATAGGGATATGGATGCCCTCGCTACGCAGCACGGCGCCCTCGTCCGCCACCGCCACCGCCAGATAGTCGCAACCATTCTGCTGCAGGGTGCGGGCCACCTCGATGTCTCCGCTACCGTAGGCGTTCGCCTTCACCATGCTCATCATCTTCGTGCCCGGCTTCAGGAAAGAGCGGAAGTAGTTGAAGTTATTCACCAAAGCGGATAGATTCACCTCCAAGACGGTCTCATGCACCACCTTAGCCAGTTTGTCCGTGATCGTCTCGAAGCGGAACTTGCGGGAACCCTTCAGGAGGATCGCCTCATGCTCGAAGGCGAAGGAGTCGATATGGAGCATGAAACTCTCCGTATCAGGGAAGAAGAACTTCTCCGGTACATCGAAGCACTTCTCATGGGCGGATATATCATGGCCGATACCGATGAAGCGTTCCACCTGCTTCTCCTCCACCAAGGCGGCGACGTCGCAATATAGTTCATCGATTTCCCTACCCGTTTGGAATATATCGGAGAGGATCAACGTCTTACGCAACTTCTTGGAATCCGCCTGCTGCGAGAGGAAATCCAAGGCGATGCCCAGGGCGTTGATGTCTGAGTTATAGCTATCATTGATCAAGAGGCAATCCTTCTCACCGTCCTTCACCTCCATGCGCATAGCCACGGATTCCAGTTCGGACATGCGCTCACTGACCTTCTTAGGGTCGAAGCCCAAGGCGAACAGGACGCAAACGCAATGCAACGCGTTATCGAGGGAGGCGTAATCGGTGAAAGGCACGACGACCCCGTACTTCTTGCCGTTGTAGAGGTAAGAGACGGATGTGGAATCCCGCTCGACCTTCTGTTCGAGGATCTGCACCGTGGCGTCCTTTTGCTTGCCGAAGGTGATGAAACGGGCGTTCGGGTGCATCTGCTGCGCGCAGATATCCACCAGCTTATCATCCTTGCCGTAGACAATCGTGCCACAGCCCTCAAAGAGTTTCATCTTCTCGATGCACTTCTGCTTAAGGGAAGAGAAATTCTGTTGGTGCGCCTCTCCCAGATTGGTGAAGACACCGATGGAAGGCGCGACGATCGGCGCGAGGTTAGCCATCTCACCCACTTGGGAGATACCCACCTCGAAGATACCCAGTTGAGTCGACTCATCCATCTCCCAGACAGAGAGCGGCACACCGATCTGCGAGTTATAGCTACGAGGCGAACGGGTAATCCGGTAATCCGCATGGAGGAGTTGGTACAACCATTCCTTCACGATGGTCTTTCCGTTGCTACCCGTAATACCAATCACAGGGACATTGAAGCGTGACCTATGCGCAGCGGTCAGGCGTTGCAAGGCGGCGACCGCATCCTTCACCACGACGAAGCAAGCGTCGGTGAGTTGGGCATATTCCGAAGCGTCATGGGTGACCATGAAGCAACGCACATTGCGGCGATACAAGTCCTCGATATAGTTATGTCCGTCGTCTCGGCTAGACTTGACAGCCACGAACAACGTGTCCTCCGGGAAAGAGAGCAAACGGCTGTCCAACAACAATCTGCACACACACGCATCAGGGTCGCCCATCAAACGACCACCGACCATCTCAGCGATTTCCGAAATCCTATACATAAAATTCTCCTTTCATTGCAGGTCCCGACGCAAGCCGGACCCATTCGATAAAAAACGAGACGCATCTTGCGTCCCGTCCCATTATTCGTTATGCATTATTCTCCTCACTACTATCCTTACCGGACTTCCCTTTCGAAGAGTCGTCCATCTTCTCCCTCAGTTCGGGAGCCAACATCTCCTCCATGGTCAGACCCGTGGTCTTCTTCAGGTTGCTGATCAGGTACCACAAGGCGAACATCATCACCACGGTGGCAGGCAAAGCGTTCACCGGCAAGCTCAAGGCGGTCATCTTCGCCAACTCCTGCGTGAAAGCCTCCGTACCCGACGGACTATGGATCACCACCTTAGCCAAGACGAAGTTCGTGATCGTGGAGACCAGAAAAGAGAGCGCCAAGAGGTAGGTGGAATTCACCAACACCCTATCGAACTCCTCCCTTTTATTCTTCTCGTCCAGGATACGGTCCACCAACTGCACATCCATCAGGTTGTCATTGTACAACAGTTTGCGGACCAACGGATAAGGCGTTTTCAGAGAGATGAGGATAGCCAAACCGATAAGGAAAGGGACCGAAGCCTCCTTGTAGGCGATCCACTCGCTCGGAAACTCGAACACACCGATGATGCCCGTCAGCAGGATGCTCACGAAGCCCACGATGGAGATAAAATTCGTATTGTGTCTCTTCAGGAAATCATAGATGAAATAGACGGTAGGGAAAGCCAAGGCGACGATAAGACCGTAGACAGGGCCCAACCTGTCAGCGGATGTCAATTTAGACAAAACAATCACCGGGATGACAATATTGAACACGATACTGACAAACGGGTTCTCCTTCTCTTTCTTCTTGCTCGCCTCAACGTTTTCGTTAGCACTCATACATTTCTTTTTTTAGGCAAATTTCGACAGAAAAAATGTATTTTGCAAAAGGTAGGGCAGAAAGATATGATTATTTCTCACATATATTCATGCCATTTCGTCTGAAAGTTGGAATGTGCGAAAGGAATTTGTATTTTCGCGACCACAAAAAGCGATGGTGAGTTCAACAATCCACCGTCTGTAACAAAAAGAGACAAGGAAATGGTCAACATCTTAGCGATAGAGTCATCATGCGATGACACATCAGCAGCCGTCATCAGCGACGGTTACCTATTGTCCAACGTGATAGCGAGCCAGAAAGTGCACGAGTCATACGGTGGGGTGGTACCCGAACTGGCCTCACGCGCCCATCAGCAGAACATCATACCAGTCGTGTCGGAAGCCATCCGGCAATCCGGCATCCGGAAAGAAGACCTCAACGCCATCGCCTTCACCCGCGGTCCGGGACTGATGGGGTCGTTGCTCGTCGGCACCTCCTTCGCCAAAGGATTTTCCTTAGCGTTAGGCATACCGTTGGTCGACGTGAACCACCTGCAGGCGCACATCCTCGCACACTTCATCCAGACGAAGGACGAAGAGAAGGAGTTACCTAACTTCCCATTCATCTGCCTGCTCGTTTCGGGCGGTAACTCGCAAATTGTCTTGGTGAAGAGCTACAAGGAGATGGAGATCATCGGACAGACCATCGACGACGCGGCGGGCGAGGCATTCGACAAGTGCGCCAAGGTGATGGGACTTCCCTACCCTGGAGGACCTGTCATCGACCGGTTGGCGAAAGAGGGAGACCCGAAAGCATTCACGCTGCACAAACCACAGATTCCTGGCTACAACTATAGTTTCAGCGGATTGAAGACCTCCTTCCTCTACCTGTTGCGGGACGAGATCCAGAAGAACCCGAACTTCGTGCAGGAGCGTCAGAAGGATCTCTGCGCCGTATTGCAGAGCACAGTCATCGACATCCTCATGGACAAGCTCAGGAAGGCAGTAAAAGCCTATGGCATCAAGGAGGTGGCCGTGGCGGGAGGCGTATCAGCCAATTCAGGCCTGCGCGCGGCGTTCGAAGACCATGCGAGACGATACAAATGGAAGATCCATATCCCTAAATTCTCCTACACGACAGACAACGGAGCCATGGTGGCGATCGCCGGGTACTACAAATACCTGGACGGCGACTTCTGCGACATCAGCCTGCCACCGTTCTCAAAGGTGAACATGTAGAGAATTATGAGACGTCAGTTCGACGAAGTCAATTTTGAATTATGAATTTTGAAACGATAGTTCGACGAAGTCAATTATAGGCATTATTTAGAGAAGATGCGTTCGAACCCGACTAGGCGATCATAATCAGAGCCCAAAGGCCTATAATAGACATAGATTTGATACTCGTTCTCCGTCTCCCAGAAACTACCCTCCGCACGTGAGTTCAAGCCGAAAGTGAGACCCGCCGGCACAAAAAGGTACTGGAAATTATAGCCGCCATTCTTCAGCACGACGCTCAGCTCATACTGGTGGCGTTCATAGTTATAAACCATCTTATTCGCCTCATCCAAACGTCCTTCGTTGAAGGCGCCAGAGACATACAAAGAGCCATCCAGCCAAGGCTCCTCAAGGGGATAGGAGAAATGCACGACGGAATAATCCACCTCCGCATCGCTCCACACATCCTGTTGGTGCACCAGATATCCCCCGTTCACATCCTTCCTGAACACCGAGGTCTTTCCGTCCGTCATCACACCCGGGCGCATCTCCACGTGGTAATACGGGTTATGGAAGGAGATCCGCTCCACACAACCGCTGTAACGGAAACGATGGGAGAAGTCGGCCACGTTGTACTGCACCCCACCCTCGAACGAGAGCTTCCGCTCATCCTCAAAGACGAGCGATTCAGGCTTCACGTACGTAGGCTTCAGGCCATACACCTCATTGTCGCGCCTGCCATTCTGGCGGACAACCACCGTCAACTCGTCAGGCAAAGCATTAAAATTACCCATATAGAATAGTTCGAACGCAAGGTGCTGATACTCCTTGTTGACGCCATAGAGGGACCTTCCATCCACCTCACCCGTCACGCTCACCTTAGGGTCCTGCTGGGAAAAGCAAGCGACAAGAAGGTTCGTCGAAGGATCGTCCACATCATAGACCTGTACAATGTAATTGCCCGAGAGCGTCAGCTTCACATCATCGTTCGGCAGGGAAAACTCATAGTGGGAGTAATCGAACGTAGTATTCATGGAGATATACGGATCATCGATGATGACCTCGTTCAGCCCCTCCATATACTCCATCTCCTCCAATTCGGAAGGAGTCCAGTCCGCATTGCAGAACCTAACCCTATAGGCAAGATGGCGGAACTTATGCGACATCCAGTCGAAAGCCACCTTCACATGGTCGTCCGACCCCATGCGGATCACGGGGAGGTCCAGCTGGTTTGCGTTCAAGTAAACCTGAATCGTCTTGATATCAGGCGTATAGGCTTTGGTCACATAATGTTGCGCATAGGATGTAGAACCGTACAAGAAAGCACAGAGAATCAGCATGATTCCCAGAAGGATTCCGAATCTATCCCTTATCTTACAAATAAAAAACTTATCACTCATTCGTCAATATTTTTTTCGGAAGATAGTCCAATTGGACATTCTCCATCGCGTTCCACATACTACCCTTCACGTTCGGGTTCATCTCCGACAACCTCGCCATCACCTCCTTCATGGTCTCGCGATGGGAAGCCGTCTCGTAGGGGCAGAGCACCTTCTGCTTCACATATTGGTGCGCCTCCGCCAATTCAGCCAGTTCATGTTCCTCGATCAAAGCCATCGGACGGATGATGGTCATGTCGAACTTATCCATCTTCAGCAACGGAGGCATCGTGCCGAACGAGCCTTGGAAGGTGAGGTTCATCAGCAACGTACGAAGGATGTCATCCTTATGGTGGCCCAAGGCGATTTTGCGGCAACCCAACTCCTTCGCCACATCGAAGAACCGTTTGCGACGGCTCCACGAGCATAGGAAACAAGGGGTCTTGCGCTTATCGGTGGACATGTCAAAGGAGGTGACCGAATGGCGGAACGAAGCCCCGCACTTCTCCGCAAAGGAGCGCAAATACTCCACGTCAGACTGGTACGGGATATTGCTCATCGAGACGTGCAGGGCGGTCATCGAGAAACCCACGTGACCCGTACGCTTGTATTGTCCCAAGAGCTCCAGCAGAGCCAGCGAGTCCTTCCCGCCGGAGAGACCCACCAGGATATGGTCACCTTCCTCAATCAAGCCATAGCGTTCAACCGCACACTTGAACTCCTTGAAAACCCTATGGAACAAACGTCCATCCTTCGTGTTAGACATAAACCAAGCCTCATTAAAAACGCACAAAAGTAACAAAATAGTCTGTTCAAATAAAAAAACGAGCCATAAACGACGCGCATTGGGAAAAATATCATGTAAAAACACTATTTTTGTAGAGTAAAAAGAAAGAGATATGATAACGAGGGATGACATCATGCAGATCGGGCAGATCGTAAAGACGCACGGGCTTCGGGGAGAACTGGCGTTCACCTACAAGACCGACATCTTCGACGAGGCGGATCCACCATGCCTCATCTGCGAGTTGGACGGCATATACGTGCCCTTCTTCGTCGACGAAATCCGTATCAAAAACGATGAGACTGCGCTGGTGAAGTTCGAGGGAATCGACTCAGCCGAAGAGGCGCAGGAACTGGTCAAGGCGCCCATCTTCATCGAGAAGAGGCATGTGCCGGAAGAGATCGGACAAGACGAGGTGGAAGGTGTGGATTACTACATCGGCTTCAAGGTCTTCGACGAGAACGGTGCGGAGATCGGTGAGATAGAGGCTGTGGACGACACGTCCGAGAACATACTCTTCCTCGTGACCGATTCCCAAGGCGAAGAGTTTTACATCCCCGCCACCGACGAATACATCATTGAAATCGACGACGAGAAGAGGACGATGAGCATGGATTTGCCGGAGGGTCTGTTAGACTTAAACAAGTAAAAACGTAGGAAGCATGAAAGAGAACGAGATGATATTTGGCATACGCGCCATCATCGAAGCCATCCATTCGGACAAGCAGATCGACAAGATCATCATCAAGAACGATATGCAGAGCGAGTTGGCCAAGGAGCTGCTCAATGCGGTGAAGGGCCACAACGCCATACAGATACAGCGCGTGCCGCTCGAAAGGCTCAACCGATACACGCACAAGAACCACCAGGGGGCCATCGCCTTCGTGAGCCAGACGGACTATCAGTTGGTGGCGGACCTCGTGCCCTTTCTCTACGAGCAAGGGAAGGTGCCCTTCTTCGTCGTGCTGGACGGTGTGACGGACGTGCGCAACTTCGGCGCCATCGCCCGTACCTGCGAGTGCGCTGGCGTGGATGCGATCATCATCCCCGTGAAAGGTGGCGCATCCGTCAACGCGGACGCCATCAAGACCTCGGCGGGAGCGCTCCACACACTACCCGTCTGCAAGGAGAGCAGCCTGACATCCGCCCTCAAGTTCATGAAGAAATGTGGCATACGGATTATCGCCGCCAGCGAGAAAGGCACACTGCCCTACACGGAATCCAACATGAAGGACCCCGTCGCCATCGTCATGGGAGCGGAGGACAAGGGCGTTTCCCCAGAAGTGCTACGCATCTGCGACGAGATGGTCAGCATACCTATCCTAGGCAAGATATCCTCCCTCAACGTCTCCGTGGCGGCAGGCGTGATGATCTATGAGGCGGTAAGGCAAAGAGGAGAAAAATAAATCAGGAAGCACAATGGACATCCTATACGAAGACAACCACATCATCATCGTGAACAAGAGCTGCACGGAGATCGTGCAGGGCGACAAGACGGGCGACACGCCCCTCTCGGAGATGGTGCAGGCGTATCTCAAGGAGAAGTACGCCAAGCCTGGGAACGTCTTCATCGGTGTGACCCACCGTCTGGACCGGCCCGTCAGCGGAGTCGTCGTCTTCGCGAAGACATCCAAGGCGCTCAGCCGCCTGAACGAG
>JAGCGM010000050.1 GCA_017649635.1 Paludibacteraceae bacterium | reverse complement strand
AAGGTGGTTCGTCGGCTCGTCCAGCAAGAGGACGTCAGGCTTGCGGAGCAATAGTTTCGCCAATTCGATACGCATGCGCCAGCCGCCGCTGAATTGGCTCGTAGGCTTGTTGAAATCCTCACGGACGAAGCCCAGGCCTAGCAGTGTCTTCTCCACATCCGCCTCGTAGTTCGTCTCCTCGATGGAGTAGAACTTCTCGCTCAAGGTAGAGACCTTTTCGATCAGTTCCATATAGCTATCGCTCTCGTAGTCAGTTCGTTCGGAGAGTTCTTGGTTCAACCGTTCGATCTCCCGTTCCATGGCGAAGAGCTCCTCGAAGGCGAGCGAAGCCTCCTCGAAGACCGTGCGATGGTCCTCCGTCATCAGGTGCTGTGGCAGGTAAGCGATCACCGTACCTTTCGGGGCCGTCACCGAGCCACGGGTAGGGTTCTGCACGCCCGCCAAGATCTTCAGCAAGGTAGATTTACCCGCACCATTCTTGCCCATCAAGGCGATTCTGTCACTCTCGTTCACCTGGAACGATATATTTTCAAAGAGCGTCGAGCCGGAAAACTCGACCGTCAAGCCATCTACTGAAATCATAATCAAACATTTTCGAGCCGCGAAATTACGCAAAATAAAGGAAGTGAGCAAGCCGTCCGACCACCGCTTCACGGCAACCGGAGAGAAAGGGGATGCCACAAAACCATTTCGACGATTTCAACGCAGGACAACCCGCCTTCCGTAAACACTTTTTAAGCCCAAAACGCATGGAAAATAAATAAAATAGAGTATTTTTGCATCTTAGAATAAAAACAAATTGGCACTTATGATAAAAAGACTAAACGTATTCACCATTTTTTTGTTTGGTTTCATATCTTTCTCGGTCGCGGCAGGCATATCGATCAACAACCTGCAGAGCGTCAAAGTGGATCAATTAAAGGACCCGCAAATTGAGGATTTCGTAAAGAAATACACAGAGGCTGGGTATACGTTGGCGGACATCGAGCAAATGGCTAAAGCGAAGAAAATGCCAGCAGCCGAGTGGGAGAAGCTGAAGTTGCGCATCAACAACATGGAGACGCAGCAATCCACCAGCATCGAAGCGTCGGAGATAAATGAAAAGATAACGGAGAATGAAATCCAAGAGAGGAGGGATAAGGCAGGATTACACGACACCCGCATATTCGGCGCATCCCTCTTCAACAACAGCAAAGTATCATTCGAGCCTAGCCAAGCCGTGGCCACCCCGCGCAACTACGTCATCGGGCCAAACGACGTGTTGCACATTGATATCTTCGGCATGGCGGAAGCGACCTACGACCTGACCGTAAGCAAGGAAGGCAACATCCGCATCCCCAACGCAGGCGTGACGCAAGTCAGCGGACTCACCATCGAGAACGCGGAGAAGATCATCAAGAAAAAATTAGCGGTCATCTACAGTTCCATCCATTCCGGCGGAACGAACGTGGCGGTCTCCATCAACAACATACGTTCCATCAAAGTGTACATCATGGGCGAGGTAAGCACGCCGGGCAGCTACACGCTGACCTCCGTCTCCTCGGTCTTCAACGCGCTGAACGCATGCGGAGGACCATCCAACAACGGAACCATGCGTAACATAAAAGTGATCCGCGGAGGCAAGGAAGTGGCCAAAGTGGACCTGTACGAATTCCTGACGAACGGCACGATGCCTAGCAACACGACGCTCCAAGACCAGGACGTGATCCAAGTGCCGACCTACGGGACAAGAGTGGATATCTCAGGAGAAGTCAAGAGGGAAGGCATCTACGAGATGAAGGAGGGAGAGACCCTGCAGAACCTAATCGACTATTGCGGAGGATTCACGGACAAGGCCTACACGGAGCGGATATCCGTCACAAGGAACATCAACGGAGAGAAGAGCGTGGCGGACGTTTCCAAAGAGTTGTTCGGCATGTTCACCCCACAAGCGGGAGACGTTTACCGCATAGGTCAGATCTTAGAGAAATACAGCAATAGGGTACAAATCACCGGAAGCGTATTCCGCCCAGGCGTATACGCATTGGAGGATAAAATGACGCTGAAAGACCTGGTGAAGAAAGCCAACGGATTGACGGAAGACGCCTTCATGGGAAGCGCGACCATCGTCCGCCTACAAGAGGACCTCACCCCTGAAATCATCTCCTTCAACGTAAAAGACCTGATGGACGGCAACTTCAACATCGAGCTGAGGAAAGAGGATGTGGTCACTATCGGCGGCAAAAACGAGTTCGAGTACAAAAAACAGATCACCGTACGGGGAAGGGTGCTCGCTCCAGGGTCATTCCCTTACTACGAGAACGCCACGCTCCGTGACATGATATTCTTGGCCAAAGGATTTGAAGAGAACGCCGATCCGAGCAAGATCGAGGTAGTCCGTATGGTCCAAGACGCTGACGAACTAAAGAACGGGCACAAGAAATCGGAGGTCTACATCCTATCGTTGGACAATGATCTAAACGGGGCGGACGGAGACTTCAAACTCAAGCCCAACGACCAGATCACCATCCGCGTCAAAGAAGGGTATGAAAAGTTAGGCGTCGTAAGCATCTTAGGAGAGGCAAGGCAAGCGGGAGAGTACGCCATCACCAGCAAAACCGAAAAGATCTCTGACGTGATCGCCAGAGCAGGAGGCATCACCCAATACGCCTACCCGAAGGGAGCGTTCCTTCTCCGCAGCGCCAACCGGACAGAGGCGGAAAGAAGAAGGGATATAAAAATCATCGAGATGCTCAACAATGCGGAGGAAGACGAGATAAAACAAAAGATCAAAAAGGAGCTGATGGAGCGGCAAGACCTCGTGGGCATCCAACTCGACAAAATCATCAAGGACCCGGGAGACGAGGAATCGAACCTGACCGTTGAGAACGGAGATATCATCTTCATTCCTCAAGAGTTGCAGACCATCACCATCGGAGGATCAGTACAAGTGCCAGGCAAAGAGGTGTACAGCACCGGCCGGCTCAGGAAGTACGTCAAGGGAGCGGGAGGATTCACAAGCAACGCCAAGAAGAAATCCGTCTACGTGGCCTACCCAAGCGGAAGAATCGCATCCACGAAACATATCCTCTGGATAAAGAACTATCCTAAGGTGGAGCCGGGATCGCACATCTACATTCCGGAGAAGATAGACAAATCGGAGGATGGCAAGGAACGCACCACATTCATCGTATCCATTTCAAGCTCAGTCATCACCATGGCATCCGTTGTGGTAACAGCCATGTCTGTAGCGAAATCATCAAAAGGAAAGGAATAACAATGAGCGAGCTGAATGACATAATGAAACTCCTCAACGACGGGGAGGAAAAAGAAAGCAAGTTGTCCATGAAGGAGATTGTCTCAATGGTGAAGAAATACATTCTCGCATTATGGGACAAGAAATGGATTGTCGTGGCGGCAGGAATCATCGGCGGAATCATCGGATTCATCTACGCCTACAACAGGAAAACGACCTACACGGCTGAGTACACCTTCACCCTCGGAGGATCATCCCCAACAAGCGGAGGAATCAGCGGTTTGTCGTCACTGCTCAATCTGGGTGGCGGCTCCATGGACGCATTCTCCGGAGACAACGTCCTGGAACTCATCAGATCATACGCATTGGTCGAAAAAACATTACTCTCTCCTGTGGAATACAAAGGGGACTCCATCACCTTCATCGAATATGCCCTGATATGCGACAGCGTAAGGGCCGATTGCGCGAAAAGGGCGGGCAAAGAAAAAGATCCGAACATCGTCTCCGTATGTGACGTGGAATTTCCCCTTCACCAAGAGAGGGAGACATTCTCCCGCGCGCAGGACAGTATCCTGAAAGTCATGGCAGGAAACTTCATGAAGAGCAACATAACCGCCGTAAGGAAAGACAAGAAGCTCTCATTAATGATCTACACCTTCAGCCACACCAACGAAGCATTCGCGAAAGAGTTCTCCGATGCGCACCTGAAGGAAGTGTCCCAATTCTACATCGACACAAAAACTTCCCTCGCGAGGAAAAACATAGAGACGTTCCAGGAAAAAGCTGATTCCGTAAGGAGGAAGCTTGACCAATGCTTCACACGCCGCGCAAGCTTCGCGGACGCGAACAGGAACGCGAACGGACAAATGATCTCCGTGACACAATGGAAGATCGAAACGGACATACAAATTCTCAGCAACACCTACACCGAAATGCTGAAGAACCTTGAGGTGCTGAAACTGGACTTGGCGAAGGAGACACCTTTCATCCAAGTGATCGACAAGGCTAGATACCCGCTCTCTAACGACAAGATGCGCAAGCTGAAGGGTATCATCACAGGAGGATTCCTCGGAGGATTCCTATCATGCCTGGGTCTCATCGCCTTTTTCATCTTTTGTGAGATGAAGAATAAAATGAACGCCGAAGAAGAAGAGTGAATTTCTGATAACAGACGTATACCATGGAAGGGAAAAACATCATAGTCGGAGTAACGGGCGGTATCGCCGCCTACAAAACCGCCTCTTTGGTTAGGGAACTAAAGAAGCGAGGAGCTAACGTCAGAGTGGTCATGACCCCTTTGGCGAAACAATTCATCACGCCTCTCACGATGGCCACGCTCTCCCAAAACCCTATCATGGTGGATTTCTTCAACCCTGAAAACGGGGAATGGAACAGCCACGTCTCCCTCGGTATCTGGGCGGACGCCTACGTCATCGCCCCCGCCACCGCCAACTCCATCGGTAAGATGGCGAACGGCATAGCGGACAACCTGCTCCTCACCACCTACCTTTCCGCCAAGTGTCCGGTCTTCATCGCTCCCGCCATGGACCTCGACATGTATGCCCACCCCGCCGTGCAGAAGAACATCGCACTGCTCAAGGAACGCGGCAACTTCATCATCGACGCGGAGGAGGGGTTCCTCGCTAGCGGACTGTCCGGCAAGGGAAGAATGGCGGAGCCTGAAACCATCGCCCAATTCATCGAACAATATTTCAACAAAAACGAGGACCTCTCCGGCAAAAAGGTGATGATCACCGCCGGTCCGACATACGAAAAGATAGACCCTGTCCGTTTTATAGGCAACTACTCTTCCGGAAAGATGGGCTACGCCCTGGCGGAGGAATGCGCGGCAAGAGGGGCGGAGGTGACCCTCGTCTCAGGACCAGTCTCCCTCAAGCCTAAGCACCCGAACATCCATCGCATATCGGTGGAGTCCGCCCAAGAGATGTACGAAGCCGCCGTGAAAGCAGCGGAGAGCGCGGACATCGAGATCCTCTGCGCCGCCGTGGCGGATTACACCCCGGCGAACAAAGAGGACCATAAGATCAAGCGGGAGAAGAGGGGCGCCATGCAACTGGACCTCGTCCCTACCCAAGACATCGCAGCCGCTTTGGGCAAGATGAAACGTAAGGGACAGATGATGATCGGATTCGCCCTGGAGACGGACGATGAGGAGACGAACGCAGTGGGCAAATGTGAACGTAAGAACTTGGACTTCATCGTGATGAACTCCCTGAACGACAAGAACGCCTGCTTCCAACACGACACGAACAAAATAACCATATTCGACAGGAACGGTGAGAAATTCGCCTACGACTTGAAACCGAAAAAGGAGGTCGCTAAGGATATCATCGATCACGCATTGTCGCTAATGAACAAAAAATGATTATGAAGAAAATGATTATAAAAAGTGTGCTCTCCGCATTGCTCACACTATCGTGCGCCTTCGCCTGCCATGCGCAGGATGTCAAGGCCTACGTCAGAATCAATGCGGATAAAATCGGAGGGACAAGCACCAACCGAGAGATCTACGACGAAATGTCCCAAGCCCTGACGGAGTTCATCAACTCCAGAAGATGGACGGACGCCACCTTCACGGAGGAGGAGCGCATCGAATGCAACTTCGTCCTCATCCTCGAGAAAACAGCCGGAGAGAACTACTCGGGAAAGTTACAGGTGCAGGCGAGCCGCCCCGTCTACAACTCGGGCTACACGACAACCTTGTTCAACTTCCAGGACAATAACCTCTCGTTCAACTATACCCAGTACCAAAAGCTGGAGTTCGACGAGAACGTCTACGAGAACAACCTGCTCTCCACCGTCGCATTTTACATGAACATCATATTGGGCCTCCACTTCGACTCCTTCAGCCGTTACGGGGGAAGCCGATACTTCGAGAAGGCGGAACTGATCGTCTCCCTCGCACAAAGCTCCGACGACATCGGATGGAAAGCTTTCGACAGCGACAAGAACCGATATGCGCTCGTAAGCAACTACCAGGACGAACGTCTGAAAAAACTGAGGGACATCATGTACGAGTACCACCGATTCGGCTTGGACGAGATGGTGAACAGCGTAGAGAAGGGAAGAACGAACATCTACAACAACCTTCCTTACCTCAAGGAGATGAACCGCGCCGTTCCCTACTCCATCGCACTGCAACTCTTCATGGAGGCGAAACTGAACGAACTGCTCGACATGTTCAAACCAGCCACTTCCAAAGAGAAAAAGGACTTGTACGAGATTTTCCAAAGCATATTGCCTACGCAAAACAACAAATACCAAGAGTTGCTCAACTAAACGCTCCAAGCCATGCTGAAGTCCCTGACTGTAGAGAATTACGCCTTAATCGAAAAAACGGACGTGCAATGGAACCAAGGATTCTCCGTCATCACGGGCGAGACGGGTTCCGGAAAGTCCATCCTACTAGGGGCATTAGGCCTCATACAAGGGCAAAGAGCGGATACGAAGGCACTCAAGGACCCGGAGAAGAAGTGCGTGGTGGAGGCTGAATTCGACCTCTCCGCCTATGCGCTGCAACCCTTCTTCGAGGAGAATGACTTGGACTATGAGGAGACCTGCATCATCCGCAGGGAAATCGCCCCTAACGGCAAGTCCCGCGCCTTCATCAACGACACACCGGTGGCCCTCACCGCCCTAAAGGAGATAACCTCCCACATCATCGACATACACTCCCAACACGAGACGCTCCTGCTGAACGAGGGCGCCTTCCAACTACACGTGCTGGACGCCTACGCCAACCTGAAGGAACGCCTATCAGCCTACAGCGCGCTCTACGGAGAATATGCGGCAAAGAAGAGGCGCCTGAAGGAGCTCCGCACCTCCTTGGAGGAAAGGAACGCCAACAGGGACTACCTGGAGTTCCAGCTGAAACAACTACACGATGCGGGATTCTCCGCAAACGAACAGGCGGAACTGGAGGAAGAGATCAACGTGCTCTCGCACACATCGGAGATGAAGGACGCACTCTCCAAGACGACTTGGCTACTCTCCGACAAAGAGGAGAACATCTGCGGTTCGCTAAAGGAGGTGACCTCGGCCCTATCCTCCATCGCACAATTTTCGGAGTCCTTCGCGGAGATGCAAAGGCGGGCGGATAGTTGCCTCATCGAACTAAAGGATTTGTCTCGTGAGATTGAGCAGAAGTTGGCGGACGTGAACGTGGATCCGCAAAGATTGGAGCAGGTCAGCCAACGCCTAGACCTCATCTACACGCTCGAAAAGAAACATCACGCGGAGTCGTTGCAGGCTCTGCTGGAGATACAGGCATCCTTCGAACAACAATTGGAGGAGATGGACAACTCAGAGGAGACGACGGAACTCATGGAGCGGGAAATCGCGCAAATGGAGGCTCAACTGGAAACGATGGCGAAGGCAATCAGCCAAAAACGTCAGGAGGCAAAACCTCTGTTGGAGGAGTCCGTCGAAAACATACTTCATAGCCTAGGCATTCCTAACGCCAAACTGGAGGTGAGGATTGAACCATTGGCGCAACTGGAGGCAAGCGGAAAGGATTCGGTCCGTTTCTTCTTCGCGGCCAACAAGAACGCCACACTGCTACCCATCTCCAACGTAGCCTCTGGCGGTGAGCTGTCACGCATCATGCTCGCCCTCAAATCCATCCTCTGCCGAACAGAGGAGTTGCCTACAGTGATCCTAGACGAGATAGACACGGGCGTATCGGGCGAAGTGGCGGACAAGATGGGCGCACTCATGCAGGCCATGGGCGAGAAGATGCAGGTCATCAGCATCACCCACCTTCCTCAGATCGCCTCCAAAGGAGCCACCCATTACAAAGTCTACAAGGAGGATGACGAGACGACCACCCACTCGCGCATCAAGCGCCTGAGCGAAGCCGAGAGGGTCACGGAGATCGCCCAAATGCTCAGCGGGTCCGCCCTGTCGGACGCAGCCGTGCAAAACGCCAAGGAACTTCTAAAACAATCGTGATATGCTACTGCCCTTTTTGAAAGAGAACGTCATAGAGGCCGGGTGCGACGAGGCGGGAAGAGGATGCCTGGCGGGACCCGTATTCGCGGCGGCGGTCATCCTGCCGACCGATTTCCAAAACGATCTTTTGAACGATTCCAAGCAACTGACCGAGAAGCAACGTTACGCCCTGCGCCCCATCATCGAGGAGCAAGCGGTGGCGTGGGCTGTAGGCATCGTATCCGCAAAGGAAATTGATAAAATAAACATCCTGAACGCCTCCTTCCTGGCGATGCACAGAGCAGTAGACCAACTGAAGGTCAGACCGGAGCATCTCATCATAGACGGTAACCGTTTCAGGCCCTACGAGGGCATCAAGCACCAATGCGTAGTGAAAGGGGACGGCAAGTACATGTCCATCGCAGCCGCCTCGATCCTCGCCAAGACCTACCGTGACGACTACATGAACAAAATAGCGGCGGATTACCCTGCCTACCAATGGACAAAGAACAAAGGGTATCCCACCAAGGCGCATAGAGAGGCCATCGAACAGTTCGGACCTACCGAACACCACCGCATGAGCTTCACCCTCATCGATCCACAATTAAAGTTGGAATTCAAAGATTAAAAATAAAAAAGCGACCCAGGAACTGAGTCGCTTTCCTTCTATCTGAAAAATCACTTATTTAGTGCCAGCGTAGTTCATGTCAAGATCAAGCATTCCAGACTTCACGTTGATAGTGAAATCCAACTTGCCACCCTTAGAGAAGGTTCCTTGCTTCACATTAACGTCAGCCTCAACAGCGCCACCCTGCAATACAACATGTAAGTTATCAGCAGAGAAAGACCAAGTGTTTGCAGCCGCATCATACGTACATGGCAAAGCCTTGAAATCCAAATCCTTCACCTCAATGTTCATGATGGTGATAGGCTCCAAAGTCAAGTCGATGGCATTCTCCGCCTCACTGCTAGCAGAAACCACAACACCCAAATTGTCAGCAACAGGAGTACCTGAAGTAGTCAACGTACCATGGTAAGTACCAGCAACAGCTGAGAACTCAAGAGTCTCTGATTTTTGTTCGTTGTTCTGTGCATCATCGTCATCATCACCACATGCTGGCAACATAACCATAGAGAATCCTGCCAACAAAAGCATTAATAATTTACTTTTCATAACAATACTATAATTTAGTTAAACATAAAATTAGATTCATTTAAACTCCATCGCAGCCGCCAACTCATCCGCAAAGGATTGTCCCTTCACCTTAGCGACCAATGCGAAGCCGAAACGCATGGCGGTACCCGCACCACGGCTGGTGACGAATTGGTTAGAGACCACAACCGGCTCCTTCTTCACCTCCGCACCCGTCAGGTATTCCTCGAAACCTGGGTAGCACGTGGCCTTCTCGCCCTGCAGCAAGCCCAAGCCTCCATAGACGGACGGAGCGGCACAGATAGCGCCCAAGATCACATCCTTTCCAGCGGCGGCGGTGAGCAGTTTAGCCAAACCCTCGTGAGCGGCCAAGTTCTTGGTGCCAGGCATTCCGCCAGGAAGAACCAGCATACCCGCCACGGAGAAGTCCGTCTGCTCGAACAATGCATCCGCCTCGACGTTGATGCCATGGGAACCCTTCACCTGTTTCCTTCCCATGATGGAAACCGTTGTCACATTGAATCCTGCCCTACGCATGACGTCAATCGGAGCGATAGCCTCAGTCTCCTCGAAACCATCCGCCAAAAATACAAATGCATTCATATCCTAATTCAAAATAAATTTATACGTAATCGTACCGAACTGGTCGTTATCACTGCCATCCGTACGAGGGGAGAACTTCGTCTTCTTTGCGGCCGCCTGAGCCTCCCGCAACAAAGCGGGGTCAGAGGTGTTCGTTCCCTTTGCGATGCTCGTGTTCACCACATTTCCGTTCTTATCCACCTTGATGCTGACGACCACCGTACCCTCCTCCTGCGACGCATAATTCGGGCGTACAAGCGAGCCTTTGATCGAGCGGCCACCCAAGCTCCAAGAGAGGTTGCTGCCGGAGTTAGCCGCACCGTTGGTGGAAGTGGAGCCGTCACGACCGAACGGGTTGCCCTTCGTGCCGCTGCCGGAACCGTCGCCCATGCCGTTCGAGTTGGCGTCCGTACCGTTACCGCCGGCGCCAAAGCCCTTCAAGCCCTTTGTCTTCTGGGCGATAGCGTTCTTGATGCTATCCTGTTTACGTTTCTCCTCCGCCAGCTTACGGGCCTCCTCTTGTCTGCGCTTCTCTTCGGCGACGCGTTTCTCACGCTCCTCACGCTCCTTGCGCAGCTGCTCCTCCGTCTTCTTCGGATTCTTGTCAGGCATATCCAAAGACTCCTCGATGTCCTGGGTCTGGTACGACTCATTAGCGGGCGTAGGCGTCTGAGGCGCAGGAACAGGCTGGGAAGCCTCGGCAGGAGCGGGAGCGGCATCCGCCACATCAGCCCCGGCAGTCAGGGACTCTATGCCCAAAGCCACCTCCAAGCCCTCCTCCGTGTCTGGAATCCTATGCTCAAGGTAAATATTGAACATCAGCAATATCAACAACAGATGCAACACGATGGTCACAACCATTGCAATAGCCTTCTGTTTTTGATTATTATCCTCCATTTGCAATTATTTCTGAGGTCTCGTAGCGATAACCAGTTTAAACTTATTCGTGTTGGCGATGTTCAGCACCTTCACGACTTCGCCGTACGGGATGGTCTCGTCGGCATAGAGCGCCACATACATATCCGGCTCGTCGAGCACCTGCTGTT
>JAGCGM010000008.1 GCA_017649635.1 Paludibacteraceae bacterium | reverse complement strand
TTCGAGGAGAAATTCGCCCAATTCCTGCCGCAACTGAAATGGGTGAACTTCGGAGGCGGACACCTGATGACACGGAAGGACTACGATGTGGAGCACCTCATCAAGATCGTCAAAGGGTTCAGGAGCCGCTACCCTTGGCTGAAGGTGATCCTCGAGCCCGGAAGCGCATTCGCCTGGCAGACGGGAGAACTCGTCTCCACCGTCGTGGACATCGTGGAGAACCATGGCATCAAGACGGCCATTCTCAACGTCTCCTTCGCCTGCCACATGCCCGACTGCCTTGAGATGCCTTACAAACCAGCCATCTTAGGGGCAACGGACGAAGTGGAGGGGAAGCCCACCTACCGCATGGGAGGCAACAGCTGCCTTTCCGGCGACTTCGTGGGATCATGGTCCTTCGACCACGAACTGCAGGTCGGGGAGAAGATCGTCTTCATGGACATGATCCACTACACGACCGTCAAGACCACCCTATTCAACGGAGTCTCCCACCCTTCCATCGTACTGTGGACCCAGGACGACAAGATGGAGGTGCTACGGAAATTCGGCTACGAGGATTACAAGAGCAGGATGGATTGAGAGAGATACCAAGCCAAGAAAAACAAACGCAAAACGTTAAATACAAGCAGAATAGATTTTTACGGAAACATTCAAAACACGATATTCAAGAATACAAAAAAGCCTCAATGTTTACTCCCAAACACTGAGGCTTTTTAGTTGTCATTTTCTGTCTGATCCATAACATTTAATTTAATAGTTGTTTTTCAAATCCTTTGCCTCTACACAAATTCTTGCAACAGAAAAAGCCAACACTACCGAAAAAAATAATCCTAGTACCATAGTCGTAAATTTTAATAAGTGAAACATCTTTCGTTTAACAACAATACAAATATATGCATTATTTTCAATATGACAAACAAAAACGACAAAAATTTTATCACATAGTGTAAAATTTTTATTTTCGGTAGCAAAATGACACCATTTTAGCACATTAAATCACAAATAGACATACAACAAATATACACTTTGTCAGACAACCGAATGAATAATGAATAATGTATGCATATTTAAACAATACCAATGAATAAATAATCTTTTCCGAGACGCTATTCTTGTCTATTCGCACAAAAACATCTATATTCGCTTTATTGGTGATAGGAACATTTAGTATAAAACGCCAATAGCTATCCACATAACCACTAAAGTATGACAGCTATTTCAAATGCGTCCACAAGGATGACCCGATGGTAAAACACACAAATTAACCGACACACATATTTATATAAAGAGGAATGATCAGCCATAAGGTACGAATAAAGAAGATAGACTGGATAGATAAAGACGGACGAGAAGCGGAGGTTTGTTTCGAGGTGGGATTGAGACAATACTGGGCATTTTGCCACCCTTGCCTATTTCACGAAGGGGAAGAAAGACAGGTCGGCCTCGATTTCCTATATTCGGAAGAGACCTGGGAGGCGATGTTCTCTAACAACATGAATGAGGAGATGAAGATGACTCCGTCTTCCCATGACAGAACCCGATACGAGTGCTATGGAAAAATTATCCAAATAAATCCTGTGATAGTTGATTGCGGGGAGATAAAATTTGAGTTTGGCGAGATGACACATGACGACAAAGTAATTGGTGCTTGGATATATTTCACCGCCAGCCGACTTGACATCAGCCCAACATCCAACGATTGACCGGCCTTAAGGAATATGCGTTCCGTGCATAGTTCACCTTTCAACCAAACAAACCATATTAAAATATTATTTTGCGTAATTTATATACTATTTATTTGTTTGCAAAAATAAAATGCGTATATTTGCACCGTAATAAATACATAAAATTTGTCGAACATTAAAATTCAAGTGGTATGAAAAAGTTTTATGCAGATTATTTACGATTCGCCAGGCAGTTGGCAAACGAGAGAGGTGGCAACGTGTTCCTGGAAGACAGAATGGAGAAAGACCAAATATCCGTCACTCCATACATCTACAACGCATGCAGTGCAAACTGTCAATTCTGTTCTGAGATGCTAGTGCGTAGCGGAAGCGTCACCGTATGCAACGGGATATGCGCAGACTATGCGGAGAAATTCAGGAAAGTGCTGGAGCACATTAAAGAAACACCCATATTCCTTTCCCTGTCAGGCAAGGAACCTACGGAAAGCAAAGATCAACTAAGAATCATATTGGACATAGCGAAGAAATTCCAAGAAGAGGGCGGAGTCATCACAGAGAAGGTGATGTACACCAACCTATCTGGCTTCGCGAAGGATTACAACGGACTAATCGAGACACTCAAGGGACATCAAATCACCCGTATCGAATGCTCTAGGCATCACTACGACGAGGAGAAGAACCAATGGATCGTACGGTTCAAAAAGAATGCGGGCGAAATCGAACCCATCAAGAGGAACGATGTTTTCACCGACGTCGTAAAAAGGTTGAACGAAGCAATACCCGTCAGGATGGTAGCCGTACTGCAAGGGAAAGGCATACATAATGTTGCGGGAATCATCGAATACCTGAAATTCGCCGAAAAGATGGGCGTAACGGACGTGGTGTTCCGCGAGCTGGCCATGTTCGATGAAATAGTGGACCACGGGAAGACCCGCCAATACATCGAGGAGAACCGAATCGAGCTGATGGACATTCTGGAGGCCTTACCGGATGAGCAGTTCAATCTGAACAATATCATCAAGGGATACTATTACTTCTCTTTCGGATACAAATACGCCGGGAAGATCAACGTAAACTTCGAGATGTCCGACTACGAAGAGATGATCAAGTACCATGGCAACATGGACGACAAAAAGATTTATAAGCTCATCTACTACCCTAACGGAATCCTCTGCAAAGACTGGAACATGAAGGGGAAACTAGACTGGGTATGAAACAGAAACGGATTACAACCAACCAAAAGGAGGAGACATCATGACACCCTATATCGAGCTAAAAAGGATGGCGGCCGAACTGACGAAACGCTTCGACTGCGCATTATTCGGGAGCCTCGGACTAGCGTTGACTTATCCCGAAGTGTTGGATAATCCGCCAGGAGACGCAGACCTTGTGGCCGGGAACGAACAGAAAAATCTAAAAGGTATCATTCAATTCCTGCAAGCGAACGGCTACACGGTCTACTCTTGGGAAGAACCAGTCACAGAAGGATTCGACATGGAAATCCTCAGAGGAAGATTCTACATCCGAGGAATAAAACATATTCCCCCATACAAGCCCGCAATCATCGACGTCACCTACGAACTAAAAGGCATAGACAACAGGCAAATACTAAGAATGACAACGACAAAGGAGGGAATCAGAATCCTGAATATCGATGGATATATCATGGCTTTAGGAATTTGCGAGAAAGCCAAACACCTACAAGAAAGAGAGTTACTGATAAAAAGAAAGAACATGATTCAAGAAAAGCAAAAAAAAGAGCAAACACTATTGTTTGGTATGAAAAATAAACTTACCTTTGCAACGCAAAACCGAAAGAGATTAAGCAACGGCTTAAGATTGCGAAAATAGCTCAGTTGGTAGAGCACGACCTTGCCCAAAAATCAAAAAAAGGTTCCGACCTTGGCAAGGGAAAGCGTGATTCTATTGGATTTGAGACTAACATATTTGCGAAAATAGCTCAGTTGGTAGAGCACGACCTTGCCCCATAAATTAAAAACGGGTTCCGACCTTGGCAAGGGAAAACGTGATTCTATTGGATTTGAGACTAACATAATTGCGAAAATAGCTCAGTTGGTAGAGCACGACCTTGCCCAATAAATTAAAAACGGGTTCCGACCTTGGCAAGGGAAAGCGTGATTCTATTAGATTTGAGACTAACATATTTGCGAAAATAGCTCAGTTGGTAGAGCACGACCTTGCCAAGGTCGGGGTCGCGGGTTC
>JAGCGM010000049.1 GCA_017649635.1 Paludibacteraceae bacterium | reverse complement strand
TTGCTCTGTTTCGACATCGGTGGCAGCACGTCCGACATCTCGGCGCTTTGCCAGATGTACGACGAGCGTAGGGTGGCATCCTGCGCCATGGTGAAGCAGAGCTCCATCCGTTTCGCCGCGCAGAACGTCTCCCGTGCGACCCAGTATGCCTCCGTATCCTTCAAGAACGTCTTGTTGTCCGTCTGTCAGCAGGCGGGCTGGTCTATCCCAGGACTGAACGTCGGGGAGAACCGTTATAGCGCGGAGACTGCCTCCTTCTATTTCGATCAGGTGGTCGATAGGATGGATATCAAGGATCTTCCTGCCTTCTATAAGAAGATAAGTACTGATTGCCAGGGGCTTATGTGCGCCAACCTGTTCGTCACGGGTCTGATCATGTACTATGCGGGACAGATCACGAAGATGTTGGTGGAGGAGGTCCGGAAGTCGGACGAGGCGCCGGACAACAGTTTCCGTCCGGTGGTATACCTGAAGACCGCCGGCAAAGGCGCCCGTATCTTCGAGTGGCTCAGCTGCATCAACAAGGGACTTGCGGAGAATTACTACCGCACATCCTACCTCGCCGGTTTGGCGGGGACGGTGGAGAGCAACGCCGCGATCGAGCGGGCTGCCGGACAGTTCATCTACGACGTCAATGTGAGCGAGTTCACGAAGGGTGAGGCTAGCAATGACATCAAGTATGAGGTCTCCATGGGCTTGGTCGCTTCGAACAGCAAGCTGTTGGTGCCTTCCGACGGGAAGGTGATCGAGTGCATGGGCGAGGACAACTTCTACGTTGTGAATTCACAGACGCAGGAGCGTGTCGCCTTGAAGTTCGACGATGGCGTATCCTCCGATATGTTCCGCTATTTGGGCTCCAACTTCATTTGCCCACAGCGCGGTCAGTATGTGAAGTTCCAGAACTTCGTGAATATCTTCTATATGGTCGCCAGCAATTTCGGTATCAGTAAGTTCTTCAGTCAGAATGAGATACTGGACTTCCTGCGCAACATGGAGTTGAACCGCTACATCAAGGAGATGCCTGAGTATCAGGTGGCCATGAAGAAGGAGGCTCCTAATAAGCCGTTCTCCTTCCTCTATCCTCCGATTGTGCTGGAAGGAATGAATTTCTTGGATGAGTTCTTGCTGAAAAAAATAAAGTGACATGTCACATTTTGTGCTAATTCTTCTTTCGAGAAAGAACATATCGTTGTATTACGATGCGGAGGCTGATGCCTTTTCCCTGCATCACTACGACGATGCGAACTCGTATGGAAGTGACTATTGGACGCCTTGGGTGGCGGTGGAGACGGAGAATGGATTGCAGGTCGGCACGGATTTCGCCTGCAAGGAGTCCCTTCGTCGTTCGCCCACCGCGTATGCGGATATCTTCTCATTGTCTAGGTTGGCGGATCGCACCTTCAACAGCGGAGGGGTTCGCTCCATGTCCGAGTTGCCTTTCGTGACGGTCGAGGCATACCTCCGCCAGTTCTTCCTGGATCTCTATCGGGACGAGGATCTCCTCTCCCTCAAGAAGGAGCTCCCATTGGGGCTGGTCTTCTGTTCCGACGTGGACGACGAGGACCGTACCCGTCTGTTGGAAGCCTTCAAGGAGAATGGCTACGGGAACGTCGCGAACATAGATTTCGCCTCCTCGGCGCTGGATTGCCTGCAGTCGCAGAACCGCTTGCAGTCTCCCTATTCCTGCCTGGTGGAGAACGATGGGCAGGATGTGCTGCTGGGGGTATACATCTCCCAAACGGCGGAACGGTTGGCCACGGGGATGATAGCGGACCTCGGGCGTGACCCACGCATCGACTACGGGACCAAGCTCCTGTGGGAAAGCTTGGATGTCCATGGACTCTCTCTGGAGAACGAGCGTCCCATCTTGTCCGACATCGTGAAACGATTCCTGGACAATGACGCCAAGTCGCTCCTCCACGAGACGATCGTGCTTTCCGACAACAAGGAGTATGATGCGTATCTGCTGAAGAAGAATATCGTGGACGCCGCCTTGGCGAATGACCAATTGAGCATGCGTATCAACAACTTCCTGAAAAGGAACGATGTGGATGCCTCCAAGGTCGGTGTACTGTTTAGGGAGTTCTCTTCCCGAAATGATCTGATGGAGACATCTGTCGCCCCCTTCTTTTCCCCGACCATCAAGTTGGCGGATAAGCAGTTGATGGATGTCTTGACCCTGCTTTGGCAGACGGCCAAGAAGAATCGACTGGACATGGGCTGTGTCGGAACACGCTCTGTCACGAATGCGGAGGCGGTCCGCCTTTGGATCCGTAACTCGGACGATATGCGGACCATGCTGGACCGTGCGGAGGCTACGGCGGGCAAGGCGGATTCGATGATGAAACCCTTTGTCGAGGACCTGAAACGGGTGGAGGCAAAATGGCTCGACTCTCTGAAGGCGGCAGACTTCAAGGGGGCTAAACTGAATCTGCAGCTTGACCTCTCCCCAGACTTGGGGCTGGCGGCCGCTGAGTTGGATGCCTGCAAGAACGAACTGGACGGACAGTTCACGGCCATGCAGACGATCGCTTCCGTTGATGATGCCAAACCTCTCGTCTCACGCTACAACCAGGCGCTGAAATATGTCGCTTCCCTGAGGGAAACCATGGAGGAGGCTCAACAATTCATATCGAGGAAAATGGAGGAGACCGACCGCTTCGAGTCGCTCTATCCGGAGTACCAAAAGACATTGGAGGCTTTGCGGAAGACCTCGGTCAAATCGCTTCAGGAACGCCTGATCGAGAAGATCAAGACCTTGGTGCCAAAGGGCTTCGAGATGCCTGTGGTGCAGGCCTCCAAGGTGAAGGTGAAACTCTCCGCCGAGGTGGTCACTTCAGGCTTCCTCTTCTCCAAGAAGAGCAAGCTTATGGTGGATGTGGACTTCGGAGAGGCGAACGTCCCTTTCCGTTGCGTGCTGGCTTTCTTCACGGACATGGTCGTGAAGGTGGACCGGGAGAAGGCTTACGTCGTGGACCTGAACGAGAAGGGAGAGACGCTCTCGGGCGTGGTGCACAGGGAATTCGACCTTCCGTTGCCGGAACGTGAGATGTGCAGGAAGAAGGGTGAATTGACCATTAAGCTCTGGCCGCATGAGGAGGAGCTGATAGGCATCAACTCCGCTTTCGAGGGGAATGGTTGCTCCGTCATGGTCAAATGACGCTTCGGGTGGGTTCGGGGGAATTCACCGTTACAAAGAATAAAAAAAACACGAAGGGTAGGGCGGTAATCGTCCATATCCCTCTTTTCATGGATAATCGGATTATTATTTGATATGGGGAAAAAGATTTTGTGTCCATATTGCTATCGGCACTTCGACAACAATGAGATCGAGGTGGAATGTGAGAATAATGGCTTGAACAGCCGGGGAGAGTTGGTCTGCTCGAAACGGCTGAACGATAAATATTCCAACCATTGGGGAAATGACCTGGAGACGCACCTGATCTTCAAACCGAAGCTGGGCATGTTCTCTTTCCTCTTTCCTTATAAGCCTAAGCAGGAGAGCTGTCCAGGGTGCGGTTATCTCTCCCAACGCTTCGTCTGCCCGCACTGCAACAACTGGTTGCCTAAGGAGATGGTGGAGAAGGGGGCGGAGATTATCTCCGTCATCGGCGGTCCCGCCAGCGGAAAGACGAACTACATCGTTACCCTGATCCAGCAGATGAAGAAGTATGGCAATAAGCTAGGCCTCTCTATCATCCCGCAGCAAGTGGGTCGCAAGAAGGAGGAGTTCACCTCCTACAAGTACGAGAAGGCGAGGGAGGTGATCTTCGACATGAAGATGCCTGTGCCTAAGACGGCCGTCACCCGGCACGAGATCCCTTGGATCCTCCGCTTGGAGAGCGTCACGACGGGCAAGGCCGTTTACCTGGTCTTCTACGATACCGCGGGCGAGAACTTCAAGGACTCCGACTCCATCCG
>JAGCGM010000048.1 GCA_017649635.1 Paludibacteraceae bacterium | reverse complement strand
ATCCAAGGATTGCACCAATTTTGCGTTCAGTCCCTTGCGAGAAAGCAAAAGTACTATAAGAAGCGCCTCTTCGTTCGTATTCGTCAACACACAAGCATTCTCCCCATGATAAGAGGAAACGACATGGTCAACAAAAGGGAGGTACATATTCCCCTTAACATGCTGCGTCACAGAGAGGAATCCATCACTGTCAGACTTAGAGACAATCGGAGCCGACTTCATCCGTTCAGAGATGCCCTTCGCAAACTCGTTCGACAAAGAAACGATTGAGCGACACGACCTGAAATTATCCGTCATCTCATACTTTTTCGCCTTCAAGTCATCGATGAAAGAACGCATATACTTAGAATCCGCCCCACGAAATTGGTAAATGTTCTGATCATCGTCACCAACCGCGATGACACGCATATCCTCGTTCTTTTGCATCAAAGCGGAGACCAAAGCGAATTCATTCGCATCCATATCCTGCGCTTCGTCGATAACCAAGACAGACTTGTTGATCCTACAAGCCTCAACCTCCCCACTCATAATCATTTGCGTGGCAAGAGACACCACGTTCTGCGCATCATCCAGATTTCCAATCTTACCGACCAAATCGAAGCAATAGGAATGAAACGTCTTGATTTCCACAAAATAAGCCGCATTCCCAATCAATTTCAAAAGACGTTTTTTGAACTCGGTAGCCGCAGCGCGCGAAAACGTGAGCATCAACAACTGTTCGTGCTTCACATCCTCCATGCAAAGCAACGAGGCCAATTTATGCGCCAAAAGCATCGTCTTACCGCTACCCGGTCCAGCCGCCACGACAATGTACTTCGACTCACTATCCCTTATTATCTCCAACTGTCTGTCAGACAATCCGCCAAAGAGTTCCTTATACTTCTCTGGAGTAATATTCTTCTCAATCTCCAAAGCCCGTTTTCCCTCAAAGTATTTAGAAATGAATCGTTTGAAATCCATCTGAAAATAATCCCGTACATACTGCAACGCCGCATTGTAGTCCCTCACCATCAAATTGGCATACTCGCCCACAATATGGACTTGACGAATCTTTTGCTTATAGAACTCATCCAACAGGCGGTAATCCTCCATCTTATAGCGATATTTAGAATCAACCAAACGTCTGATTTCCATTGTATTATATATCACCATGAAACCGCCCTCCAATTTCAGGGCACCAATCTTCGACAAATACAAAAGGGACTCCTCCATTTCCTCTAGAGAGACGGACGACTGAGAAGAGAAAAGCGAATATTCCTGCTCTGCCTTATATTCGGAAAGTAAAGAGACCAAAGAGAATTGGACCTCGTTTTTCCCACTACCATCCTTTTTTTCAGTGGAAAGTTCATAAAAACGTTTGATTAGAAACGAGCAGATAGATTGGCGATTCTCATACTTCTCACGCAGATTATCCCAAGGCAGACAAAAAGAGAATTCAAAACCATCATTGGCAGGAACTTCCACCTTTTTCAGATAACGTTTTACCGACAAGAAATACAAAATCGTACGGAGGGACTTCACGGAAGAGAAAGACAATCCTGACTTCAACGCCCGGTCATTTAATTCCTTGTAAAACACACAACCATCCTTCGACTCCGACAATTTATCCAATACGAACTTCTCCAACTTTATGAAATTCTGGAAAATCTTATTAGATCTAGACTCCGAATCAGACTTGTCGATAAAGAGAGTCATATCCATGGAATCAGCCAGGATTCCCTCTTGCTTCATCAGGTTAACAACAGAAATCACCGTCTTTTTTGTCATTCCCAACCTATCCGCCAGATAATCGACCCGAGACTCCGCCTCAGCATTTTCCACACTAGACTTCAGGACATACTTCGCTGAAATCAAGGATTTTATGATACGGATAGCGTTCTCCCTATCTTGCGGGTTAAACAAACGGGAAGCTTCCAGTTTGGAGGTGGCCTCATCCATGTTTCGAACCATTATACCTGTCGCGAACACATGAGGTATATTGTACCCACGCTTGATGTATCCCGCATCTTCCAGTGCCAAGACCGCAGTTCGTATACGGGTTTCCATATCATGGACAGAATCGTCCCAACCAGCCGTCCTTGCGATTTCCAAAGGAGAACAAGTCATATTTTCCCGCTGTTTCGTCAATAATTTGATGGCAGACCAAACCTGTTGTATTTCTCCTATACTTAACTTTGTCTGATTCAGCAAAATAAAATGCTTATCCAAGTCCTCATTACTGTACAAAACATAGCATTTCGCCTCCATCTCAGGATTCCGACCTGCCCTACCCGCCTCTTGCACATAATTCTCCAACGAGTCCGAGATATCATAATGGACAACCAGTCCGACATCACTTTTATCGACGCCCATTCCAAACGCGCTGGTCGCCACGATAGACCGCACCTGATTCGACATAAAAGCATTTTGGCTCGCAACCTTATCGCTCGGGTCCATCTTGCCATGGAAATAGAGCGTGGGATAACCATCCCTCGTCAATCTTTCAGACAATTCCTTTGCACGGGATGTCCTGGAGACATACACGATGGTTGGGCACTCATACGAGACCATCAAATTCCGCAATAGGTTATACTTCTCATCGTCAGATTCAGCGAACATGACTGAATAGCGCAGGTTCTTCCTGTCAGAAGAGGATGCGAAGTGCTTCAGCTCAATACCTAATTTCTTCTTGAAATAGTCATGGATATCTGAAATGACCTTCTGTT
>JAGCGM010000047.1 GCA_017649635.1 Paludibacteraceae bacterium | reverse complement strand
TATCCCTGATATCTTAGGGGGTGACCCTGAGTACTGCAACATCATGCATGCGGACGGGGCAGGCACGAAATCATCCCTCGCCTACCTCTATTGGAAAGAGACGGGAGACCTCTCCGTATGGAAGGGAATCGCCCAAGACGCACTGATCATGAACATCGACGACCTGCTTTGCGTGGGTGCGACGGACAACATCCTGGTTTCCTCCACCATCGGACGTAACAAATTGCTGGTGCCCGGTGAGGTCATCTCGGCCATCATCAACGGAACGGACGAGCTCTTAGCGGAACTCCGCGAGATGGGCGTGGGCGTCTATGCGACAGGCGGTGAGACGGCTGACGTGGGCGACTTGGTCCGCACCATCATCGTGGACAGTACCGTCACTTGCCGCATGAAACGCGCCGACGTGATCGACAACGCCAATATCCAGGCGGGTGACGTCATCGTGGGACTCGCCTCCTACGGACAAGCCACCTACGAGAAGGAGTACAACGGGGGTATGGGCAGCAACGGACTGACCTCCGCCCGCCACGATGTATTCGCCAAATACTTGGCTAAGAAATACCCGGAAAGCTTCGATGCGGCGGTTCCGGACGAACTGGTCTACTCAGGCAAGCTGAAATTGACGGATGCGGTTGAAAACTGCCCTGTCAACGCAGGAAAGATGGTTCTTTCCCCTACCCGCACCTATGCGCCGGTCATCAAGAAAATCCTCGACACCCACCGTTCTTCCATCCACGGCATGATCCACTGCTCCGGCGGTGCGCAGACCAAGGTGCTCCATTTCGTGGAGAACGTGAAGATCACGAAGAACAATATGTTCCCTGTTCCTCCATTGTTCAAGACCATTCAGGAGCAGTCCGGCACAGACTGGCAAGAGATGTACAAGGTGTTCAACATGGGGCATCGATTCGAGATCTATTTGCCAAAAGAGAAGGCGGAGGATATCATCCGCATCTCCCAATCGTTCGGCATCGACGCGCAGATCGTCGGCTTCGTGGAGAAGTCCGACAAAACGCAACTGGTCATCGAGAGCGAATTCGGAAGGTTCGAGTATTAATCACAGGAGGTTACCTTCCTCAATCATTCAGAGGCATTGAGGAAGGTAAAACCTTTTTCAAATGGACAGCGTTTTTCGCATCAATATTCCGCACCTTCACCGAAGCACGAACCGCATTCGTTGAAAAATAGTTTCAGTTGACGAGCGGATTTTTTACCTTTGCAACGTCTATAATCTATAGGATGTGTATATTTGTTTCATATGACATTTTATAAATGACGGGCTATTATGGTATGGGGCAATTGATCGCATATCATATTTATAATAGGGAGAAAAACATTATCCTCTAAGCGTGGATAGTGTAAGCATATATTTTTTTGCCATAAAACTTATAGTAATATTTATATCATGGATAGGGGAATGAGCATCATTAGAATGTTTCTTATGGTTGTGTTTTGCATTCAATGCACAACAATCTTCGCACAGCAACCTGGCGGTGGACCAGAAGGTGGAGGACCGGAAAGAGAACCAGGGAGAGAAGAACCCGGCAAAGAGGAGCCAGGGAAAGAGGAGAACGTGCGTCTAACGCTCACCATATCTCCCACTTCGGGAGGTAGCGTCACTTGCGACAAAGAGGAGCTGAAGCGGAACGACACCGCCACCTTCGTAGCCACGGCGAACGAGGGATACCGGTTCGTCAAATGGAGAAGCGGTGACAGGGACTACTCCGACCAGGCGACCATAACGATCGAGGGACTTCCGCGCGAGCTTCGCCTGACCGCCATCTTCGAACTCATCACCTATACCATCAACGTGAGCGTGAGCGATGAGAACGGAGGTTCCATTTCATCCAACAAACAAGGTAACCAATTCGTTCCGTCCGACACGGTAACATTCACGGCGACACCTAACTGCGGCTACCAATTCTCCCACTGGGAGGGTGACGAGGCGGACGTGACGGAGGGTAACGTGATACGCATGAACGGCGTCACGGAAGACCATTCCTTCACCGCTGTGTTCGAGAAAGATAGCGACTACATTCCCGCAATCAGCATCAGTGAGATCATGCCATGCAACCTATCCACCTATATGGATAGCGACTACTACAACTTCTCAGGCTACATGGAGTTCGCTAACAACGGAACGTGCCGAGAGAACCTGAAATCCTACACCATCACCCACTACAAGCTGAAAAAGAAAGGGAAATACTCCCTCAAATGGGAATGGGAGATCCAACAAGACTACTACTTGGAACCCAACAGCCGCAACCTGCTTTGGTTCGACGGGCATACAGGTAAAGACAAGAAAAACACACACTCACCTTACAAACTGGACGCGGACGGAGGATACATCCTCATCAGCAGCAGGGAGGGCGTCATCATCGACTCCATCGCCTACGGTAAAATGGATGCACACGTCTCATTCGGACGAGACGAGTCTGGAGAAATCGGTTATATGAATCCGTCACCCTACAAAGAAAACGACAAAGCCTACCCTTCATTGACGGAGGAAGACCGCTGCGAACCTGTGGAATTCAGCGAGCAAGGAGGTATCAAAGAAAGCGAATTCACGCTCTCCCTCTCCTGCTGGACCCAAGATGCCGAGATCTATTACACCATAGACGGTAAAGAACCTACCCCGACTTCTGGCACACTCTACACCGAACCGATCCAGATCGAGAAAAACACCTGCGTCAGGGCTCGTGCATACCACGCAAACAAAATCAAGAGTTCCATCTCCACCCATTCATATATCTTCAGCGACGAAAAGCATGAAAAGTGCGGTGGATTCAACATTCCTATCGTCTCCCTCACTGTCGACAACGATTATTTCTACGATGACATGATAGGCATATACACCACAGGGAAGAACGGTATCCAAGGCGACAAGGACTGCAGCGGTTACGGCAACTACAACCAGGATTGGCAACGTCCGCTCAACTTCGAATATATCGTGGACGGAAAGCAAGAGGTGTCTCGCGAGGTGGAATCCTCCATCGTCGGCGGATGCTCCATCACCGAGACCGTCAAATCCCTCTCGCTGAAGTCATCCAAGCAAACGGGCAAGGAATACTACGACTACGCCTTCTTCGCCTCCAAGCCGGAGATCAACCATAAGACCATCCATTTGCGCAACGGAGGAAGCGACCATAAGGGACTCCGCTTCAGGGACGGCATCATGCAGACCTTCGCCATCGGCATGAACATAGACTACCAAGCCTATCAGCCTGTCGCCTACTACCTCAACGGCAAGTACATGGGACTGATGAACCTGAACGAGCGCACCAATGCGGACTACGTCACCTCCAACTACGGCATCGACGAGGATGACATCGACTTGGTGGTGATCTCCGACCAGAAGGGCATCTACGCCAGCAAAGGAGATGTGGAAGCATACAACGAGCTGGTGGATTATCTCTCCGGGAGCAATCCGGAAGACGAGAACTATTTCGCCGGCGCATGCGAAAGAATGGATATGGACGAATACATAGATTACCAAATCATCCAGCAATTCATGGTGAACATGGATTGGCCAGGCAACAACACCAAGATTTGGAGGGAAAGGAAAGAGGGCTCCAAGTTCAGATGGATCCTATTCGATATGGATTACGGATTGGGATTGTACAACTACAAGAACTACAAGACCAACATGATCAAGTGGTGCCAAGGCGAAGACGCCTCCTACAACTGGGCCACTAAGAAAGACTGGATGACGAAGATATTCGCCAACCTGAGCAAAAACCCTGAGTTCAAGAAGAAGTTCTATCTCCGCTTCATGGAACAGCTCGAAACGACCTTCTCCCAAGAGAGAATCGCGACGGTATTCGACAGCATCACCACCATGATCGACGAGGAGTTCTGCGCCACCAAAGGGCAAACGGCCACAAATGCGGCAAAATCCATCAAGGAGTATGCGATGAACCGTCCGGAGGTCATCAAAGAGCAACTCAGGGAATTCCTGGGCGATAAGGCTGCAGAAGAATTGGAGAGAGGAGTGACGGGAGAGTCATTGTCACTTGCTAACACAATCAGTCTCTACCCTACCATCGTATCAGACATCGTGGAGATTCACAGCGGAGAGGAGATCGAAAGCGTCAGAATCGTCTCCCTCAGCGGTATCGCCATGCTTGAGGAGCAGGTCAACAGCAGCCATTACCAAAAAGACCTCAGCGCACTTCCGGCAGGCATCTACTACGTGACGATCAACACGGCAGGAACCATTCAGACGAAAAAGATAATCAAGGCAGGAGCAAAAAGCTCACCGGCCCTCTAAAAAATGACAAACAAAAACCAGACATATTTTGCAAGCATAATCTTAATAACCATCTAATAAACAATAATTACTCTTCAACATGAAAGGAGATGCGCAAAGCTACCAAGGCGCATCAGTTTATCACTCTAAAAGATGCGCCCGGCCGAAGAAGGTCGGGCGCATACACTATCCGCCGAACCGATGTTTTTATCGTTCCTGCTTCCAATAATTACTCTTTACACCCTTCACACCTGGTTTAACCACGAACATCTTTCCCGCCTCAGGGTATTGAGCGGCGCAACTATCAGGCATATACAAAGATGCCGTCGTGATGTATAGTTCGTCCAGATTTTCGCCACCGAAGGCCATCGCCGTGACATTCAACGCAGGCACATCGATCCGTTGCAGGAGCTCACCCGTCTGCGGATTCCAGCGGGTCACACATGCGGCGCCCCAATTGGCCACCCATAGCATACCCTCCGCATCGATCGTATTGCCATCAGGCGTACCAAGATCTTCCGGAAGAGAGATGACCTCCCTTCGGTTGGAGATCTCACCCGCCTCCACGTCGAAGTCGAAAGCCGACACCTTCCGTGTAGGAGTGTCCTGGTAATACATCGTCTTGCCATCCAACGACCATGCCACACCATTCGAGATGGTGACTTCGCCCAGCACTTTCCTACCCGACCCGTTCGAGTCCACACGGAAAAACGAAGCCTTCAGTGGCGTGCAGTCCTTATCCATCGAACCGATCCATAAATGACCGTTTTCATCGCATTTTCCGTCATTGTAACGATTGCCCGCTTCCCTGCCCTCAGGGTCGCAGAGGAACTTCAACGCACCGGAGGACAACGCCAGTTCATAGATTCCATCCTCTAGGCCGACCACCACGGTATCCTCAAGATAAGGCACCACCGTACCAATCATCTTCGGCAATTTGATCTCTCGGTTCTTTCCGTCGCTAGGCGTATAGATCATCAGACTGCCTTGCGTGTCGATCCACAGCAAACGATTAAACTTATAGTCCCATATCGGGCCCTCACCCACCCGCACAATCGAGTCGACCGCCACCTTGCAGCCCAACCCACACGTTGAATCCTTCATATTATCTCCTTGATTATTAACACCAACAGTACTCGAATCGCAAGCGGCAAAGAGTCCGCCGGCCATCATTAAAGCAAAAAATAAACCTTTTTTTCTCATAAGAATAAATGGATTACCTGAATTATGGAAACATTAAATACCTAACAGACACAAAAATAAGAAAAATCAGACAACCAAAACAGAATGATAAAAAATATTCAATGGAGAGCAACACTAGGAACCCGCATGAAACCCGAACAAAGAGCACTTGGGAAATTAAAGAATTAGCATTAAATTCGCGTAAAATTTCGGAAGCGGCACCAAACAAGACGTCAATGCCGCAACGGAAAGACAATAATCTCTGAATCAAAAGATTAAAACATTTATGGCTGAAAATTCTTTGTTGGAAAAACTGGAGGGACTGGAACATAAATTCCAGGAAATATCCACACTCATAACCGACCCCGCCGTCATAGCGGACATGAAAAGATACGTGAAACTCAACAAGGAGTACCACGACTTGGAGTTGATTATGAACGCCAAGAAAGAATACCAGAGCGCATTGTCCAACATCCGGCAGGCGAAGGAGATCCTTGAGACGGAGACCGACAACGAGATGAGGGATATGGCCAAGATGGAACTGGACGATTTGGAACCGAAAATTCCGGGCATGGAGGAGAATATCAAGCTTCTCCTGATTCCATCGGATCCTGAGGACTGCAAGAACGCTGTCGTGGAGATCCGCGGAGGAACAGGAGGCGACGAGGCTGCGCTGTTCGCCGGAGACCTCTTCAAAATGTACGCGAAATACTGCGAAATGAAGGGTTGGCAAGTGAGCGTCTCCAGTTTCAACGAAGGAACCGTCGGTGGCTACAAGGAAATCATCTTCAACGTCACGGGCGAGAACGTCTACGGAACGCTGAAATACGAGTCTGGCGTACACCGCGTGCAACGCGTGCCAGCCACAGAGACCCAAGGACGTGTACATACCTCCGCCGCGACCGTGGCCGTACTGCCAGAGGCGGACGAATTCGACGTGCAGATCAACGAGGGAGAGATCAAGTGGGATACCTTCCGTTCAGGTGGCGCTGGTGGCCAGAACGTCAACAAGGTTGAGTCAGGCGTACGTCTCCGCTACATCTGGAAGAACCCGATCACAGGCGTTTCCGAGGAGATCCTAATCGAATGTACCGAGACTCGTGACCAGCCGAAGAACAAGGAGAGGGCCCTCTCCCGCCTGCGTACGATGATTTACGACAGGGAACACCAGAAATATATAGACGACATTGCGGCGAGAAGGAAGACCATGGTCTCCACAGGCGACCGTTCGGCGAAGATCCGCACCTACAACTATCCGCAAGGACGTGTGACCGACCACCGCATCAACCTCACGCTCTACAATCTCCAAGCCATTGTCGGAGGAGACATCCAGGAGATCATCGACAAACTAATTGTGGCCGAGAATGCGGAGCGATTAAAAGAAAGTGAATTATAGACAACCATCCATTACGCAATTATGACGTGCAACAATATATTAGAAGCCATCGGTAACACTCCGTTGGTTAAGATCAACCGATTGTGTCCGAACCCTAACGTGAATATTTTCGCCAAGGTGGAAGGGTTCAACCCGACAGGAAGCATCAAAGACCGCATCGCCATCCAAATGGTCGAACAAGCGGAGAAAGAAGGCAAGCTGACGCCGGGGAAAACAATCATCGAACCCACCTCCGGTAATACAGGTATAGGTCTGGCCATCGCAGGTATCGTGAAAGGCTATAAAGTGGAAATCGTGATGAGTTCCGCCGTCTCCATCGAACGACGTAAGATCATCCGCTCCTACGGAGGCAAAGTCATTCTAACGCCTGCGGAAGAGGGAACAGACGGAGCGATTCGCCTGGCCCACAAATTAGTCAACGAAAACCCGGAAAAATACTTCATGCCCGACCAGTTCTCCAATGCGGCCAACTACCAAGCGCACTACGAAGGAACCGCCACCGAGATATGGAACCAAATGGAGGGAAAGATTGACTATCTGGTATGCGCGTTAGGCACATCAGGCACCATCATGGGCATATCCAAGTTCCTGAAGCAACACAAGCCAGACATCAAAGTGGTTTGCGCACATCCTATCAAGGGACATTATATCCAAGGATTGAAAAACATGGAAGAGGCCATCGTACCTGCCATCTACAATCCTTCCCGCATCGACGTGCAAATCATGGTGGAAAGCGAAGAGGCCATTGCCATGGCACGGCGGATCATCGCGGAAGAGGGTATCTTCGCAGGCATGAGTAGCGGTGCAGCCATGTTGGCGGCCCTTAAAACCGCAGAGAAGATAGACAAAGGGAACATCGTGGTGGTCTTCCCTGACAGAGCGGAGAAATACCTCAGCACAAAAATGTTCGATCAGTTCGCTGATTAAATTTCACATCAGGGCAAAATAATCCGTTGGGCAACACCACGGACCATACAACAGAAAAGGAGGGCGTTCAACCCTCCTTTCCCTTTATATCATCAATCCGTAAAGGTCAAAAACCAAAAGACAGTGCCGTGGTATAGCCGCTCGGCATAGTGAACGACCCCGAGTACGATTCCTTGATGGAGACTGCGACAAGAGTATTAGGGCTACTACTATCAGCGTCACCATTATAAAACAAGATTCTATTCCAGCCACCCATAAATTGTTGGGTGCCATCTTCTTTCTTTTCTCCATATAGTTTCACGCTCTTCCCTGCGATAATCTCACTCTTAACAAGATAATCCTCTGGCACATAGCCATCATATTTCTCCGACTGTTTGTACGTCAATTCCCAAAGGACTTCATTGAATACATACGGCCTCACTTTACCAAGCGCATATGGAAGTACATTATTGCCATTGACCACAGTATAAGTTTTATTATCATGATACAACGTGTACAGACAGACACCGTCCCAAATCATGGATGAGAATCGTTCTTGGAAATCCAATTGGAACTTCCTCCCATAATCCACAAAAGAAAGCACCGTACCATCGTTGTAGGTCACACTTCCACTTTCAATCGTAAACAATTTACCACTCTGTATTTCGTTCTCCTCGGCCATCACCTGAGGATTTTGTGTCACATCCTCATAAACAACATTCAAGTCATCTTGGGTGCCATTACCATTAGCATTGTCATTCGAATCGTCGTCGTCTCCGCAAGCAGAAAACATTAACACACCCGCTAAACACAAGATTGTAAACCATAACCCTTTCATAGGCATCAAATTTAAGTTAAACATATACAAATGCTAAATTTTCCAATTCATTTTTCATGCGCACTTCATGCTGCATTGTTACACATATTATCGAATTTATGAAAATTCATGTAAATAAACAAGTTTTTCCGTAACAAATTTCAAGCCAATCTTTCGTTGACCATCAAATACGATACGCTCCATGAGATAAAAAAAGGGCATGTCAACTGAGACATGCCCCTAACTATTTAGATTCCCGAAGGAATTAAGCACCGAAGTTATCGAAGTGGATCATATCATCCTCAACGCCGAGGCTATGAAGCAAATCGAGCACCGTCTTCGCCATCATCGGCGGACCGCACAAGTAGTATTCGATGTCCTCTGGCGCATCGTGCTGCTTGAGGTAAGTGTCACCCATAACAGGAGCGATGAATCCAGCCGTATACTTCACGCCAAGTTTGTCAGCCTTAGGATCCGGACGGTCAAGCGCCAAGTGGAAGTGGAAGTTAGGGAACTCCTTCTCCATCTCCAGGAAGTCCTCCATGAAAAAGACCTCGTCGATGGCACGGGCACCGTAGAAGTAATGCATCTCACGATCCGTAGTGTGCAATGTCTTCAGCATGTGCATGATTTGCGCACGGAGAGGAGCCATACCGGCACCACCACCGACCCAGATCATCTCACGCTTAGAGTCGAATATAGGGTGGAAATCACCATAAGGACCCGACATCATCACCTTATCGCCAGGCTTCAAGCTGAAGATATAAGTAGAAGCGATACCGCAAGGCACATCCATGAAACCCACTTCCGGTTTCGGTTTGAACGGAGGCGTAGCGATACGGACTGTCAATGTGATGATATCACCCTCATCCGGGTAGTTCGCCATGGAATAAGCACGGATAGTAGGCTCCGTGTTCTTCTGGTGAAGGCCGAAGATGCCGAACTTCTCCCATGTAGGCACATAGAGGTCGCCGATCAGATCACGGTCGAAATCATTGTAATCGATATCATACTCAGGGATACGGATCTGCGCATAAGAACCAGGGATGAAGTCCATGTGTTCGCCCTTCGGGAGAGCCACCTTGAACTCCTTGATGAAGCTGGCGACGTTTCTGTTACCAATAACGGTGCACTCCCACTCCTTGACGCCCATGACAGACTCAGGAACCTTGATGGTCATATCACCCTTCACCTTCGTTTGGCAACCCAAACGCCAGTGGTTCATCTGCTCCTTACGTGAGAAATGGCCCTTCTCGGAATCGAGGATCTCTCCTCCACCCTCCAAAACCTGGCACTTACACTGACCGCAAGATCCCTTACCACCGCAAGCGGAAGGCAAATGGACACCATTCACAGCCAACGTGTTGAGCAAGGAAGAGCCCGTCTCGACCTCCACCTCACTATCACCATTGATAGTGATTTTAGCCGCGCCAGAAGAAACCAAAAAGTTCTTGGCGACGAGCAAGAGTATAACCAAAGCCAAAATAATGACAAGGAATACTCCAATACTTGTTAAAATTAAAGTTACATCCATCGTAAATATTCCTTACTATTAAATGGTTAAACCAGAGAAACACATAAATGCCATGGCCATCAGACCCACCGTGATGAAAGTGATACCCAAGCCACGAAGAGGCGCAGGCACATTCGAATAAGACAACTTCTCACGGATAGCGGCCAAAGCCACGATCGCTATCAACCAACCGATACCGGAACCGAACGCATAAACCGTCGCCTCACCGATGCCCTCGAAATGTCTCTGTTGCATGAAGAGGCTGGCACCCATGATGGCGCAGTTCACAGCGATCAACGGCAAGAATATACCCAATGAAGCGTACAACGACGGACTGAATTTCTCCACCGCCATCTCCACGATCTGAACGATACCGGCGATGACCGCGATGAAGAGGATGAAGCTCAAGAAACTCAAATCAACGCCCTCGACAATCGCATTAGGAGCCAGCACATAGTTCTCCAAGCAGTAGTTGACAGGAACAGTCACCAACAACACGAACGTAACGGCCACACCCAATCCCAATGCGGTCTTCACATTCTTCGACACCGCCAAATAGGAACACATTCCCAAGAAGTAGGCGAAAATCATATTGTCCACAAAAATGGACTTTACAAATAAACTTAAATATTCCATTTCAATACTCTTTTAGGGAATTAATTGTTCTTTTCCTGCAAATCAGGGTTCTTCGCACGCTGGAACCAGATGACGCAAGCCAAGATGATGAGCGCCATCGGAGGCAACACCATCAAGCCATTGTTCATATAGAAACCGCCTTCCTTCACGTACAGACATTCAGGAATCACGCGGAAGTTCAACAATGTACCAGAACCGAGAAGCTCTCTGAAGAATCCCACGATCACAAGGATCAAGGCATAACCCAATCCGCTTCCGACACCATCAAGGAAAGACTCCCATGGTTTGTTCTGCATAGCGAAAGCCTCCAAACGGCCCATGAGGATACAGTTCGTGATGATCAGACCCACATAAACGGAGAGCTGCACGCTCACATCGTATGCGAATGCCTTCAACACCTGGCTCACGATGGTCACCAACGTAGCCACAACCACCAACTGAACGATGATACGGATACGATTCGGAATCGTATTACGCAACAATGAAATCACCACATTCGCTAAAGCCACGATGATGGTCACGGAAATACCCATCACCAAAGCAGGCTCCAACTTGGAAGTCACGGCCAATGCGGAACAAATACCCAACACCTGAGTGGCGACCGGGTTGTTTACCCAAAGAGGGGTAAAGAACGTCTCCTTATTTTTCTTTGAAAATAAATCCATACCGTATCCTCCTTATTTATTGAAAAAATTAGCGTACCTTTTCAAACAATCATGCAACATCGCGTCAACACCCTTAGAGGTAATCGTACCACCAGAGATACCATCCACCTCACATGAGGAATTGGCCACCTTACCGTTCTTCACCACAGAAATCTTCACGTCACCACCCTCTTGCAATTGCTTGCCCTCGAAACTGGATTGGAAAGCCTCCGTCGTGATTTCAGCACCCAGACCCGGAGTTTCACCCTCGTGGGAGAAGTAGGTGCCATATACGGTCTTCTTGTCGCTGTTAAAACTGATGTAGCCCCAAATCGGACCCCAAAGGCCCGCACCATACAACGGAGCCACATACTTGGTCTCTCCATTCACCTTGCAGACATACAAAGGAACTTGGTTCAAATCAGCCTCCTTCAGACTTTTGGAAGAAACCTCAAATCCACCATTCTCCGCAACCACATTGCCATTGAGGTCAATGATTTGATCCGCCACAACGTACTTGTTGTAGGCTGCCTCAGCGTCTTGCTTCAACTCATCTTCGGAAATATTCAAAGAAGAAAGAATTTGTTTCATCTTATCCAATTTCACGTTAGTGTCCTGTCTTTCCTTCAAGGAAGAAGAGACAAAGGCCAATAGGAATGCCACGATAATCACCATTACCGAAGCATAGATGATAGTATAACTATTACTATTTGTATTCATGACTTATTCGATATTAATGATTATCTATTAGCACGTTTCAACCTTCTCTTGATATTCGCCTGAACGAAGCAGTGGTCGATCAACGGAGCGAAGAGGTTCATCAGCAGAATAGCCAACATCATACCCTCCGGATAACCAGGGTTCAAGCAACGGATAACGATAGCGACGAAACCGATCAGGAATCCATAGATGTACTTACCGCACTCCGTCCTAGGGGAAGTGACAGGGTCAGTAGCCATGAAGACCGCACCGAAGCAGAAACCACCCAAGAGGATGTGCTCGTACCAAGGCAGGTTCATCACCTCGTTCGCACCGATTGAATTAAACATCATAGCCGTCAGGATACCACCCGCGAAGACAGACAACATCGTCTTCCAGCTTGCGATGCCCGTCCACAAAAGGATGATGGCACCGATGCCGATGGCGATCACGCTGGTCTCACCGATAGAACCTGGGTAAAAGCCCATGACCATATCCATCGGAGACATAACGGAACCGAGCGCATTCGTGATCTCGGTTGCACCCGTGGAGACCTGACCGAGAGGAGTCGCACCCGTCACACCATCCAACAATGCACTCTCACTGCCCAAGCCGCACAACGCATCCTTTGCCACCCATACAGCGTCACCAGACATCTTGACAGGGTAAGCGAAGAACAAGAAGGCACGCGTGATCAGCGCCACATTGAAAATATTATATCCCGTACCGCCGAACACCTCCTTCGCGAAGATCACCGCGAAAGCGGTTGCAACCGCAAGGATCCACAAAGGACACTCAACTGGGACAATCAAAGGGATCAACATACCGGAAACCAGGAAACCCTCTTGGATCTCCTCCCCTCTCCATTGGGCAACGACGAACTCGATACCCAAACCGACGGCGTACGCAACGACGATCTTAGGCAACACAGCCAAAAAGCCGAACAAGAACGTCGCCCAGAAAGAGGCCTCCTCACCATGCACTAAATAGTGTTGGAAACCAACGTTGTACATACCAAACAAAAGTGCTGGTATCAACGCTATCACGACCATGGACATCGCACGCTTGGAGTCGATGCAGTCATGAATGTGGCTTCCTCTCTTCGCTGTAGTGTTAGGGACGAACAAGAAGGTCTCGAATCCGTCGAACACAGAGCGAAATGCGTGAAATTTTCCGCCTTCCTCAAAAGACGGTTTCACTTTGTCGAGAAAATTTCTTAACGCTTTCAATTTTATATCATTTTAATTTATTACACATTCACTAAGCCAACTCCTTGCGCAGGTAATCCAATCCCTCACGCACGATACGTTGCGTCTCAATCTTAGAAGTACATACGAACTCGCACAGAGCGAAATCCTCCGGTGCGACCTCGTAGATGCCCAATTGCTCCATCTTATCGATGTCACGAGCGAGGATGGCCTTCACGAGGAACTCAGGATAGATATCCATCGGGAAGACTTTGTCATACTCACCCGACATGATGAAGGCACGCTCGCCACCATTCACGTTCGTATCGATCTCATACTCCCTGCTGCTACCGAGCAACCAAGAGAAATATGAACGGCTCACGCTGAACTTCTTCAGACGAGGCATGATCCAACCCAAGAACTCGTCGTTCTTGTCTCCCTCAGGGATAACCGTCACCTGTGAATCGAAAGCTCCCAAGAAACCGTCGGCAGGGATCTGCGTGCCCGTCAACGGATTACCGCTGATGTAACGCACATTGTCGCCCTCGATATTGTTCGCCACGATGTTTGAGATGGACGCTCCGTAAACCATCTTGCAATAGCAAGGATTCTTCACGGAAGAACCTGCCAAAACGATGGAACGGGAGAAACTGAGCACACCAGTCATGAAGGCCTTTCCGATCATGGCCACATCCTGGGCATTGACCGTCCAAACGATCTCGCCTTTGTTGATAGGATCCACATGGTGAATCTGCACACCCACATTTCCCGCAGGATGAGGTCCTTGGAACTCGTGGATCTCAACACCCTTCGTCAGTTTGAACAACTTAGAGGCATTGTCCACATTGATACCCACATGCACCTTGGCTCCGGAAAGCTTCGCCAAAGCATCGACACCCAGTTGGAACTCCTCCTCGCGGCCCACCATGATGAAGTCATAGTTAGGAGCCAACGGGGCCGTATCGAAACCAGAGATGAAGATAGCCTTAGGCGCATCATTCGGATTAGCGATCACGTCATACGGACGTTGCTTGATGAAAGCGAAGAAACCCGCATCGAGAAGAGCTTTCTTCACCTGCTCTTGGCTCATAGAAGACGGTTTACACTTCTCGAATGGCTCGGATTCGAAATTACCGTCCGACTTGATCCGGATGTCCAGCACCTTGCGCCTTTCACCCCTGTTCACGGCAATCACCTGACCACTGACAGGAGAGACAACCTTCAAGTCGGGATTCGCTTTGTCATAGAACAAAACGCTTCCGACCTTCACAGAATCCCCATCCTTGACAATGGTTTTTGGTTTGATGCCATGGAAATCGTCAGGTCTGACAGAAAAGACATCAGGCATCTGCGCCTTAGAGAAAACCTCATTCGCCTTTCCCTTCAAATTAATGTCCAGACCCTTTTTAATTCTAATCACTTCTGACATAAAACTATTATTTTTGTGTTTTCCTTAATCGAAATAGCCTCGAATGATACCGCGTTCCGCCGATTTCAGGAAAGAGACCACCGTCTCCTTCTCATTGGAATCAGGAATTTCGGAATATATCTTCTCCGTCGCCTGCGTCATGTTCAAGCCAGACTGGTACAAGATACGATATATCTCTTGTATTTCACGGATCTGATCGTTGGAGAACCCTCGACGGCGCAAACCGACAAGGTTAAGTCCCGCATAACTCAACGGATCCCTACCCGCCGTCACATACGGAGGCACATCCTTCCCGACACGGGAACCGCCTTGTATGATCACATGAGCGCCGATATGGGAGAACTGGTGCACCAGCACACTACCAGAAAGGATCGCCCAATCGTCGATCAATACTTCGCCCGCGATCTGGGACGCGTTACCTATAATGATATTATTCGCTAACCTGCAATCATGCGCAATATGTGCATACGCCATAATGAGGCAATTGGAACCGACGATAGTCGTTCCCTTAGAAGCTGTTCCGCGATTCACCGTAGCACATTCACGGATAGTCGTATTATCGCCAATGACAGCCGTAGTCTCCTCTCCCTTGAACTTCAGGTCTTGTGGGATGGCGGAAATGACCGCATTTGGGAAAATCTTCACGTTCTTGCCGATTCGCGCGCCGCTCAAAACTGTCGCATGCGCCATAATCTGGCATCCATCACCAATCTCAACATCCCTATCGATGTATACGAACGGGCCAATCTCCACATTCTTTCCGATCTTGGCCTCCGGATGGATAAATGACATTTCTTGTACCATAAAATACTAATTCAATTACTTATTCTTCACAACTTGGGCAAGGAATTCAGCTTCCGCCACAATCTTCTCCGCCACAATGGCATACCCCTTCATGTAGGCACACCCTCTTCGAATGTCCGTCAACAAATCCAACTTGAAAATAACTGTGTCTCCCGGCACCACCTTGTTTCTGAACTTCACCTTGTCTATCGAAAGGAAGTAGGTGGAATAGCGATCAGGATCGTCCAATTTGCTCAACACCAAAATACCACCCGTCTGCGCCATGGCCTCAACCAAAAGCACACCCGGCATGACTGGCTCCTCAGGGAAGTGACCACAGAAGAAGTTCTCATTACCAGATACATTCTTCACACCCACAACACCACGCTCCTTCACCTCGATGATCCTATCAATCAAGAGCATAGGCCAACGATGAGGCAAAAGTTGCTTGATCTTGTTTATATCCATCAACGGAGGAACCGTCGGATCATAATGAGGAATGATCACCTCCTGACGCTTCAGGTTCTTATAAACCCTCTTCGCGAAATCCGTATTCAATTTATGTCCAGGACACTGTGCGATCACACGACCCTTGATTGGCTTACCGATCAAGGCCAAATCACCCATCACATCCAAGAGTTTGTGACGTGCCGGCTCATTGTCGAACGCCAACGGACGTTTCTGCAAATAACCCAGACTGGAGACTGAAATCGGGTCCATGCCCAACAATGAAGTCAGATGGTCTATATCCGCCTGGCTCATCTCCTTGTCATATATAACTATCGCATTGTCCAAATCCCCACCCTTAATCAGGTTATTCCTCAAAAGCTCCTCGATCTCGCGCACAAAAACGAATGTGCGTGAAGCGGCGATCTCCTTCGAATATTCGGACAACGAATTCAATGTAGCGTATTGATTGGACAAAATACAGGAAGGATAAGAGACCAACACATTTATGCTGAACTCCTCATCCGGAAGCAGAACGATGGAAGAACCCGTGTTCGGATCCTTGTACTCGACCTTCTTCGTCACAACAAAATATTCCTTGTCATAAGGTTGTTCCTCTATTCCCACACGCTCAATCTCCTTCACATAAGAGATAGCGCTACCGTCCAAAATAGGAAATTCAGGCTGATCCACCTGAATCAAACAGTTGTCTATCTCATACGCATATAAAGCAGACATCGCATGTTCTATCGTACTAACTCTCACTTCACCATCGGCGACAACAGTGCCACGCGACGTTTCAACAACGTTTTGCGCGACAGCCTCGATAATCGGTTGATTCTCCAGATCGACTCTCTGGATCTTGTATCCATGGTTCGCCGGGGCCGGATTAAATGTGATTGTAACGGGCAATCCCGTGTGCAAACCTTTTCCTTGAAGCGAAAATGCTTCCTTCAATGTTTTCTGTTTGGCCATATTCTTTAGTTATGTTCTATCTTTTTCTTCAATTCAGCCACCTCTTTCTCCAACTCCAGTATCTGGTTCCTGATGGCCGGGAAATTACGGAAGCACACAAACGCGCGCTGGAACGTCTTCGACTCCACATGAGGGAAACCATGGTACGCTTTGTTCGGCTCCTTAATATTATTGGAGACACCACACTTCGCCGCGAGCATCGTTCCATCCGCCACCGTCAAATGTCCTACCACACCTGACTGGCCTCCGAACATACAATGTTTGCCCACCTTGGCGGATCCAGCCAAACCTGACTGAGCGGCTATCACAGTGTCCTCGCCTACCTCGACGTTGTGGGCGATCTGAATCAGATTGTCCAACTTAACGCCTCTCCTGATGATGGTGGCACCCATCGTCGAGCGGTCAATGGTCGTATTGGCTCCAATCTCCACATCGTCTTCGATGACAACGATGCCGATCTGAGGGATCTTATCGTACTTTCCGTCTGCCGTAGGGGCGAATCCGAAACCGTCCGAACCGATGACCGTGCCCGCATGCACCATGCAGTTGTTGCCGATGACACAATCATTGTAGATCTTCACGCCCGGATAGAGCGTCACATTGTCCCCAATGCGCACGTTATCGCCTATATAGACCTGAGGATAGATCTGGACATTCTTACCGATGACCACTCCGCCCTCGATACAAGTGTAGGCTCCCACATAAGCGTTCTCGCCCAACTTGGCCGTCTCGGAAATGCACGCCAGCGGGGAAATCCCCGACTTCTTAGGCTTATAACTCTCCACCAACAATAACAAAGAAGCCAAAGCGTCATATGAATTCTTCACCTTAATCAGTGTCGGCTTCAGTTCTTGCCTTGGCTCAAATGTATCGTTCACCAACACGATACTCGCTTGCGTGGTGTATATATATTCGGTGTACTTGGGATTTGACAGGAATGTCAACGTCCCCGGCACACCCTCCTCTATCTTGGAAAAATTAGAAACCTTGATTTCTGGATTTCCAACCACCTTACCTTTTAGGTAATCGGCGATCTGTTGCGCTGAAAACTCCATGTTACTATAATTTTTTTTTGCAAAAATAAGGAAAATCGGTCAGTATGAAAATTTGTTCGTATAAAATTTGCAGAAATATCGTACCAAGGCGCGACATTCCCTAATACAAATCCGATTCTTTCACATAACCGAAGTAATATTTTTTTTCGTGTTTGCTGATGAGGGATAGGTTCAACAAATCGGAAGCGTCCGTGATGTCCTTCAACTCCCCATCCGCATAAAGTATCTTAATGCTATCGTTCTTTGGCCGGTATGTATAGGAGGAGACGGGATGTATCGTCACGAAGTAACGCGCCTCCGCCTCCGTGAGCCCCAGCTTCGCGGCGATCCGCCTGGCAAGATCCCGCACCTCACCCGCCTGGGGCTTCTTCTCGCGCACCTCTATCTTGAAGAGTTTCCTGTTCATCAGATTACGGCACATGGTCGAAAGCACCTTGTCGTCACAAGACGACCAAGTCTTCACCGCACTGATGACATCCGAGTCGTCGAACTTCGCATAATTGGACAACGCCTCATCGGAATGGAGGAAATCTTTCCCCGTGATTTTATTTTCCAGGAAATAGGCGAACTGAGGGGCTGCGAACAGCTTCTTCCCCTTCATAGTAAGTTCCTTCGCGCGAGCTAACGTCTTGATTAACACTTGTTCAGCGGCGACAGACGTTTTATGGTAATAAACTTGCCAATACATCATTCTTCTGGCGATTAGAAACTTCTCGACGGAGTAGATTCCCTTCGCCTCGACAACCAATTGGTCGTCGTGCACATTGAGCATCTTGATGATGCGCGCGGCGCCCACGGCACCCTCCACCACACCCGTGAAGAAACTGTCGCGTATCAGATAGTCCAACCGGTCCATGTCCAATTGGCTGGAGACAAGCTGGTGGAGGAATTTCTTCGGATACTGGTTCTTGAATATCTGCAAAGCCAGATCCAACGCCCCACCCATCTCTTTGTTGATATGCTCCATCATCAGCAGGGATATCTCCTCGTGGGAAATCTCCTGCGTCAGCGTATCCTCCAAAACATGGGAGAAGGGAGCATGTCCGATGTCATGCAGCAAGATGGCCGCCAATGCAGCATCCGCCTCCTCGTCCGTGATCTCCTGCCCCCTCGACCGCAACTGGGCGATCGCCTCCTCCATCAGGAACATCGCCCCCAAGGAGTGTTGGAAACGGGTGTGCTGAGCCCCCGGATAGACCAAGTAGCTCATACCCAATTGCTTGATACGCCCTAAACGTTGAAAATAGGGATGTTGGATCAAATCATAGTGCAACTCGCTCGGTATCGAGATGAAACCATGCACCGGATCGTTGATGATCTTCCTCTTGTTGTACATTCCTAAGGGATTATTCCAAAGACTTCAGGAACTCGCTCATCTGTTGCTGCACCTTCTTCGCCTCGGTTGCCGCAGCTTGGGCATAGTCCTCGCCATTGGAGGCGTAGAGTATCGCGCGAGAAGAGTTCACCAACAATCCGCACTGCTTGTTCATACCATGCTTAACGACATCGGCGAGACTTCCTCCCTGCGCACCGATACCTGGCACCAAAAGGAAGTGGTTCGGAATGATCTTACGGATATCCGCCAACATCTCCGCCTTCGTGGCGCCGACCACGTACATCATGTTATCTTCGTTGCCCCATTTCAGGGAGGTCTTCAAAACTTTCTCGAAAAGACGGTCGCCGGTCTCTTTATCCTCCATGAACTGGAAATCGAACGCACCCTTGTTGGAGGTGAGGGCCAACAACGTCACCCACTTGTTTTCGTAAGTAAGGAAAGGTGATACGGAGTCCTCTCCCATATAAGGAGCCACCGTCACGGAATCGAAGTCCAACGCCCCGAAGAAAGTTCTCGCGTACATCGTGGAGGTGTTACCGATATCCCCACGCTTGGCATCGGCGATCAAGAATTGGTCAGGGTACTTCTCACGGATATAGTCGACCGTACGCTCCAACACATCCCAGCCCTGCAACCCGAGGCTCTCGTAGAAGGCCAAATTGGGTTTGTATGCCACGCAATACTCGGCGGTGGCGTCGATGATGGATTTGTTGAACTCGAAAATAGGGTCCAAATCCCCTTCCCTATCAAACAGGAACTCCGGAATCTTATTCACATCCGTATCCAACCCCACGCAAAGGAAAGACCTCTTGCGCATGATGTTCTCAAACAACTCTTCTCTTGTCATCTTTATCTTGTTTTTTTCTATATTATTAGCTTGTTTTTACCATTCATCCCGCAAAATTAAGGCTTATTCTCGAAATTACAATTGGTGCGTTCCTTTATTTATCTTTTACCATACACAAGAGAATCAGGGAAGGGAGATGGTCCATTATTATTTTTTAACCTATTTCACCGAAAAAAATTGTTCTAAATTCTTTAGAATCCCTTATTTTCGCGCATAAGAAAACAAACTCAAGCTCAATAAATATGACGAAAAAGATCATCACCACACTGGCACTCTTCCTCACAATGGCCATGCCTTCCATCGCCCAAGCCTTTGCAGGGGACAAAATAATCGGCGTATATTGGGTCGAACAAGACGGTGACAAATCGAAAGTACGTTTCTCCAAAACCGGCATCAACAGCTATAAGGCGCAAATCATCTGGATGGAAAAGGAAAAAGACGAAAAGGGGAACATCCGTACAGACATGAAAAATCCGGACAAAGCCAAAAGGCAAACACCAGCCAGCAAAATAGTCCTGATAGAAAAGGTTTCCTTCAAAAACGGCATATGGACGGACGGAGAGATATATGACCCCACCAGAGGCAAATCCTTCACCGTCAACATCTGGTTCGACAACGCTAACACACTCTGTGTGAAAGGCTCGTTCGGCCCCTTCAGCGAAAAAGTGTATTGGAAGAAATTGGAATAGGCAGGCGACATGCCCTGCAACAGAGACGAGGAGACAATCCATCCGGGTTGCCTCCTTTTTTTCGCACAAGTCCACCCCACTCTGCCAAATTGACACACAAGAAAGAGAAACATCTGCCACTCACTACCGATTTTGTCAGCAAAGCAAGGCGGACGACACTTTGGCACAGATTATGATAAGGAATAAGTGAGACGCATCGAATGCGTCAGAGCATTAATATAAACAAACTAAAAAATATAATTATCATGAACATTAAACCATTGGCAGACAGAGTTTTGGTAAAACCAGCTGCAGCAGAAGAGAAAACGGCAAGTGGAATCATCATTCCAGACTCCGCGAAAGAGAAACCTTTGAGAGGCGAAATCCTTGCCATCGGAAATGGCACGAAAGACGAAGAGATGGTCGTGAAAGTGGGCGACACCGTATTGTACGGCAAGTACGCTGGCACTGAATTGGAGTTGGACGGTGAGAAATACCTCATCATGCGCCAAAGCGACATCCTCGCAATCATCTAATATTTTCATTCAAACTATCATTATCAACTATTAAGACTTACAAAAATGGCTAAAGAAATAAAATTCGATACAGATGCCCGCGACCTTTTGAAGAAGGGTGTGGACGAATTGGCAAACGCAGTGAAAGTGACCCTTGGTCCTAAGGGACGTAACGTGATCATCGAGAAGAAATTCGGTGCGCCTCACATCACGAAGGATGGTGTGTCAGTCGCCAAGGAAGTTGAATTGGCCGATCCATATGAGAACATGGGTGCGCAAATCGTCAAAGAGGTTGCCTCTAAGACGGGTGACGACGCAGGTGACGGTACAACAACCGCTACCGTTTTGGCTCAATCAATCATCAACGTAGGTTTGAAGAACGTGGCGGCCGGCGCTAACCCAATGGATTTGAAGAGAGGTATCGACAAGGCGGTTGCCAAAGTGGTCGAGAGCATCAAGAAGC
>JAGCGM010000046.1 GCA_017649635.1 Paludibacteraceae bacterium | reverse complement strand
TCCACCCATGCGATCATCGAAGCCGCGACCAGCCTATTCGATAAGATCATCGACCCCAACCTGCTGGTCAGGAGGTTAAACATCACCGCAGGAAGAGTGCTGAACGAAGGCGCGCAAGAACGGGAAAAACAACCCATCCAGCTGGAGCTCTTCGTCGACTACGAGGCGCAAAAAAAAGAGAATGCCCGAAAGGAAGCGGCACAGAAGAAAGAGCGGAAGGTACAGGAGGCGTTGTTGGACATCAAGAAGAAATTCGGCAAGAACGCTATCCTGAAAGGGTTGAACTTCGAGGAGGGCGCGACCGCCAAGGAACGTAACCAACAGATAGGAGGGCACAAGGCATGACGCATGAATACGACGATATCATCCACCTGCCCCACCCTGTCTCCGCGAAACATCCGCAGATGTCGATGCGAGACCGGGCGGCACAGTTTTCCCCCTTCGCGGCCCTAAACGGACATGGCGACGCCATCCGAGAGACCGCCAGGGAGACGGAAGCGTTCATCGCCCCAGACGAATCGACACAGAAGGAACTCGACCAGAAGATGGCCTACCTGCTTGCCCACATCAGCGAACAGCCGAGCGTCACCATCACCTACTTCGTGCCCGACAAGAGGAAAGAAGGAGGCTCCTACCCAACCAAGGAGGAGCGTCTCGTCAAGTACGACGAATACAAGCAGGAGATACAGATGGGAGACGGGACGAGGATTCCGATCAAATCAATCGTGAATATCGAAGGAATAACCTTGTGAGCAGCCCTGTATTCTCGTAACTTCACGCACAAATATTTCACCTAAAGAGGAATAGTTCACCATGGTTCTACTAAACGTTTCATTCGGCATTTATGTTTTCCACCCAATAGGATGGGCTTTCATGGCCTTCGTCATCTTATGCGAGGCGTTCATCCTATCCAAGTGCCTCACCCACAAGCGATACGACAAAAAGATATACCTGACGGAACTGCTGAGCAACATGGTCAGTGGCATCGCAGGCATCATCACCACGCTGCACCTCAACGGAGGGTGGTGGCTGGTCATGTGGTTCCCGTGGGTCACTTCGCACGAGGTGAATGTGCGGGAGCACAAAGAGGTGTTTTGGCTCATCATCTACTATGTGGTCGCCTTTATCCTCTCCCTTCTCATCGAATGGGGCATCAACCACCTCTGCCTAAAGAAACGGTACGAGTCCCAAGCCATCTTCAGGGGAACATTGCGCGCGAACATCGTGACCTATGCGATAGGCGCCTTCCTATTGACGTTGTTGATTCTCTAAGCAAACGATTGGGCATAAAAAAACCCTTGATCGCTCAAGGGTCTTAGGATTGTATTGTTGCCTTACTAGGATTCGAACCCAGACAAGCAGTGCCAGAAACTGATGTGCTACCATTACACCATAAGGCAATACCATTTACGACCGCGAATATACTACATTTCCTTTTCCCGCAAAAGCATTACAATGATTTTTTGAAAAAAAGTTTCACACAGGGTTGTGCGAAAGCGGACGAAAAGGGAAAAAACGCTATATTAGCGACATGAAAGAGTACCGATTAAGCGATTTTCTCCCGACGACCAAGAAGGAGTTGGAGCTGAGGGGCTGGGAAGAGGTGGACGTCATCCTATTCTCCGGCGACGCCTATGTAGACCACCCCTCGTTCGCGGGGGCTGTGGTCGGCAGGATCCTGGAGCACCAGGGAATACGTGTGGCGATTGTTCCGCAACCCAATTGGCGGGATGACCTCCGGGACTTCAAGAAGTTAGGGAGACCCCGCATGTTCTTCGCCATCTCAGCCGGTTGCATGGACTCGATGGTGAACCACTACACCGCCAACAAGAGGCTCCGCTCGGACGACGCCTACTCCCCCAACGGGCAGGCCGGGTTCCGTCCTGACCGCGCCACCATCGTCTACTCGAAAATACTGAAAGAGCTATGGCCCGACGTGCCCATCGTCATCGGAGGAATAGAAGCCTCCCTGCGGCGCGTCACCCACTACGATTACTGGGACGATGAACTGAAACCCTGTCTCCTGCAAGACTGCAAGGCGGACCTGCTCATCTACGGCATGGGGGAACTACCCTTGAAGGAGATTGTGCAGAAGATGAAGGCGGGGCGAAGCGTGGCGGAGCTGACCGACGTGCCACAGACCGTCTACATCGCCCGAAACGACGAGATACCCGAATACGAAGGGGAGACATTCACCCTCTTCTCCCACCAGGAATGCCTGAAGGATAAGATGAAACAGGCGAAGAACTACCGTGTGGTGGAGGAGGAATCCAACAAGCTAAAGGCACGCAGGCTGATACAGGGTGTGGACAAAGAGCACTCGGCCGTCATCAACCCGCCCTATCCACCGCTCTCCACCGAAGATCTGGACGCCACCTACGAACTGCCCTTCACTCGCCTTCCCCATCCGAAATACAAAGGGAAAACTATTCCAGCCTACGACATGATCAAGTTCTCCGTCAATATCCATAGAGGATGTTTCGGAGGATGCTCCTTCTGCGCCATCTCCTCCCACCAAGGGAAGTTCATCATGTCCCGTTCGGAGGAATCCATCCTCAAGGAGGTGAAAGAACTCTCCGAACACCCTGATTTCAAGGGCTATCTAAGCGACCTCGGCGGACCATCCGCCAATATGTACAAGATGCGGGGAAAGAACCCTGACCTATGCGCCAAGTGCAAGCGCCCGTCGTGCATGCACCCCGCCATCTGCAAGAACATGAACACGGACCACTCGACGCTGCTCGAGCTCTACAAGAAGGTGGACGCGCTTCCCTTCATCAAGAAATCCTTCATCGGAAGCGGTGTGCGCTACGATCTCCTGTTGCAGAAAAGCGACGACGAGCGCATCAATAAGAGCCACCAGGACTACATGGAGGAGCTGATCGCCCACCATGTCTCCGGACGTCTGAAGGTGGCGCCGGAGCACACCTCGGACAATGTGCTGAACATTATGCGCAAACCTTCGTTCAAGCTCTTCCACGAATTCAACAAGGAGTTTGAGCGCATCAACAAGGCATACAACCTCAAGCAGCAGCTTATCCCCTACTTCATCTCCAGCCACCCCGGCTGCACGGAGGAGGACATGGCCTCACTGGCCTGCATCACCAAGAACCTGGACTTCAAGCTGGAGCAGATACAAGACTTCACGCCCACCCCGATGACCCTCTCCACGGAGATATACTACACGGGTATCCACCCCTACACGCTGGAGAAGGTATGGACACCACACAGCAAGGAGGATAAACTGGCGCAGCGCAAATTCTTCTTCTGGTACCTGAAAGAGAACCAACGGAGCATCATCAACGACCTACGCAAGATGGGACGCCCCGACCTGATCGAACAACTATTCTCACATCCCAAGGGGAATACCTATCCCGCACCTGAGAAAGAGCGGTTCCGCAGAGAGGAGGGCGGCAAGAAGGAGGAACGTCCACGGGGGAACAACGCCCCAGACGCAAGGAAGAACCACTCGCACGAGTCACACCGCCCCGCTCCCAAGCAACGGGAGGAGCGTTCATGGAACGATCAAAAAGGCAACAGGAAAGAGGGAAAGAATAGATCGTTCAGGAAGGGGAAGTATTAGGCGAAGAGACAAAAGGGATGAACCATCCATCATAGTTCGAACATGGTTTGCCCACAAACCATCATAGCAGGAATTGTTTTATTTCTTTCGGAGAGAACAATGGAGACTTTCTCGCACTTTCAAGGACTTCCTCCACATGTTCCCGTTTCATTTCCCCCACAATTTCAGTGACATTATCCTTAATAGAATCAGACAATTTATCCAAACTAATCTTTTCTATATCCGTAACAGAGAGGAAAGAATCATATTTGAGGAAACCATAGTCGCTTTTTCGGAGAGGATACTGCATATTCAACAATTCTTGCTTCCCCTCTAGATGGATATTTATCCGTGAATTGATGAAAAAGAAGCCAACCACATACTTCTCGTTCACACCAATAACGACAAAAAATTTTCCGTGGCCTATATCCTCAAACATATAAGAGTGCAATATAGTACCACGTCTTATTGAACCTGCGACCAGTGATTTAGGGACATCCATCAGCGAATCGAACTTTCCAGTTTAAGTTTACTGTCAATATAATCAACATATTCTTCAGATTCACCCACCTCCCTCAAAATATCCTTGAACGATATGGAACGGTCTTTCTGGGTACTTGACCAGGCCAATCCATGAGACATTGATGTAAGTTCCTCAAAATTCTTTCCTCTGCATTTTTCTATCGCATAGTCAAGACACTCAATATCAGATTTTGACAACCAATCCATGTCGGGCTGTGCATCTTCCTTCACAATGTATCTATTTACGAAATGAAAATACTGGGCAAGTTCACCGGCAGGGAAAAAACTGTCTCCCCTCACCGCCTTGAATATATCGTTTGTCTTAGACGGCACAGGACCGTAGTTCATAGCAATGTAGACGTCTCCGGTTATAGTCCTTCCATACTTGCTTAAATGAGACTGATCCGCAAAATAAAGTGTCTTGAAAATCCTATGCATATCCGCCTCGCCCCCATATTGCTTAATGATATACAAGACCGAATTAATCGTCGATTCCACTCTAAACAAATTCAATGCACTCATATACTTCTACATTACGATTTAATAAACAACTGGCAGTCACAAATATACATCAGACATAGATATCGAACAACACAACAGCACACAATCCTAATACTCCACCTTATCCGACTTTTCCGTCCAAGCACGGAAGGTCTCCAACGCCTCGTCGCGCATCATCTGCTCACGCGGCATGGAACGTTTACCGGCAGGCTTATCCAGCTCGTCGTAGATGAACTGGTCGTCGAAGCCGATGGACTTAGCGTCCTCCTTCTGATTCGCGTAGTAGTAGCGGTCGATATGCGCCCAATACATGGCCGAAAGGCACATCGGACAAGGCTCGCAAGAGGCGTAGAGCTCGCAACCGGAGAGGTCGAACGTCTTCAGTTTCTTGCACGCCTTACGGATAGCCATCACCTCCGCATGGGCGGTAGGGTCATTGCCCTTCGTCACCTGGTTGTTGGACGAAGCGATGATCTCACCATCCTTCACGATAACAGCACCGAAAGGACCGCCGCCCGTCTCCACACTTTTGCGGGAAATAGCGATCGCTTTCCGCATGAATTTCTGTTGGTCCTTATTCATACTCAATCCTCCTCGTCGTCTTTATCCTTAGCTGATGGCGAAGCAATAATCGGGGTAGAATCCTTGTACATACCATTCTTAGCGTTCTCGCAGATGGTGGAAAGGGACTCTATGGTATACTCCACGTCCTTCATGGTGTGTTGCGTCGTAGGAATCAGGCGAACCATCACCTTGCCCTGCTCGATGTAAGGGTAGATCAGGTTCACGCAGAAGATACCGAACTCCTCACGCATGTGCATCATGGTATGGATCGCCTCCTGCATGTTCTCCACGTTCAAATAGACCGGTGTGACAGGAGATTGCGTGTTTCCTATGTCCATTCCATTCTTGCGGAGGCCCTTCTGCAGGGCGTTCGTGATCTCCCACAACGTCTTCCGCAGTTCAGGATGTTTCACCAGATAGTCCAAGCGAGCGATGGCGCTGGCCGTGATAGCG
>JAGCGM010000045.1 GCA_017649635.1 Paludibacteraceae bacterium | reverse complement strand
CGATGTGGTGGCCTTCGGTGTGAGCATGCCGACTTTGTCGAAGGCGTTCCAGAAGGCGAAAGGCAAGGTGCTGCCGTTTGGCTTCGTCCACATACTCAAGGCGTTACATGAGAATGACACCATCGACTTGTACCTGAACGGAGTACATCCCGATTGGCAGAAACGTGGTATCCATGCGCTATATTACACGAAGATGACCCAGGCATATATCGACAACGGATTCAAATATGCCATCACAAACCCTCAGTTGGAAAGCAACACCAACGCGGTGCGCATCTGGCGCAATTACGAGCAGGAGCCATATATCCGCCGCCGTTGCTATTCGAAGGGTATTTAGTGTGTCGTACACGTGGTCGCCGGCTTTCGGCCGGCATTTTGAAACGGATGTGGAGTCTCCGGAATGGCTCCGCCACCGCATAAGAGTAGTTATTGTTAGAAACCACCTAAATTATTTTTTATGGATTATATAGAGGGTGCATTGTCTGCGCTGAAGAACGATAAATTTGTGCAGTACATCGGCGTGGAATTGCTGAGCGCATCGGAAGGCCGCGCGACGGGCAGGATGGTGATCAAGGATTTCCACCTGAACGGTGTCGGTTCCGTACAGGGCGGCGCGCTCTACACCTTGGCGGATTATGTGGTGGCCGCGGCGGCGAACTCCCGCGGGAAGACGGCGGTCTCGCTGGACGGACACATCGACTATATCAAGGCGGTCTCCTCTGGTGTCCTCACCGTGGAGGCGAAGGAGATCTCCCTCAAACGCACGATAGCCATCTACATGGCGGAGATCAGGAACGAGGAGGGCGCGTTGGTCGCCTCCTACCAGGCTAAAATGTTCAGAAAGGATTAAGGATGAGGCTTTCCCGTCACATATTATTGCTTTTGCTCTTCCCTCTCTTCCTGGGGGGATGCGACTTCATATTCGGCGACGTATCCGCTGATACGGAGCTCGTGCCAGACGAGCCGTTGACCGAACCGAATGGACATCACCGCCCAAGGCATCGCTGGAGCCAGATTTATTCCCTGAAGAGGAGTAGGTTCCTGCGCGACCCGAATAAGCTGCACATCGCGGCGGGTAAGGAGATGGGTCTCAACCCTCCCTATCGGAAGAATGCGGACTTCCTTGCCGAAAGGGACTCCCTGCTGGAGTGCGGGGCGTTGGTCTATGTGCCGGACTCCACCTACTACGTGAAGAAAACGGCTAAATACTCCTACCCGTACCTGACGCCTGAGGCGTTTAAGGTGCTGAACGAGCTGGCCGAACGCTTCCAGCAGAAATTGAAGGAGAGGAAGCAACCAGCCTATTCGCTCTACCTGACCTCCGCATTGCGCACGGAGGAGAGCCAGAAGCGCCTGCGCAAGGGCAACAAGAACGCCACGAGGGACACCACCAGCCACCTCTACGGCGCATCCTTCGACATCTCCTACTGGGAGTTCCTCCGCAACTCGAACAGAAGGGCATATAGCTACAAGCATATCCAAAACATACTCACCAAGACGGTGAGCGAAATGAGGAACGAAAACAAGTTCCTCGTCATCAAGGAGAACGGTCAGTTCTGCTTCCATATCACTGTGGTTCAATAGAATAGGAGGAGCGGTCATGTTCGTCAAGACGGATGCCATCGTTTTAAGCCATAAGAAGGTTAGGGACAACGCCGCCCTGCTCACGCTCTATACGGAGGAGTTGGGTAGAGCCTCCTTCCTGCTCTACGGAGCGGGCAGCAAACGGGGCGGGAAATGCTACTCCCTGCTCCAGCCGCTTTCGCTTCTCTCCGTGGAGGCGACCCTCAAGAACGGACAGGAGCTGAACGTGGTCAAGGAGCTGAAATGCCTGCATCCACTACTCGAGGCCATGTCCAACCCTTATAAGAGCAGTATCCTCTTCTTCCTGGCGGAGATGTTGACGAACGTGCTGCGCACCAACGAGTCGGACAAACTCCTTTTCCGCTTCCTCAAGGAATCCGTGCTATGCCTGAACGGGTTGGAACGGGGCGTATATAACTTCCACATCGCCTTCCTCGTACGACTGTCGTCCCTCCTCGGCTTCTGCCCCGACGTGTGTGACCTGGCGGACGCCCGCTATTTCGACCTCAGGCAGGCCGAATATACCGACCAGCGACCTCCCCACAAGGAGTTCGTCGCCGACAGGGAGGCGCAGTTCCTGCGTTTGCTCTGCAGAATGAACTATAGGAATCTTTCCTGCTTCCGTTTCTCGAAAGAGGAAAGGAACGAGTTGTTGGACTATATCATCGATTATTATCGTATTCATCTGCAAGATTTCAGGGACCTCAAAACATTGGATGTGCTGCGGGAGATATTCGACTGAATTTGTTGAGGAAGAATCAATCGGATTGTGTGTGGTCAACGTTTTGCCATAAAATTAGACAATAGTATAAGGATATTTGTGCATATTACATTCGTGCACTATCTTTGCGAAAAATATTAATTAATCAAAAAGGTAAGTTATGAAGAAGACTCTAATCGTGATGCTGCTCATGTTGATGGGTGGATTGAATGTGCTCTTCGCCCAATCCAAAGGAGAAAAGATGGTTGGCGCTATAGTAGGGGTAGAGGTTCAGAAAGGTTATATTAAGGAAGGGGAAGTCAAGACGGAAGGCAAGCCTATCATTTATATGGAAGCCTCTCCCGCATTTTATTTTTTCCCCGTTAACAAGTTCCGCATCGGTGCACAATTAACTTTTTGGAAGAAAATCGAAAAGTATGATCATTACGATTGGTCCCTGGCCATTTTTGAGGTTGCTCCCTCTGTCTCCTATTACATTAAGCTCGCCGAAAAGTTCCACTTCACTCCGGAAATCACCGCTGGTTTCATCCGTACGAAGCGTGTTGATGTTGATTTTCAAAACCCGGACTTCTATGAGAAAAAAACAACCACTGCGAGATCACATGGATTTTCGTTTCATGCCATACCCGTGAAGTTCGAATTTAGGCCTGCGCAACACCTCTGCATATCCGCAAGTGTGCTCAATTTTTCTCTTCATAAGTACATAAACACTGCGATGGATAGAGAAGAGGGCGACATCTGCTTTGACTTCGGAATGGCTCCAAGGGTCGGAATCGGTTTCTATTTCTGATCGCGCTTCATACTTGTCTTCGTAGACGGAGCGATGATATTGTGAAGGGGTAGATCAATCTTCCCCTTTTATCGTATCACAAAATCACCGTTGTTAATAATTCAAGTATGAAAAGTTTTGCATATACACCATCATTTATCTATTTTCGCAAAAGAAAATATAAGTTTTACTTTTAAATCTGATGGATATGGCTGAAAAAACACGATATTCGGATGCGGAACTTGCTGAGTTCAAAGAACTTATACTTGAAAAGTTAGCCGCAGCCCAAAGAGACTACGAACTATTGAAGGCCAGCTTGGCCAATATGGACGGAAACGATGTGTGTGACACGTCACCTACCTTCAAGGTGTTGGAGGAGGGTGCCGAGACGATGACCAAAGAGGAGGCCGGACGTTTGGCGCAAAGACAGATGAAGTTCATCCAGCACCTGCAGGCCGCTTTGGTGCGCATTGAAAACAAAACGTATGGTATATGCCGCGAGACGGGCAAGTTGATCCCTAAGGAGAGACTGCGCGCCGTGCCTCATGCCACGTTGTGCATCGATGCGAAAAACAGTGGCGTGAAATAAAAGAAGTGAAATTGCGGTTCGGACTCCTTCAGGGGAAGCTCGAATCGCTTTTTATATACGATTGTGCAATCAGAACAGAAAAAGGAATTGATTTATGCTTCCGCTTTGATCTTCGGTATCATACTGATCGATCAAATCGTGAAGTTCTACGTGAAGACGCACTTCTACTTGCATGAGAGCGTTGAGGTGACAAGTTGGTTTTTCATCCGTTTCGAGGAGAATAACGGAATCGCCTTTGGTTTGGAATTCTTCAAGGGGAACAACAAGATTATATTGACTGTCCTGAGGATCATTGCGGTGGGGGCGCTTTGCTATTACCTTCGCCATGTGATACTGAAGGGGATGAAACGAGGCTTCGTGCTCAGCATCGCCGCTGTCATCGCGGGTGCGGCGGGCAATATCATCGACTGCGTCTTTTACGGTTACTGCTTCAATTCCAGTGCGGGCCAGGTGGCTGAGTTCATGCCGGATGGCGGTGGGTACGCCCCGCTTTTCTGCGGTAGGGTGGTGGATATGCTGAAATTTCCGCTCTTCTCCTTCACGTGGCCTGAGTGGCTTCCCCTGATCGGAGGAGACTCCTTCACATTTTTCTCCCCTATCTTCAACCTGGCGGATTCCGCCATCACTGTGAGTGTTTTTGTCATCCTGATATTCTACAGAAACTATCTTTCGGAATCGAGGGATAATCATAACGAATCTATGGCTGAAGGGAAATGAAAGGCTTGCGCATTATCATATTATGTGGGTTGTTGTCGCTGGTGGCTTGTTCGCCTGACTCTTCCCGTCCGATTATACCGGAGGATAAGATGGCGGATATCCTAATCGACCAATACCTGATACAGTCCGCCGCTGTCCAACGACCTGTCGAGAAACCGGACAAGGTGAATTTTTACTATGCCCATATCTTGGAGAAATACCATTACACGGAGGCGGAGTTCGATTCGTCCGTGGTGTGGTATACGTCGCATATGGATGTGTATGAGAAGGTCTATGAGAAGGTGATGCAACGGTTGCAGGCCATGGAGGATTCTTGCATGAGTGTCGTCACCTCATCCTCCGCGCAGTAGGTTTTAACAAGGGAATACGATGATCAGGGGATATTTGGCACGTAGGGTCTACCTCTCTCCCACAAAATGGTTGCGCAATGCGCTTCTCTCCGTGGACGCTGTCGGTGGTGTGTCCGTTTCCCTGTTTGACGGGGTGGAACCGCCCGCCACGACTTTCGTGGAGGGTATTATTCTTCCTTTCGAGCCTCGGTTCGCGTGCGCTGTTTCCTTGTCGGATTATCTATCGATGAATGAATTCCCTGCGGAGAATAGCGCCCGCCACTATTGGGTGCTCGATTACCCGGGGCTCTTCTCCGGACATGAGACGCCTGCGGAGGAGGGTGAATGGCATGTCACCCAGCTTTGTTAGTCTGCCAATTCCTCCTGTTTTTTCTTGAGATAATTCACAAACTCGTAGTCATGGTCGTTCTTCTCGTCAGCGGAGAAGCACTCCCTGGAATACTCCTGCCAAACGGTGTCGAGGATTGGGGGGAAGAAGGTGTCCGCCTCGGGTGACACGTGCACGCGGGTGAGGCAAAGCTTATTGGCCAGCGGCATCATCAGTTCATAGATTTGTCCTCCTCCCATGACGAAGATCTCCTCTTTTTTCAGGGATGGGTCGGCCTCGAGCTCGTCCAGGGAACGGATGATTTCGCAACCGGGAGCATCCTCCTCTTTCATCGTGCGGGAGAGGATGATATTGCGTCGATTGGGCAATGGCCGGCCAATGGAGAGGTAGGTGTTGCGGCCCATCAGGACGGTATGTCCCGTCGTCAGGAACTTGAAGTGTTTCATGTCTCCGGAAAGATGCCAAAGCAGTTGGTTGTCCTTCCCGATGGCCAAATTGTCCGCCACGGCGGCGATGATCGTGTATTCCATATCCTTCTTTTATCTTTTCCGCAAAGATAATACTTTCTGATGATTTCTAATTGACTTCACTCCGGGAGCGGTCCATCGTTCTTTTATGCTTTCGGGGAATGTGATATCATATAAATAGTTGATGTATAGTATTTTAGATAATCGCAACCCATAATTATTATTGCCAAAAACAGCACAAAAAAGCCGACAATGCGAAAACATTGTCGGCTCCCATCATCATTAACTTAAAACATTTATTCACCCTTTGGCTCCTCCGGGATCACGATCTTGTAGCCTTTGCCATGCACATTGATGATCTCCACTTGAGGATCTGCCTTCAACAATTTACGTAACTTAGTGATATAGACATCCATGCTTCGCGCGTTGAAATAGTTATCGTCCACCCAAATGGTCTTCAGGGCACGGTTGCGCTCGAGGATGTCGTTCTTGTGCTCGCAGAGCAAGGCGAGCAATTCGGACTCCTTGGTGGTCAGTTTCGTGGACTCGCCATCGATGGTGAGGAGTTGTTTCTGGGAGTCGAACGTGAACTTGCCCAACTTCTGGATAGGATCCGCAGCACCCTTCTTGCCGTTCACGCGACGGAGGATCGCCTCGATACGAAGCAACAGCTCCTCCATGCTGAAAGGCTTGGTGATATAGTCGTCGGCACCGATACGGAAGCCCTCGACGATATCCTCCTTGAGCGTCTTGGCCGTCAGGAAGAGGATAGGCACTTTCTCGTTCACCTGCCTGATCTCCTGCGCCAACGTGAAGCCATCCTTCTTAGGCATCATCACGTCCAGGACACACACGTCATACTTACCCGCGAAGAATGCGTTGCCACCCTCTTCGCCATCCAGCTTCAGGTCCACATCGTAGCCCTTAGCGTGCAAATACTCCCTCAGCAACATGCCAAGGTTCTCGTCGTCTTCGCACAACAGAATTTTTATCTTCTCGTCCATATCTTATCTCGTCTTTTAAATTAAATATTTTTCTTAATAGGAATCTCAATGATAAACTTCGTACCCTTCTCGTACTCGCTTTCGACCCGTATCGTGCCTTTATGGTCGGTGACCACCTTCTTCACGTAGGCCAAGCCTAGGCCGAAGCCTTTCACGTTATGCACGCTGCCCGTCGGCACGCGGTAGAACTTGTCGAAGATACGTTTCAAGTTCGATTTCTTGATACCGATACCGTTGTCCTCCACCGAGATGCAGATCTTGCCGTGCTCGTTCCACGTCCTGATCCTCAGCACCAACGGTCCCTTGCTGTACTTCACCGCATTGTCCATCAGGTTGTAGATGATATTGGTGAAATGGATCTCGTCCACCATCGTCTCGGAATCCTCCGCATCGAGCTCCGTCTGGATGTCGCCACCCGTGTTCTGCACCTTCAGGGCGAAGTTGCCGGCGATGGTGAGGATGAGGTCGTCGATGTCCATCAGCTCCAGTTTCAGGGCGGAGCTCTCCTTTTCGAAGATAGACATCTGAAGCACCTTGTCGATTTGGCGGGTCAGACGTTTCGTCTCGTCGCTGATGGTCTTGGAGAGTTGGTCCACCATGCTCTTCGACTTGGAGATGGAGTCGTCGTTCAGCATCTGCGCGGCGAGCGAGATGGTGGAAACCGGCGTCTTCAGTTCGTGCGTCATGTTATTCATGAAGTCCGTACGCATCTCAGAGAGTTGCTTCTGCCGGGAGATGATCACCAAGGAGAAGACGAACGTGAAGAGCAAGATAAGCGTGAAGATGATCGAGACGTAAAAGATCTGGTTCGACCCTAGGTACCTCGCCTTGGAAGGGGTATAGACCTTCAGCATGTTGGAGGTCGGTGCGGGGTCGTTCGGGAAGAGCAACTGCGTGTAGCACACCATGTCCTTCGGGCTCCACCCATCCTCCTCGAAGCTGCCGCTGCTGTAGATCTCGCGTCCCTCCTTGTTCACGACACTGTAATAGTACTTCAGTTCGCCCAGTCCGTTGTTGTCCAGCTCACGGTCGACGAGTTCGTTCAGCTTTTGGAAGTCGATGCGTTCCTCGATCGGCTTCACGTAGGTCTCGCTCAGCAGGCGGACCAGGATGTCATCCAGCAAGGCCCTGCTCTGCAGGAAACGTTCCTTGAGTTTGTTCTGGATGATGCGGGAGGACTCTTCGATGGAGTTCATGCCGTGCTTCATGGAGATGAAGACTGTAGGGCGTACCCGCACGCACGAGTTGAAGGCGGAATCCGCCCGTTGGCTGATGTTGTTCATCTGTCCGTTCATCGGCAGGGGAGCGGGCCCCGGCTTCGTGGTGATGCGGGTCTTGGAAGAAGGGACCGCCAAGTTCTTGTTCAGGTATTGGAGCGTCTCCTCCTCCTCCAGCAGGCGGGCGACCTCGTAAAGGCTACGTTTCACAGCCTCACCGAACTGCTCCTCACGCATCTCGGCGGTGGAGCGTATGTAGTAAGACTGGAGAAATATCAATCCCAAGAACGAAATCGACATTACAATACCCAATAATATGATCGTCGTCTTCTTCATCGACGCAAATATAAACAAACGATTTTAACATTTCGCGTGGCTTAACTTTATTTAATAAATAGGGGAGTAAATGGGCGGTTAAATGTGAAAAAATGAGTAAATTTGCATGAGGTGAATTATAAAATTCGCTAAATTTACATAGCAGACAGAACCATAGGGTTTAGAAAACATACATAAACCCCACCATAAGAGGGAGATAGCATAATGGAGAATATACCATCGATACTGGCGGATTTGGCGCTGATACTCATATCAGGAGGCGTCATGACCATTCTATTCAAATGGTTGAAGCAGCCAGTCGTATTAGGGTATATCGTGGCTGGCTTTCTTGTCAGCTCGCAGATCTCCTTGACCCCTACCATCTCGGGCACTTCCGACATAGGCACGTGGGCGGACATCGGCGTCATCTTCCTGCTCTTCTGCCTCGGTTTGGACTTCAGTTTCAAGAAATTGATCAAGGTGGGTCAGACCGCGGCCATCGCGGCCATCACCATCATCACCTTCATGATCCTGCTAGGGTTCCTTGTGGGTGTCTCCCTGGGCTGGGGCATCTTCAACAGTTTGCTCCTAGGCGGTATGATCTCCATGTCATCCACCGCCATCATCATCAAAGCGTTCGACGACATGGGGCTGCGCAACCAGTCCTACACCCGCTACGTCTTCGGCATCCTCATTGTGGAGGACCTCATCGCCATCCTCCTGATGGTGCTCATCTCCACGCTGGCTGTCAGCAAGTCATTCGAGGGGGAAAGCCTCATCATGGCCATCCTGAAGCTGATCTTCTTCCTGGTCGTTTGGCTGATAGGCGGCATCTAT
>JAGCGM010000044.1 GCA_017649635.1 Paludibacteraceae bacterium | reverse complement strand
AATCGCGTCCGCTTCATTGAAGAGCAGGATGGGCGTGATGTCAGAATCCTTCACCTTCCTCCTATAATCATCAAAGACTTGCTTGATGTTCTTCTCACTCTCGCCTACCCACATGCTCTTTATCTGTGAGATGTTGACCTGCAGAATGTCACGTCCTGTTCGCTTCGCCAGTTGAAGGACAGTCTCTGTCTTTCCCGTGCCTGGATCTCCATAGAAAAGGCATGTGAACCCGCAGCGAAAACCCTTCTCCTGCATTCGTTGATGGACAATCCTGTATTGTTCCCGATTCAAAAGTTGCCTCAGTTTTTTTATTTGTGAATCAATCTCCGTGTCATAGAAAAGTTCCTTGCCGATGATTTCCTCGTGTTTGATGATGTTTTTCTCATCACTTTCCAACTTGTTATCGCTTAACACATCACCACAGAGTTCGTTAATGGTTTTTTGTGAAACACGATAGGCACGGGTACTGCAATATCTCTCTTCACAGCGACCAATTATGCCTCGCTTCTCCAACTCGTCAATGTCATTCAAATAACGCAAGAGGGCTATTGTGCTACAGCCACATTTTTCAGCAATAGTATCAATGCTAATGTGGGACGAAAAACATTCAGAGGCGAAAAGAACAAACACTGCACTTTGCCTCATGGTTAGATTCATCTTCATGGAGATAAATCTAAGGGGCTTTTCCGCCACTTCGAAGAACCCTTTGCTCAAAGATGAATTTTCTAAAAGCTTGTCTACCTGACACACGGCCGAGATCAAATCCATCCCTTTGAATGTATCCTCATTGTCCTCACAAACCTCCACTAAGTCCAAACGACTTTTGAGGAGTTCTATACATTCCAATGTTTCCTTTTTCATATAATGACACAAATGGTTATAGAAGATGCACTATTTGGCAACTAGAATGATGAGGGCAAAGGAAAAAGCAACCTATGCCAAATGATGGCACAGGATGAAAAAAATGTTATGTTAATAAAAATATAAGATCGCGCCACTTAATAATATCTGAATTTGTGTGATCTACCAATCACACCCTCTCCAACACCCTATGAAACTCCGGCGCCAGTACATGCACAATACCGTTTCTGTTGGGACGTTGGAACTTATCTAGGGTTACGACGAATTTGGGGTAGTTCCTATCATAACCGAAACTTTACTGGAAAATTCAAAAAGTTTCTAATATAACCGAAACTTTTCCGCAAAAACAATAAAGTTTCTATCATAACCGAAACTTTTCCATAAAAACCATAAAGTTTCTATTATAACCGAAACTTTTCTAGGAGTAGACATAATTTTCTATTATAACCGAAACTTTTAATTGTTTTTACAGACAACCGCAGAGGGGATAAGATATTTTCCATATTGAGATAATCTTTTTACTTTTGGACAATGAATTAATTATGGTTTAGGCATGAAAAATGTTCTGAAATTTATCCCGTTATTGATAACGACAATCGTCATTCTATTATTTTTTTATGATGATTTCATTGCCTTTATGTTGTGTTTTGCTTCCTTTTTCATTGTCATTCCTGCTATTGTTATTTCCATCATTCTGTTTATAAAGTCTTTTTCTTTTTCAAGTACCAGTTGGAAGGTCTATTTCGCATGGGGGCTCGTGGATGTGCTTCTTGTGGTTGGTTACAACATATTTGTGGCTCCAGACACTGTTTGCAATCCAGACATAATGGCGGAGCATTATGAGAAGAACGCGGTGAAGATGAAGGAGCTGATTCAATATACGAATCAGGCATTGGATGATTCGGCTGCCGTTCAGTTGGAGTTTGAGCATGGCGATGTCTCTATCTTTCATGTTTCCTCCAAGGACGAATCTTCATGGTCGAATCATTGGGACAAGTATGCAGATGATAAGAAGGACTCTCTTATGGCGGTGGTGGGACTTACCTCCGATGAGTTGGAAGAGATACAGGACCGTCTTGATGAGGTAGGTTGTATTGGCATTAGTACCAAAAAAGACAGAGCCTCATGTGTGATTTATTTTCGCAGGGTAGCCATGGGATTGTATTCATACATCCTGTATGACGAGCCTATGAGCGAAGAGAAGAAAGAGTATTATATGGAAGATCCGGCGTATATACCCTACAGCGAGACGGTCGTCTTTGAGTATGGAGGAGGTGCCATTGGACCGCAGGTCTTCCCGAGTGAACTAAGAGATTCTTTCTTGAGCGCTCACAAACCATGGTAGGGCAGCACTAAAATCCACTATTTTAGTTAAACAATAAAGCCATTGGTCTGATAACTTAAAAAATATCCCTAACTTCGCGCAGTGTTTTTTGTGATTGATTATGGTAAAAATAGGAATTATAGGCGGTGCCGGCTATACGGCAGGCGAGTTGCTTCGCATCGTTTTGAACCATCCTCAGGTGGAGGTGGTCTTTGTTAACAGTAGTAGTAATGCGGGTAATAAACTCTATGACGTCCATGAGGGTCTTTTCGGCGAGACGGAGATGACCTTCACCGACGAGCTCCCTTTGGATAAGGTGGATGCCTTGTTCATCTGCTCGGGTCATGGGGATAGCAGGAAATTCCTGGAGTCGCATGTGGTGCCTTCCAACGTGAAGATCATCGACCTCTCGCAGGATTACCGCGACGAGAGCGACGGATTCGTCTATGGCTTGCCGGAGGTGAACCGTGAGCGCATCAAGAAGGCCACTAAGCTGGCGAACCCTGGTTGTTTCGCCACGGCTATCCAAATCGGTCTCCTTCCGCTGGCGGCTAAGGGATTGCTGAAGGGCGAGGTGCACACCACTGGTATCACAGGTTCCACGGGTGCGGGTGTGAAGCCGGGCGCAACGTCCCACTTCAGTTGGAGAAACAACAACATCTCCATCTACAAGGCTTTCACGCACCAACACTTGTTGGAGATCAACCGCACCATGCGTCAGTTGCAGCCTAGCTTCAACCACGATATCAATTTCTTGCCTGTGCGCGGTGATTTTGCGAGGGGCATCTTCGTCTCTTCCTATACGGAGTGCGACTTGGAGATCGAGGAGATCCAGAAGCTCTACAAGGATTTCTACAAGGATGCGGCCTTCACCTTCGTGATGGACGCTAACCCAGACTTGAAGCAGGTGGTGAACACGAACAAGGGCATCGTCCACGTCGAGAAGCATGGCAATAAGTTGTTGATCATCTCCATGATCGATAACTTGCTGAAGGGCGCTTCCGGTCAGGCTGTCCAGAACTTCAACCTGATGTTCGGGCTGGAGGAGACTTGCGGATTGAAGCTGAAGCCGAGCGGTTTCTAATCGCACGGAACATATAAAAGAATGCGGGGCTGTCACGATGTGGCGGCTCCGCTTGCTATTAGGTGGTAGTCATTGTCGTCCTTGATCGGATGAACTATGGAAAAACGAGCGGGTTGGATCCTTCCCCGAACCCAACCCGCTCTCATCATCATCTTATTTTATGTTTACTTAGTGATCTTGTAATGGGTACCCGTCTCTTTGGATACCAGGATATACATGCCATGGTCAGGTCCGTTGCTTTCGAGGAAGGATTGTTCCTTCGGCAATCGGATGCTTCCGATGAATTCGCCCGTGGCGTTGTAGAGCATGTAATCGCCTGGCTGGAGGTTCGGTGTCAGACTGATGGTTTCGATGCCCGTCGCGTCTTCTCCCTTGAATTCGATGTAATCGATGTTGAAGTAGGAGCTCTCCACCGCCAGTTTCAGGACATGTTCGCCAGCCGCGAGTTCCTTCGTCTTGCCCTTGATGAGGGTATAGTCGGACCACTCCTCGCCTTGCGGCACGGTGATGCGTCCTGTGATATCCTTGTCGTCGAGGTAGAGGCGGAAGCCGGACTCCTCGAAGGTGGAGGAGACGCGGGCGGTCCACTCATATTCGGCGCTCTCCTTCACGTCGACCGTATATTCGAGCCATTCTCCCTTGATGTTATAGCCCACGACATAGTTGGAAGCGGAGGTCTCTTCGATGTCCACATTATCCTTGCGGTAGGCGCCGCCTTCGTTCGCTGAGCTTTCGTCGTGGTAAGCCTTTCCTTCGCCGCCGAGGTCATAGTCCTCCGCCTCGATCTTGCCAGGGATGGAAGTTGGTGTTCCATGGAAAGGAGTTTGTTTCTCCTCCGCGATCTCCTCCAGTTCCTCTTCGGAGCCGTCGCCGAAGAATTGCCAGTAGTCCACGTTGCAAGGGTAGTCCGAATCCCCCTTGAAGACAATGTAGAGGTCATGCACGCCTGTGGCGCCTGTCACCTCCGCCTCGAAGTCCTTGAACGTGTCCCATCCGCCCGTTGAAGAGATCTCCACGGAGGCGATGAGGTCTCCGTTTTTGCTGTCGAGGTGGAACTCCACCTTTCCGCCGCTGCTGCTGTTACTGCTGGCGTTGACGGTCACGGAAGTGGCGCCGCCCTCTCCGAAGTTGACGTTGGCCACCTTGGTGAAGCTGTTTTTGGAGATATAGCCGAGGCATATCTTGTTGGAGCATACGCTGTTCTCCTGAATCTTCAAGCCCTCCTCGTAGGCCATGGTTTCACCCTCCACCCGCTT
>JAGCGM010000007.1 GCA_017649635.1 Paludibacteraceae bacterium | reverse complement strand
TCCTTGGAAGCTCACCTCCCGCAGGTAAGGGAGGTGGATGTCGCTCTGTTGGGAAAGGGCGGCCATCTCGTACCAGTAGGAAGAGGCGGACCAATCGGCCTCCACCTCATAGTCCCCGATCTGGTAGGACTGCGGGGCTACCCGTATGGTATTATCCTTCCACTCCGATTGGATGCCCATCTCCGCCATCATGCCTAGCGTCATGCGGATGTAGGGGACGGAGACGATATTGCCCTTGAGCTCCAGCGTGAGGCCCTCCTTCATGGAAGGGGCCACCATCAGGATGGCGGAGATGAACTGGCTGCTCACCCCTCCGTCCAAGGCGATGTGCCCGCCTTTCAGTTCTGTTCCGCGGATATGCAACGGAGGGAACCCCTCCTGTTCCTCGTAGGTTATTTCAGCCCCCAACGCATTCAGCGCATCCACCAGGACCGCGATGGGACGATGCTTCATCCGCTCGCTCCCCGTGATGTGCCAATCGCCCGGCTTGGAAGCCAGGTAGGCAGTCATGAAACGCATGGAGGTGCCCGCCGCCCCCACGTCGAAGTGGTTGCCGCCAGCGGTTAGCGCACGTACCAGCACGTCCGTGTCGTCGCACTTCGCCAAGTTGCGGATCGACTGGTGCGAGCGACCCACCGCCCCCATGATCAGGGCACGGTTGCTGATGCTCTTTGAAGCGGGCAGGATGACCTCTGCGAAGAGGTCCTGCTTAGGTGCGGTTATCTTGTATTTCATATGCCTAATGTATCCCTATAGAAATCCAATGCCTCGAAGATATCCTTCTTCTCCACGTTGGTGTTGATTCGGATGTCGCCGATACCGCCCAGCAACGTGAAGAGGATGCGTCCGTCTCCCTCGTTCTTCTTGTCGTGGGTCATCAGTTCGTATAATAGATCATACTCTTTGCAGGTGATGTAGAGCGACCCGTAGTGTTCCTTTATCAACGAGACTGCCTGCAGGAAGTCCTCCTTCGGGAAGCCCACCAGTTTGTACGAGAGGTAGAGTTCCGCGAGCATACCCCAAGCGACCGCATAGCCATGCAGCTTCGTCTCGTTCTGCTGGATAGCGTAGCTCTCGAAGGCGTGCCCCACCGTGTGACCGAAGTTCAGTGCCTTGCGGATGCCCTTCTCCGTCGGGTCCACCCGCACGATGTCACGCTTCACTTGGATGGACTCCTCCACCAGGGAAGGGAGGGCATTGTAGTCGATTTGATCCAGGTCGAACTGGAGGATGTGGTTCCAGACCTCACGGGAGGAGATCAGTCCGTGCTTGATCATCTCGGCGAAGCCTGAGAGGAAGTTCTCCTTGTCCAACGTGCGCAGGAAATCCACGTCGATCAAAACCGACCGGGAAGGGTTGATCACCCCCACCTCGTTTTTCAGTCCGCCGAAGTTGATACCCGTCTTGCCGCCCACAGCCGCGTCGATGGTTCCCAGCAGGGTGGTCGGCACATTGATGTAGTCCATGCCCCGCTTGAAGGTGGAAGCGGCGAATCCGCCCAGGTCGGTGACCATGCCCCCGCCTAGATTGATCATCAAAGACTTACGGGTAGCACCATGTTGGCTGAGGTGGCTCCATACGGAGGCCAGCGCCTCGACATCCTTGTTGTCGTCACCCGCCTTGATGCAGATCACATTCGAGGCGGGGATCCCCAAGCCGGAGAGTTTACCCAAGCAGAGACGGTGCGTGTTCTCGTCCGTCAGCACAAAGACGGAATCCAAGGAGCGGTTCCCCAGCTCCTCCGGCAGGATCTGTTCCAGCCTGCCCAATTTTATCACTTGTTCGTTATCCATAATCGTACCAAAAATCACTTTATCCATTTTGCTGTCCCACGGTTCGGTCGGCACAGCGGAGACATATTGTTCAGGGAAGCACACCCCGATCTTGTAGGCTTGCAGTTGAGGCAACAATCGGTCATAATACCCTTTGCCGCGGCCCAAACGGTTGCCGGAAGCGTCGAATCCTACCCCCGGCACGATCGCCAGGTCGATGAGCGGATAGTCGAGGAAGGGTTCGCCGGTAGGCTCCAGGATGTCGAATGCTCCCTTCCGCATGCTCTCCATGCCTTTGTAGGACCTGATCTCCAGCGTGTCGCCTATGACAACGGGCAGCAGAATATGCTTTTCAGTGTGCCATTTCTCCACGAAGGCATGGGTATCCACCTCGTCCGGTAACGACCAGAAGAGCAGCACGTACTTCGCCGAGACGAAGCGGGGATCCTTCTCCACGCTCGCCCAAACTTGGGAGGCGCGCGCCGCCTTTTCCGCATCGGACAGAGCCTTCACGCTTGCCTTGATGGACTTCCTCAGTATGGCTTTCCTATCGTTCGTCATGTACTATTTCTTCACTATCCGTAATGTTTCGGTGGAGGATTCATATATTAGCCGCAAAAGGTATATGCCTGAATGCAAGTCCATCCGTAAGGAGAGTCCCTCCGCGGATTGGCCCACCTCCTTTTTGCGGACCACCCGGCCCTCCATGTCGATCAGCTCGTAGTAGAGAACCGTACGGGAGGAAGGGAAGCGGACGGAGACCACATCCTCCACTGGATTCGGGAAGATGGTGGACGCAGGGGCATCCGCCGAATGGTCTGTCACCGCGATGATGTCGACACTTCCCATCTGCACCACCGGTTCGATGTAGAGGGAGGTCGGTTGCTTGTAGTAAGGGTGCGCCTCCACGAAAGAGTGCCAGCCCGAATTATCCTTGAAGTACGCGGTGTTTTCACCGGTGAGTTTCTCCTCCGTGTGGCATAATGCGAATTTGTTCTTAGGGGAAGCGACCAACTTCAGTCCCACGAAGAAGGTGGAGTCCACCTTCAAAGGTTGGTTGAGCCGATAATAGCAGTCCCGGTTCGTCCATTCTCTCACAACCGTTTCGTTAAAGACAGTGGATCTTTTGGAGATGGAGGTGTTGGTGAAGGAAACGACCTCCTGGCTCATTACCTCTTCCGGCACCGAATCGCCTCGGTAAATCCTCAGCAGGACGGTATCCCCTTCGGAATAGATGCCTTGCCATGGAACGACATACACACCGTAGAGGACGGACGACTTCTCGTCCAGGTGGAATCTCTCCGCATATTCGACAATGCCCTTGTTGTTATGGCCTGCGGCGAATTGCTCGTAGTTGGATGTTTCATGGATCATCTCGCCTTCGTTCCAGTTGGTGATGCGTGAGCAAGGGATCATGTGAGACTCGCGGCCGTCACACACGAGGCTACCATTCTTTTTAGAATCCAGGCATATGTTGAGGCCTCTCTCCCACACCTCGCTGAATGCCCCGAACGCATCGTAGCCAGGTTGCATGCAAGACTCCTTCGTGTCTCCGCCAGACAAGACTCCCACAAGGCGGTTATCCGAGCTAAACAAGCCGGCGCCAGACGAGCCACCCTCCATGATTCCAGTTTCCCAGCGGTCGACAATCCAGTGCATATTGGAGTCGAATATATCGTCTATCGTGAAAGTCCCCAGATATGGAGTGTTCTCTTCCCAAGAGATCTTCCTCATATCGGAATTAGGGTGATGGAAGGAGTATGCGCCTGCACCCAAGTCACGTGTGGCGTTCCATCCGGCGTAATAAACCCGGTAGTCAATCGGAGGCAATTCGCTCAGCCGCATTAGCAGGGCATCGGAGGGGGTGTCATAGAAGATCACATCGGCACCGGAGACACTCATTTCCAGTGAGCCACTAATCTCCTCATGGCAATGTGGCCGTTCGTAGTTGAAGTAGAAGACGCTTCTTTGCGCCAATGATTTATCCACCTCACCCATCTCCTTATACAGGCAATGGGCGGCGGTGATCATAAATGCCGCATCATCGTTCGCCGTATTGTTCACCATGTTGCCGGAACAGTATTCAGTGCCCGCTACGATGAATACCACCGAGCTTCTGGCTTGTTGTTCATGGATGCCCAGACAGGAGGCGTCCACCTGACATGGTTGGGAAGCGCCTGCGGAAGGGAAAAATTTCAGTCCGCGGTAATCATGGTTGACGTTGCCAATCCGCAGTCGGCTATTGCTATTCTTAGGTGTTATCAGTTCCACGATGACCTCGTCCCCAGGCACGGGGGTGGTAGGCAATATTCCGCAGTCCGAGTTGTTCTCTGAGGTGAAGGACCCCAGTATGGTGTTGCGGTCCGGCGTATAGATGAAGAGTTGGGAGGAGTCGTCCAACTGGTATTCGTCGAAGATGAGGTTCAGGGAATAAGCCCCTTCGGAGACGATATGGAGCCGCCATACGTCCCGGCCATCCTTCAGGTGGTAACGAACCCCTGAATTCTCAGGCGTATAGTCCACGTCGAAGGCGTAGGCGAAACGGATTCCTCCGATTTTGTTACCCGGTAGGGAGTCTTCCCGACGCAGTTGTTCCACATCAAACGCAGGCATACGCACGGTCTGCGAACCGCGTCTCAGGCATGGTCCCGCATCCAGTTTCTCCGGCAGAGGCAGCCCGCCGTGGCTGATCTGCGCCTGTGCCTCCAGCGTCATGAATAAGGCGGCTACGTATATTATTTTTTTGAACAAACGCATAAATAAATTAGTCTATAAAGATCATAGATGAATAAGCTGGGATGTTTGCCCAACAAGTTTTTTTCACACGATGGGCGTACCAAGGGATAAATCTTGGCGAAGAGGGACGAAAGCCCGAAACGGTCTATCCGTCTGAAGCAGCGCAATATCTTGATGCTCCCCACCAAATCTTCCGTATATTCTGCCCTTTGGTAGATGAGCCAGAGGTTGGCGACCGCATTCAGGCTCTTTTGCAGGAACACATCGGAGGTGTCGTAGTTGAGGTGCAACAAGGCATTGTCGATGTGCGAGACGGTGATCCCCATGCGCTTGAGGGAGAGTCCGAAGAGGGTATCTTCGTGGCCGTATCCCTTTAGGGACTCGTCAAAGCGGATTTGTTTGAAGAGCGTCTTCCTTATCATGAAGTTGAATGTGGAGAAGGAGTCGTTTGGCCGGGCGCTTCTCTCTTTGGCGCTTTTCTCCTCCCTCTCCTTGCCGTACTTCCAGCGGAGGATATGCTTGTCCGACGTGGGTTGCTCACCATAGCGGTAACCTCCCATCACAACGATGTACCTCTTCATACGAATGTACCGGTCAAGGAAGGAATCCTCAAGCGGGAGGACATCACAGTCCATGAAGAGCAGGTAATTGTACTGTGCCTCATCCGCCAACTTGTTGCGTATGGCGGCGCGGCCCACGTTCTGCGACAACCGCACGTAGCGAACCCCCTCCAATGCGTTAAGCATACTATTCTTCTCGTAGAAGGAGGTGGAGCAATCGTCCATCAGCAGGATTTCGAAAGCGCAGAAAGTATGCAGCACTTGGCGATGCAACTCATAGACAAGTGACGTGACATCCTGGTTGTAAACTGGTATGCAGATGGATAACTCCATATCTTCGGGGTATTCACTTTAAACAGACAAAAATACAAAATAGTGGTGAAATAGATTAAATTCGCGTAACGATTATAGACAAAAAAACAAAATGAATATCGAGATAGAAAGAAAATATTTGTTGTGCAACGAGGATTGGAGAGGTTTGGCGGAGGGTGTTTACTACAAGCAGGCCTATCTGAACGAGCGTGGCGGCAACACTGTGCGTGTGCGTATCGAGGGAGACAAGGCCAAGCTGACTATCAAGGGCAAGGCGAAAAACATCTCGCGCGTCGAGATCGAATATGACATCCCGATGGAGGATGCCGAGGCGCTCTTCTCGCTGGCCAAAACACCTTGCGTGGAGAAGTACCGGCATAAGATCCCTTACAAGGGAAACGTTTGGGAAGTGGATGAATTCCTAGGAGAGAACAAGGGCCTTGTCATTGCGGAGATTGAGCTCAAATCGGAGGAGCAGACCTTCGAAAAGCCCGAATGGATAGGGGAGGAGGTCACCTTGGACAAGCGCTACACCAACTCGAATCTAGCGGTGAAGCCTTACTCTTCGTGGCAATAAAAGAAAAAGAGTGATGGAAAACCATCACTCTTCATCATCTCTTCTTCTTCGTCCGCCGAAGTTCCTGTTCCCTCTGTTGTCGTCGTCATCGTCCCGACGTCTGAAAGGACGCTTGAAGTTATCACGTCCGCCGAAATCCCCACGTCTATTGTCATCCCTATTCCGGTCGTATCTTGGTCTGCCGCGGAAATCATCGTCGTCGCGGTCCTCACGTTTC
>JAGCGM010000043.1 GCA_017649635.1 Paludibacteraceae bacterium | reverse complement strand
TGCTGTACCCATGGTCTGTCTGGATGATGTAAAGGCCTGGTAGCCAGTCCGCACCCATCTCCTTCTCGTCAGACAATGTGCCATGTTCCACTGTCTGTCCCAAGGCGTTCGTGACATGGTACTGGCCGTTGCCCTTGATGGTGACGGTGACATTGAACGGGTTAGGGTAGGCGATGTTGTCGGATTGCTTCGTCTCCTCCACCAGGGTGTAGTCCACCATGCAGTCCGTATTGTCCACGTAGCAGTTCCATTGGCTTGGTGTGGCGTTCTCCGTTCTTTCTCCATAGACGATGCCTAGGCCTACCGTGCTCATGTAGAACCTGCCGTAGGTGTTCCAGTCTCCGACCACGAACTGACCGTTGCCTGGTCCGCCGAACTGGTGTTGCTCATCGTTGATGTGGAACCAGCTCTTTCCGTAGTCTTCCGAGAGATAGAGACCCATGCCGCAGTTGTTGACGTTGCCCCAGATGTAGAGCGCGTAATCGCTTCCTTTGCCTAAGCCGGTGCCGACCGCCTCGCAGCTGTTGACGTTGGCCACCTTGGTGAAGCTCTCTCCGTAGTTGTTGGAGAAGTAGAGTCCGTTGCTACCGCCTGGCGCATAGAGTTGACCCTCCTTGCCTGGTATGATGGCTATTCTGCCGTATTCGTTGTTGTTGAGGCTCTCCTTGGTGAAGGTCTCTCCGTAGTCTGTGCTACGGTAGAAGGCGTTCTTCCCGCCAGCGTAGACGTAGGCGTCGTTCTCAGGATCCACTTGGATGTGGGTGGCGGCGTCCGTTCCACTGATCTTGGTCCACGAGGAACCATTGTTGTCTGAATAGTAGATGCCGCTGGTGCCCGGACCAGGGATGATGAAGAAACGGTAGGAGCCGTTACGTTTCGTGATGGCGCATTTCCCCTCATTGGAGGCTTGCGGCGCACAGGTGTTGCAGTAAGGGTTCTGGTAGGAGAAATCGGTCTTGGCGCACTCCTTCCAACCCTTGTGGCCGCTGGTGGTGTAGTAGAAGCCTGCATTGGCCACACGCATCATCACCTTAGGGTCTTTGCTGTAGTAGTTGATACCGCCTGTCGTGCCGGGCGCCGGGTCGTGGATTGGGGCGAACTGGTGGATGTCGTCGTGGATGAAGCCCGTGTAGTCTCCGATCACAGACATCAGGTTACCGTTCGGTACGCTGACGAGGTCCAGTGCGACTGTCTCCTCCAGTCCGTTCACGTCGAAGTGGAAGGTAGGTGTGCCTTCACACCAGATGTGCTCGCAGGTGAAGATACCGTTGCCGGAAGTGGTGGAGATGATGTTATCGTCTTGCGGGTCGAAGCATAAGCTTCCGCTCCAGTGGATAGCGTAGCCAGGGATCCATGTCACGTTGTTGCTGGTGAGCTTCATGTTGTTCTGCAGGCTGCGCCATGTCTTTCCGCCGTCGGTGGAGGTCCAGTAGATGTCTCCGTTGGCGCTGGCACCGTTGTCCCATTGCTGAGGGATCCAGGTGTTGTTGGTGGATACGACAAGCTTGTTAGGGTCGGAAGGGGAGACCGCCACATCTCCTAATCCGTAGTTCTTGCTAGGGGAGATATCTTCCGCCTTTTGGGTCTGTGGATCATAGCGGAAGACTGCGCCCGCCGTGCCTGACACGCAGGCGTTGGAGTAGGCGATGAGCAATTTACCGTTGCCGTCCATCTTCATCCTGCAAGGGATGTATTGCGTAGGCAGTGCGGCGATGTCCGACCATGAGGTGCCACCATCTTCCGAAACGTACAGGTTGGATGCGCCAGTGCGTGATATGCCGACGAAGATGCGTTGCGTCTTGCCGTTCTTCACGGAAGAGCCGTCGAACACGATGGCGGTGGTACCGTTCTCGTCAGGGGTGGTAGGGTAGCTGTTGCTGCCCCAGCTTGGCCATTTGACGCTCTTGGTGTATACGTCATTGAGGGAAGTGACCGCTTTCCATGTCTTGCCGCCATCCTCGCTCTTAATGAGTGGGTTGTTGGCGCGGCCGCCGCAGAATATGATGTCGCTATTGTTTGGGTCCACCGCGATGCGCTCGCCGCAGTTACGTCCCTGTCCGTTGCCATGGGCGAAGATGAGGGAGGTCACGTCCACCGTCTCGAAGCTCTCCCCGCCATCCTTGGAGTACATGATGGCAGTCTTCTGGTTGCTGAAGTATTGGCAACCGCCCAAGAGGTAGATGTTCTTTTCGTTCTGCGGGTCGATGGCTAAGGCCTCGATGCTCAGCAGACCCTTGTCCTCTTCGGAGATGAAGTTGGTGATAGGTTGCCAAGAGCAGTTGTCCGCTCTCCATTTGTAGGCGCCACCCACGTCTGTGCGGGCGTATTTGGACTTGCCGGAAGCGATGATGCCCGATACGAATCCACCGCCACCGATGGCGAGCGTGCCGTAGGTGTAAGGGATGGTCACGGTGCACTTCTCGTCCAATTTCTTCTCGGAGCATTGTACAGCGTCGCTTTGGTCGGAGGTGAAACGGATGTTGTCGATGTATATCGTGCCGCTTTCGCCACCGAGGGCTATGAGTATCTCGTCCGATGTGCTTTGGTGCTTGGTGAAGTCGAAATAGAGTGTGTTCCATACGCCTCCCTTGGTGGCTTGGTACAGGTTCTCGTCATTCTTGTTCGAGTAGGCCTTGATGTTGCAGTCTACCGTGGAAAACACGTCCACCGCCAGCAGTTGTGAGCCTATCTCCGCACCGCAAGGGAAGGATACGCCACCATAGTTCGTGATCTCCATCAGGAGGCTATGGTCGCTGGTGTTACCGCACTTATGAGGGTTCGCGACGATTGCTTTCTCCGTTCCCCATCCTCCGGTAGGAATGGAACCGTCTTCGAAATCGTAGAGAGTCTCCGCCTTGAGGTTTCCTGCCAAAGCGCAGAATAGACAGAGCATGGCTGATTGTGTGAGTAATTTTCTGTTCATAATTGACAATAGATGTTGGTTTGTGCCTGCAAATGTAGTTTTTCCTCCGAATGTTTCATCACCTCTTAGTCTGATTGGAAGATTATTGAATGCTTTTAGCGTAAAAATACAAATTTGGGAGCCTGTGGGGAGAGGCGTGAGAGCGTTTGACGATTGAATTTCATGTCGGTTGACTCAAATTTCGTGTCGTCAAGCGGGGGTAGGGTGCATCAATTGCTCTTTCTCCTTCTGGAAGTTGAGGAAAGGATGCGTTTGGTGGAGCTCCTCCATCTCGGCAAGGATCCTCTCTTGGAATTTGCGGTGACCTTCGCTTTGCGGGTTGAATGGCCGGTGGTGTACCGCCGCGATGATTTTTTCGATGCGGGATAGGGTGTTGAGGGTCTCCTCTGAGAAACCATAGCTTGTGAATTTCTCCCAGATGTATTGGATGGCCAAATCATTCGGGTGGATCATGTCCTCCGCATAGAAGCGGTAGTCGCGTAGCTCGTCCATCATGATTTCGTAAGCAGGGAAATAGTGGACGGAAGGCTCTTCCTCGCGGATTTTTTCCGCAGCGAGGAGTAGGGTGGATTTGCTGATCTGGTTGTCGTGCGCCCCATCCTTCCAGTGACGGATCGGACTGACGGTGAAGATGATGGAAGCGTTCGGGTTGACTTGGCGGATGGCCGCCACTGTGTCACGCAGGGCTTGTGAGCACTCTTCGATGCCAATTCTTCTGCGAATGAACATTTCTTGCGGTTCCTTGTGGCAATTCGCAACAATTTGGCGGGTATTGGACAGCTCATAGATCCAAGCCGTGCCTAAGGTGATGAAGATATGCGTGGCGTTCTGCAGGAAGAGATGAGCCGCTTCCACTTGCCGGTTGGCGTTCTGCAGGAAGGCCTCTTCGCTCAGTTGGGCGAATTTGCTGTGCAGGTGGAAAGAGTTCCAGACACCGTCTCGGCAGAAGAGGTCGTCGGAGACGAAGCGTCTCTTTTCCGCGATGCGTCTGATGCTCTCCTTGATGGAGCAGGGGTTGAAGAGGATGCCGAGCGGGTTGTTCGACACGTTGAACTTCAACTGCTCCAGGCGGTTTCCGATATTCTCAGAAAAGCAAGAGCCGAACATCATGACCCTGCTTTCGTAGGTGATGTCCGCCTCTTGTTTAATTGTTATTTCAGTGATGAGTTTCATCCTTTTTTACTCTCCAGACATTGCCTTGAGCAACTCATCCATCTTAGGGCTGAGGATGATCTCTGTACGTCTGTTCTTGGCGCGTGCCTCTGGGGTGTTCGCCTTATCGACAGGCATGTATTCCGCGCGGCCGGTAGCGGAGATCTGTGAAGGGTTCACGTTCTTGTTGCTGATGAGGATACGCACGATGGACGTGGCGCGTTTCGCACTCAAGTCCCAGTTATCCTCCACGTTGCCGTTGCCCTTGTAAGGCACGTCGTCCGTGTGGCCTTCGATGACGATATTGATATCTTTGTTCTCCGCGATGAAGTTGGAGAGTTTCTTCAGAGCGTTCGCGCCCTTAGCGTCCACGTCCCACTTGCCCGATTTGAAGAGCAGCTTCTCGTCGAGGGAGACGTACACCTTGCCGTTCTTGTTGACCACCTCGATACCGTTTCCTTCGTAGCCTTTCAGGGCGTCGGAAACCTTTTTCTTCAAGGATTTCATCATGCTGTCTTGGCGGCTGACGATGCGCTGGAGTTCGGCGAGGTTCTTCTCCTTGTCTTTCAGGCTCTTCTCAGACTTGTCCAAGGCATCTTCACGCGCCTGGAGTTTCTCCTGTGATTTCTGCAGGTCGGCGAGGAGCTTCTTGATCTCCTTGTCGCTGTTGGCGCTGGTCTTGGTCAGACGGTCGGATAGTTGCTGGTTGAGCGCTTTCAGGTCTTTGTTCTCCAATCCTATTTGGTGCAATGCCTTGGATTTAGCCACGGAATCCTCAGCCATCAGCCCGATCTTCTTGTGGGCGGCGGAAGAGTCCCTTTGCAGTGCGGCGACATGCTTGCGTGCTTTGTCCAGTTCTTCCGCACATACTTTATTACTTTGTTCGCTCTTGGTGAGGTCAGACAACGCTTGGTTAAGTGTCTTTTTTGAAGCGCATGATGCGAACATGGCTCCCATCAGCATAAAATAGAATATTTTTTTCATACAGTTTTCTTTATGTGTTTATGCAAATTTAAAATTTTTTTTAACTTTGTGAAAAGGACAAATCAATTATTTATGAACATTCGTGTAGGACAAGGATATGATGTACATCAGTTCGCGGAGAATCGCGAGCTATGGTTGGGAGGAATACAGATTCCGTGCGAGAAAGGTTTGTTGGGTCATTCAGACGCTGACGTGTTGATCCATGCGGTATGTGACGCGCTTTTAGGCGCCGCGCACCTGCGGGACATCGGTTATCATTTCCCTGACACGTCCTCTGATTTTAAGAATGTGGATAGCAAGATATTGTTGCGGAAGGTAGTGGCCATGTTGAAGGAGAATGGTTTTGCCATCGTCAATGTGGACTCCATCATCTGCGCCCAGTTCCCTAAGTTGTCACCTCACATCGACAGAATGTCGGAGTGCATGGCGGAGGTGATGGGCGTGGATGCGGATTGCGTCTCTGTCAAGGCTACCACCACCGAGCACCTCGGTTTCGTCGGAAGGGAAGAGGGTATCGCCGCCTATGCGACCGTCCTGATTGAGAAGGTCTGATTGCCGTGCTGGGACAATCCCCCATGAATTATCATCCTATTGTTTAAATAAAAAAGCAGGGGTTAAATTCCCCTGCCTGTATTATATGGGAAAGTTAATCAAATTAGGCATGTCGAGAAAAGAGGCTACTATATTTTTAATGGAAACACTCAATGCTTTTCTCGAATAAAATCATGATAGCAAAGCCCGAATACCTTACCAAAGGTGTTTGGGATTTTATCCGCATATATTTTAGCCGTCTTCTTGTTGCCGCGAATATGATAATATAATAAATATATTAATCCGTAGTGGTCGAATTGATTAAATTCTGTAAGAGTTTCCAGGTCCCACCTATCAGATCCGAAAATTTGTTTCAATTCCTCTTTAGTCACATTGTGATTCCAAATAGTTTCCATATCCGTAAAATTATTTAGTTAATATTTCCGCAAGCCACAAACAACGCCACCAAAGACACTACCAGCGCCAACAGGCCTGACACAGCGCCTAAGGATTCAAGTTGTGCGCATCATCTACCAATGCGCATCCCCCAAAAATTCTTAATTCTTAATTCTTAATTCACTTGTAGCTTTCCATCAACTCCTTCGCCTCATTCAAGGTCGCTTTGATATCCTTCATCAGGGTGTGGAACTCCTTTCTTGAGATCATTTTCTTGAAGTTATCCTCCCGTTCCAAGACGGTAAGTTTCTCCACGATTCCCTTCTTTTGCAGGGAGCGGAATAGCGGGAGCATCTTATGCGCATAGTGGTGCATCTCCTTCGTGTCGTTCAGTAGCCAAGCCTTTTTCAGCTCTTTGGCGTTGGAGGTGCTTTCTCGAATGAACGAATCCAGGATCATCGCCTCAGACTCTTTGTCTCCGCAAGCATAGCTGAGCAGTCCGTAGAACGGTGTTTCGTCCGCATTCGGTTGTTCCTCTTCTCCTTCCGGCAAGGCGATGGTTTCCCCCTTCGTGTGGAGGCGTATCGTATCGATAAGTTCTTGGGAGGTGAAAGGTTTGCAGATGAATCCGTCGAACCCTTGCTCCTTGATGTGCTCTTCGGAGATGTCCGCCCTAGCGGAGAGCGCGATGATCGGCAATGTGCCCGAATGGCTGATGTGAGGAGATTGCCGAATCAGTTTCACGAATTCGAAGCCGTTGATGCTAGGCATCTGTATGTCGGTCAGTACGAGGTCAATGTCTTGGCTCTCCATCACTTTCAGCGCCTCTTCAGGGTCTTTGTTGGCGAAGACGTTGATGTTGGCGTGGGTGAGTATCTCGGAGACGAGTGTGAGTTGCGTGTCGTCGTCGTCCAGTATGAGCACGTTGGTAGGGAATGCCTCGTGCGTCTCGTTGAGGTCGGTCTCCTCATCCTTCTGCAGTTTGATGGTGACGGTGATGGTGGTACCTTCGTTGATTTTACTTTTCACGTTGATGTCGCCGTCGTAGAGGTCCACCAGTTTGCTGACGATGCTCAGGCCTAAGCCCGATCCTTCCTGTGTGGTGTGGTCTTCTCGGATGATCCGTTTGTATTCGCCGAAGATGCCATCTATATCCTCCTCGCTGATTCCGATGCCCGTGTCAGCCACGCTGATGGTGAGGATGTGGAATGGGTCGTCCTCCAACACGTTGGCCGAAATATTTACTTCACCATATTCCGTGAACTTGATAGCGTTGGAAACCAAGTTGTTGCATATTTGTTGAATGCGTGTGACATCACCTGTCACCTTGTCCGGGAATCCGTCGACTTGATGTGTCAGCAAGATATTTTTCTTCTGGGCGATAGGCTCGAAGCTGGCGCACACCTCCTCGATTAGATCCTTTACGGAGAACAGGGTAGGCTGAAGCGTCATTTTTGAACTGTCCAACTTGTTGTTGTCCAATATGTTGGTGATGAGTTGGATGGTCTGGTTGGACGATTTCCTCATGTTGTCGAGGTAGTATTGTTGTTTCTCGGACAAAGGAGTGTTTTCCATCAGCTCCATGTATCCGATGGCGGACCCCATAGGGGCTTTCATGTCGTGGGTCAGGCTGATCATCATCCGTTCCTGCTCCAGGCTCTTTTTCTCCAGTTCTTCTCTCAGTTTGCGGCTTCTGCTTATGTCGTTGAAGAGTATCCAGCAGAAGATGAGGATGACGATGATGGAGAGGACGGTCACGTAGCGCAGTTTCTCCGCGGTCTGGGCGAGTGTGGCGTTACGGCGCGATTTGGCCTTCTGCATGTTCACCCTGTTGTCGAACTCGATTTTGCCGAGGATGGATTTCGCTTGGATGGTGATGTTATTGTTGTTGTTGCGGAGCGTGTTGATCTGCTCCATGATGGCTCTGTCCGTCCTGTACTTCTCGTTGCGTATCTTCACTTTGATGTCGTCCAGGATGCTTTGGGCCGTGTCTGTTGGGTTGTAGTACATGGAAAGGGAGTCCATCCATTGCCTCTCTGTGCCCAAAAGACGGATGGTCGTGTCGTTAGGTCCGCCATTCCTGGAAAAAGCCTCCGCCAGGCGGTGGAAGAAGTTCCTCTTTTTGGCATGTCTTTTCTTGATGATGGTGTCCTGTTTGAGCGTGGCGTTTTTGTTTTTGGAGGCGAAGTTCTTCAGGGAGTCCTCCATGAGCATGGTGCGTATGTTCGCCTTATAGAGCTCTTGGAGATTGTCCTTGTTGGTCAGTTTAATCAGTTCGCACAAGTTCTCCTCCTTCTTTTTCAGGAGGTTCGACACGCTGTCCAGCGATTGGATTTGGAAGGCGTCCGACAGTAGGCTTTTCAACGTGTCCATGTGGCTTTCAGCCATATTGACCTTCTCCTTGTAGAGGTTGAAGTCGGAGGTGTCGACCATCATCGGTCCGATATGGTTCTCCGCGTTGAATAGGTCCGCAAGGATAGCGTTCACCAGCTCCTCCTGCTGTTGGTAGGTGGTCTGTTGCCCGATCTCTTCCGTGATCGTTTCCGTGTTGCGGTAGACGAAATAGATGCTTCCCACGCCTATCGCGATAAGGATCAGGTAGCTGATGGCCACCTTCATGATGGTTGCTCTCTCTTTCTTCTTTCCCATTCTTCCCTGTTATTCCATGTTGTAATGTTTCATCTTATTGTACAGCGTCTTCCTGTCGATCTTCAGCATGATGGCCGCTTTGCTCTTGTTGTTGTTGCAAGCCTCGAGCGCCTTCATGATCTTGCGCTTCTCGTACTCCTCGTTGTGGAGCGCCGCGTTCTCGCTGGTGTCGCCGGTCTCGCCGATGATCTCGTCAGGGAGATGGTTGGCTTTGATGTATTTGTCTTCGCAGAGCATGGCCGCGCGTTTGATGACGCTCTTCATTTGGCGGAGGTTGCCTGACCATTGGCACTTGTTCAGGATGCGCATGCTCTCTTCGTCAAATCCGATGATCTTCTTCTCCAACTCCTCGTTGGCCTCTTCCAGGAAGCTCTCGGCGAAGAGAGCGATGTCCTCGCTCCTTTCCCTTAGGCTAGGCACCTGCAGGGAGACCTCGTTGAGGAATCGGTGGAAGTCTTCCGAGAATTTGTTCTCGCGGATGAGTTTGTATATGTTCTCGCTGGAGGAGGCGATCACTCTGACGTTGATCTCTTTCTCCACGTTGCTGCCCACCATCTTTATCCTCTTGACTTTTAGGCTGAAGAGCAATTGCTCTTGCACTTTGAGCGGCATCTCGTCCACGTTCTCGAAGAAGATGACTCCGTTCGCCGCGCTGGTGAGCAAGCCTGGCTCCTCTTTTTGCGTGTTGATGTATCCGAACAATCTCTTCTCGAAATCCTCCTTGGGTATCTCTCCGCATTGGACGATGATGAATGGTCGGTCTTTTCTGGCGCTCTTCTCATGGATGAGTTTCGCCACTTGTTTTTTTCCTGTGCCGGGTTCGCCTGAGATGAAGACGGTCATCTCCGTCGCGGCTACCCTGTTGATCATCTCGAATAACCTCTTGATGGCGAGGCTGTTTCCTGTGATGTAGGTGGAGCCTTTCTTGGTCGCTTTGTTCTTCTCCGCTTCCTGTTGCTTCAGCACCTCGTCCATCTTCTCGAACAAAAGTTCCGGCTTGATCGGTTTAGGAATGTAGTCTTTCGCACCGATCTTCATGCATTCGACCGCGCTTTGTATCTTGGCGTAGCTGGTGAGTATGATGAATGGGGTGTTGATTTTTCTCTCTTTGGCCCATCTCAGTAGGTTGATTCCGTCATCGTCTGGTAGACGCAGGTCGGATAGGATGATGTCATAGCTCGTGGCACCCATTTTTTGTTTCGCATCGCTTATGGTTGGTGCGCTTTCCACCGCAAAACCTTGCTTCCCCAGCCATGTCCGTAACATAAGACAAAAAGTTAAATCGTCTTCTACAATTAAAATTTTTTTCATATTCTTATCTTTTTTTCTTATTCCTATGCAAATTTAAGTAAACTAACTGAATTCTCTTGGTTTATTTTTAAAAAATGTCGATATTTGCATCTATGATTTCGATGATTCTAAAAGGTTTGATTATTGGTGTCATCGTTTCCGCTCCGGTTGGCCCTATCGGGATCCTTTGCATTCAACGTACTTTGAATGGTGGACGGGGACATGGCATTTCAACAGCACTGGGAGCAACGGCTTCTGATTTGTTGTATGCTGTGGTTGCGGCCTTTAGTATGTCGATTGTGGTTGATTTCATTGACTCTCATCGTTTTGGGCTCCAGATTGCGGGCACAATCATCGTGTTTTTCTTCGGACTTTACACTTATGCGACCAACCCCGTCTCGAAATTGAAGAAGATGCGCGGGGGGAACCAAAACTATCTGCAGGACTTCATCTCCTCTTTTTTGCTGACGGTGACCAACCCATTGGTTGTCTTCCTTTTCATCGCTTTGTTCGCCAAATACGCCTACATCACGGACGAGACGACGCTCTTCGATAGCATATTGGGTATCTTGTGCATCATGATGGGGGCTTGTCTCTGGTGGACTATCCTTGTCGGTGTAGTCAACCACTTTAGGGATAGGTTCAATATGCGTGGCCTCTATGTGATCAATAGGGGTGCTGGCCTTTTGCTGATGATTATCGCGGTGGTCAGCATCGTTTACTTTTTCCTCTCGTGATTTTTGCTAACTAATTTTGTGTTCTCATGGAAATCAAGAAAGCGGTTTTTGTCGAAAGTAATTCGGATTGGAGCAAATGCCCGAAACATCACTTCCCGGAATTCGCGTTCATCGGCAGGTCTAACGTCGGGAAGTCTTCCTTGATTAATAAACTCACGAACCAGAAGAGTTTGGCGAAGACTTCTTCTACTCCAGGTAAGACATTGCTTATCAATCATTTCCTTGTGAACGATAGTTGGTATCTGGTCGATTTGCCGGGTTATGGTTTCGCGAAAATCGGTATGGAGGGTAGACAAAAACTGGATAAGATGATCAAGGATTATGTGCTCCATCGTGAGGAGCTCTTCAACCTCTTTGTCTTGATCGATTGTCGCCACGAGCCCCAGAAGAATGACTTGGAATTCATTGAGTTCTTGGGTGCCAACGGTGTCCCTTTCTCCATTATATTCACCAAGGCGGATAAACTCTCTAAAAGTAAGCTCTCCACCAATGTGCAGGCTTATAAGGACAAACTCCTGGAGGAGTGGGAGGAGTTGCCTCCGATCTTCGTCACCTCGTCGGAGACGGGCTCGGGGAAGGAGGAATTGCTGGATTATATCGATTCCATCATGACGGAGAGTCTTGACGGTTCATCTGTCGAATAAAAAAACAATGTGTCGCGCGGTCTTCCCCCGTGTGGTCTGATTAAAAGTGATCTATAGAGATGGTGGTTCTATTTTATATTTTTTATGTTTTCGTTTGGCTGATTTCTTTTCTGCCATTGCGGGTGCTCTATATCTTCTCGTACCTGATCTATTTCCTTGCCTACTACGTGGTGAGGTATCGTCGGGCGGTGGTCCGCACCAACCTGAAGAATTCCTTCCCGGAAATGTCCGAGGCGGAGATCGTGAAGATCGAGAAGGGGTACTATCTGCATTTTGCGGACATCGTGATGGAGACGGTCAAACTGATGCACATATCGGACGATGAGATGCGGCATAGGATGCAGTTCTCCAATCCGGAGGTGATGGGCGAATTCTTCGAGAACGGCAAGAGCGTCGTCATCCTGTTAGGCCATTACGGCAACTGGGAATGGATCCCTTCCATCTACATGAACTACGACGGTATTGTGGGCGGTGAATTGTACCGTCCTTTGAATAATAAATATTTCGACCAATTCTTCCTGAAGCTGCGTTCCCGCTTCGGCACGGTCAATATCCCTAAGAACGATGCGCTCCGTGCCATCGTCAACATACGCAGGGAGGGGAAGACTTTCGGTCTTGGGTTTATTGCGGACCAGACTCCTTCCGCGAACAACTTGCATTATTGGAAAACGTTCCTGAACCAGGATACGCCTTTCCTGAACGGACCTGAACGTATCGCCCGCTCCGGCGGCTATGCGGTGGTCTATTTTGATGTGAAGAAGATCGAGCGTGGCTACTATACTTGCGACATTATCACGTTGACGGACGATGCCAAGAAGACCGCCGAGAACGAAATCACGGACAAGTATGTGGAGCTTTTCGAACGGACGATCCGTCGGGATCCTACTTGCTGGCTGTGGTCCCATAGACGTTGGAAACATAAGCGTAATATACAACAATGAGGAAAATCGCTATTGTCATTCTGAACTGGAACGGGAGGGCGATGCTGGAGCGTTACCTTCCGTCGGTCTGTAGCTTCTCCCAATTGGAGGGGGCGGTGGTCGTCGTGGCGGATAATGGCTCCACGGATGATTCCGTCGCTTTCGTGAAGGAACATTTCCCTTCGGTGCATTTGGTCTTGCTGGATGACAACTATGGTTTCGCGGAGGGCTATAACCGCTCCTTGGCTCAGCTGGACGCGGAATATTTCCTGCTGTTGAACTCGGATGTCGAGGTGACGGAGAATTGGTTGAACCCGTTGGTCGCTTACATGGACGGACACCCGGATGTGGCGGCTTGCCAGCCTAAGATACGTTCCTTCATGGAGAAGGATAAGTTTGAGCATGCGGGTGCCTGTGGCGGTTTTCTGGACAAGTACGCTTTCCCTTTCTGCAGGGGCAGGCTCTTCGGAAACGTGGAGCGCGACAATGGACAATATGACACTGTGGCGGATATCTTTTGGGCGACGGGCGCCGCACTGATGATACGTTCTGACGATTTCCTCTCCGTCGGAGGTTTGGACGGCTCTTTCTTCGCCCATATGGAGGAGATCGACCTATGCTGGAGGCTTCGTTCTCGTGGCCGTAGGATTGTCTGTGTGCCGGAGAGCGTCGTATACCATCTCGGGGGTGGCACGTTGAATGTGGATAACCCTCGTAAGACGTTCCTCAATTTCAGGAATAATCTTCTGATGATCTATAAAAATGTGCCGGACGCTTACCTGAAACGAACTTTGTTGGCCCGTTTCTTTTTCGATTATGTGGCAGCTTTCCAATACCTTCTCAAAGGGGATTGTAAGAACGCCAAGGCCATCTGTAGGGCCCGCCGTGAGTTCCGCCGCGTCTTCCATCAATACGATGCGAAGCGTGCGGAAAACATCTCCGCCCAGACGCTAAAGGATATTCCGGAGGTGCTGAACCGCAGTTTGGTCTTCTCCGTCTACCTGTTCGGCAAGAAGTGTTTCAGCGACCTGAAGTTTTCATAAACCATAATGGCCTTCATCGGCCTGGCGTCTCATAATTGACTCCGTCGAACTACCGTTTCATGATAAAAATAAAGGGCGCCCGAGATTTGAATCTGGGCGCCCAATTGTTGTTTAATAATCAACAATGAAAAGAGCCTGTCTTATTTCGCTTTTTTCATCCTAATTAAAGAATTCTGAACCTCACTGTTTCTGTAAGCGTTAGTGTGGTCCTTGTCAACTATAGAACTAACGATTGATGTGCCATTTGAATTGTTGAACAATCTACCGCTCGTCACATAGAAGGATGCGAGATCCTTACCCGTCACGTAGCTGAAGTTGTTCGTTTGGTTGTCGTCTTCCATCTCGTCGTAAGGGTTTGCGATGAGGGCGGTGTAGTAGTTGCCCGCTTTCGCCTCGCCTGGGATGTTGTAGCTCTTCTCTACGGTCACGGTTTGTCCGGACTCCAATACTACGTTCTTCTCGTTGTTGAAGAGGATATGTTTTTGGGAGAGATTCCTTGATTGGAAGAGCAAGTAAATGATGGAATAGTCTTTCGTGTTGATGGCGTTGGTGCCGTTGTTGGTGATCGTATACTTCACGATTCTGTCACCGTCCATATTTTGCTCGACATCGGAGATGACCTTCACGCTGATGTCGTCGCCTGTAGACCTGCGAGGAGCAGCGGATACAGTTGAAACGCTTGAAGCGGATGCGGAATTGTTCGCTCCCCATACACCGAAGCAGAATTGGTTCACGAAGAAATTGTAGCCGACCCAGATCATACCGTTGTCGCCCCAATCGTTCCTACCCCAGGAGTTTTGAACCCTGAACGCTTTTTTGTTGTCGTCGAAGCCAACCAACATCATGGCGTGGTAAGCGTGTTGTCCCTGATAGTCCTTCGAGTCGAAGTCTATGACTTTGTCACTGTTCCATGACATGAAACGGTCACCCAACCTCGCACCGATAACAAGAGGTCCCTTCTCCAGGTGAGCCTTGATGTTGCTGACTGTCATACCATAAGCCTGGCCATTGGAACTCATGTCCGCGCTATACGCCACTGTACGGTAAGTAGTGATTTTGTTGCTGGAAAGACCCTTTCCTGAAACACCATCACAAGTCATCTTCTGATTGTTGAAAGGTACGCTAGCCAATGTGGCCACACCCTTCGTCTGCATGGCCTTGAAAGCCGGATCGAAGCTCGAACCACCGCACTGGGAGCTAACCTCAGAGCTGTAGCTGGAACGCATTGTGTGCCACAAATCAACAGGGCTACATTGGTATGACGCGCTATTTTTATTAGAGATATTCCATGTACCGTCAATCATGTTCATCGTAGTCTTTAGTCCATAAGAGGTGGCCCAAGCAACACAGGTGCCATATTGGCCTTGGTTACCCACAGGAGGACAATATTTCTCCCAACTAACGGAAGTGCTGGTCACATCACCGTCGTTTAATTCCTCGTCCGTGTCTTCCCAGTTCTCTCCGTTAGGGTCATATCCCAACATGGATGCGAGAATGTTTATAATTGTATCCACGATTTGGCCTGCTTCTTCGTCTGTACAAGAAGCCATGAAGAGCGTAGGTACACTCATCAGTAGAACGGCAATCTTTTTTCTAAAAAATTTCATCATAATGATAATATTTTTGAAGTTATGAATAATATGCTATTGGTTAATGTTAAATCCTTTGAATGAGGGAATTGAGTCGTTGACGTAGACCGTTTCCTCCGTGTTGGGACGAAGGAGGAAATGCGCATCGTCCGTCTTGAGCCCGCCTTTGAAGTTGGAACGGTCAAGCTTCACGTTGCCGTAAAACAAGGACTTGTCCATCTCGCAGTTCCCGTTGAAGTTGGTGCCGATGATATCCGTCCGTCCAGCGAACCTGCAGTACGAGAGATATACTTCATCTGTGCAGTTCCCGTAGTTGAAGATGAGGAATCCGTTGATGTTGGAACTGGAAAGGTCCAACTTTCCGCCTGTCTGCAAGTTGCTGATTTGCAAATTGTTGACATTGATTCCTTGTAGGGATGCGTCTTGCTTGAATTGTGCGTCCATCATGTTGAGGTCGCCGCGGAAGGTGGATCCGCACATCATGAAGGTGGAGTCCGCCTCTATTTCCCACCACTGGTTCTTTTGCCCCAGGCAGAGGATGTTGTTGAATTGTGCCTCTCCCCGAAATACGGATTTGCTGAGGTTGAAGCAGGCTTGGAATTCCGCATCGTTGAAGTCCACATTTTTCCTGAAATCGCAGTCCATGAACTGCACGTCGCGGGAGAAACGGGCTTTGATAGGTATTTTCTTCCCTTTGATATCCTTGTATCCGTTCCCTTTCACGTCTCCCAAGAACACACAACTCTGGAAGTATATGGAAGTGGACACATGGGCGGTGAAGGTGTTCGGACCTGTCATGTCCGTGTCTTCAACGTCGGAGAGGTCCAAATCTCCCTTGATAATGGCATTGGCGATGAGCACTGCCTTCCCTTTGTTGATGAGCTTGGTGATCTCTTTTGCCTGGTATTCTTTCATCGTGGGACCTTTGTCTCCTTGCGCTTTCGAGCATGAAACGAAACAAATTCCTAAGCATAATATAATCAGTAATTTCCTCATTCTTTTTATCGAAGTACACAACCATTATACATTTCACAAAGGTAATGAATTTTTTTTATTATGGTTAAATTGCATCCTATTTCATTATGAAAGTTGTTCTATCAGTTGATTTTCAGGGGAAAAGAGTGCTTTCCGACCTATGTGCTCCTCTGTGTTTTCATGGTGGGAAGACTCTTGTGTTTTTATGTCCCGACGCGTTTTTGTTCGTTTTTTTTCCTGCAATGGCGGAATATTCTACTTTGCTATTGATAAATTTAGTAACTTTACGCGTTCAAATATAGGTACTAATTTGGCTATGGATAACATGAGACGAATTATCATATGTTGGGTCGGCATGATGCTCATGTCGCTTTCCCTGTTTGCCCAAAAGGATTTCTTCGGATTCCAATCACTATCGTTGGGAGACGAGACCTACCAATTGAAGTGGTCTGCTAAGACGAGAAATGGCCGTGTGATGGAGGAATTCATCCGTCCGAAGGATAACTTGGCTAAGTTCGAGAAGAAGGTGGTTCTGGAGCTTTCGAACAGTGGCAAAATAAAGGAGGACGAGGTGAAGAACCAAATGGCGGACTTGGCGGTCATGAAGGAGCAGAGCATCGTTTTCAGTTTCGACCAATTGGAAAGCAAGTTCCCGGACGAGATATGGCTGGAATATACGCAAGGAAACGTGCAGGGGGGCAAGCCTTTCGTGCTCGAGTGGAACTTCTGCCGTTACAAGAGCGTGGGTGACCGCGTGGTGCTCTTCCGCTTCCGCCATCGTTATTATGACACGAAGGAGGAGTCTTTCACAAAGACGGTGAATAAGAACAGGAAGAAATGGATGGAGGAAATCGTCTCTTTCCAAATTCCGGATTTAAAAGAGAAATAATTTAATATATTGATATATAATCGGTTATGTTCGAAAGTTTAGGCGAAAGATTAGAACGTTCCTTCAAGATTCTGAAGGGTGAAGGTAAGATTACAGAGGTTAATGTGGCGGAGACGTTGAAGGATGTCCGTAAGGCTCTCTTGAACGCCGACGTGAACTATAAGGTGGCGAAGACGTTCACCGACACCGTGAAGGAGAAGGCGCTGGGACAGA
>JAGCGM010000042.1 GCA_017649635.1 Paludibacteraceae bacterium | reverse complement strand
GACAAACGTGGAGAATCCTATAGCAAGTATTAATGAAATGAGTTTTCTGGTCATGCTTTTATCTGTTTAAATTGTTCTTTTACTGTGTCGCAAAACATTAAAAACACACGTACAAGTTTTGCATTTGGTTGCAAATATAGATTTTTTTTGACAAACGGAGATTTTTGGAGATGTTTTTGGGAGATTATGTCTGGAACTATTCAGCCATCTATACAATTGCGCCGTAGAGAAGTCTTACGAAACCTCCCTACGGCGCCCCCTTAACTAGTATAAAAATTACAAACGAATTCTTAATTCTTAATTGACTTCGTCGAACTATCGTTTCTTAATTCTTAATTCAAAATTCTCTAAATGTCCCTCTGGTCCTTCTCCGAGTAATTCTCGAAGTACTCAGCTATCTCCCTTTCCGCGCTGTCGCTGAAAGCGTAGGACTCGTCGTGTTGGCTGACATCCAGGCCCATGCGCTCCGACTTGACGCTGACACGCATCGGAATCATCTTATTAGTGATCCAATAGAGTGCGAAGCTGACGATGAACGTGTAGGCGACGACAATGACGACGCCCAAGACACTGTTGAGGAACTCCGTCCAGTTGCCGTGGATCAGGCCCGTGTAGGAGAATACACCCGTGAGGATGGTGGCGAAGATACCGCCCATTCCGTGGGTCGGGAACACGTCGAGCGCATCGTCGATGCTTGATTTCTCCCTCCAATGCACGGCGGTGTTGCAGACGAGCGTCGTGAGCAACGCGATGATGAAGCTTTGGCTCGTCGTCACCACGTCCGCACAAGGTGTGATGGCCACCAATCCTACCACCGCACCGACAGCCGCGCCCATGCCGGAAGGCTTCCTGCCACGCAGGCAATCGATGAAGATCCAGCTCATCATGGCCGTCGCACCGGCCGTGTTCGTGTTGAGGAACGCCTTGATGGCGATACCGTCCGCCGCCAAGCTCGAACCACCGTTGAAGCCGAACCAGCCCAGCCACAGCAAGGCCGCACCCAATAAGACGAAAGGCACGTTGGCAGGGATGTGGTTCTCCGACCGCACGTTCGTCCTGCGGCCCAGGAAGAGCGCCCCGACGAGCGCCGCCACACCGCTGGAAGCGTGCACGACGATACCGCCCGCGAAGTCGTGTATGTTCAGCCATTTATGCAACAAACCATCCGGATGCCACGTCCAGTGGGCCAGCGGACAGTAGATGAAGATGCAGAAGAGCATCATGAAGACCATGTAAGCGGAGAAACGCACACGCTCCGCGAAAGACCCTGTGATAAGGGAAGGAGTGATGATGGCGAATTTCATCTGGAAGATAGCGTACAGCGCCAACGGTATGGTGGCGGTCAGGTAAGGTTCAGGCTTGGCGCCCACATTGTGGAACATGAAGTATTGTGTCGGGTCTCCGATCAGACCCAGTCCGCCCAAATCGTTTCCGAAAGCGAGGGAGAACCCGAAAATCACCCACAGGACACTGATGATACCCATGGCGATGAATGATTGCAGGATGGTGCTGATGACGTTTTTCTTTCCCACCATACCACCGTAGAAAAAGGAGAGACCCGGAGTCATCATCAATACGAAAATCGTGGCCGTGATCATCCATGCCACATTGCTCGACGTGCACTCTTCCGTCTCCACAAACTCCCATAGACCCTGTTCTTCAGGGATGAAGATGCCCAATGCCGCTATGATAGCCATGAACGACATCATGATAATCCATCTCTTTTTTGTTTTCATAATAACTGATATTAAATATTGTACATAAATTATCTTTTATTGCCGATTTTTAGTGTCTAATTGTTCTAAAAAATCGTATATTCATTGCATGTTGTAGTCAATATTTTATATTTTCAATCATAATGACACGCAAAAATACTATTTATCTTTCAAATAGCAAGTTAAAATACAATATTTTTTACAAAAAGTTTCTTATTCTTTTGTTTTAAAAACTTTTTATTGTTTTTACTTGCGTGTTTGTAGCAAAAAGATTTACTTCGCGTATGTTTTGTAGTTTAATTGTCAACAAGAGGAGGATTTATGGAGACGCTACGTCATGAATGCGGCATCGCTATGATTAGGTTGCTGAAACCATTGGACTATTACCGTCAGAAATATGGTACCGACGGCTATGGTTTAGGCAAGCTCTATCTAATGATGGAGAAGCAGCATAACCGAGGTCAGGAGGGTGCGGGTGTCGCGTGTGTGAAGCTTCATTCCACACCGGGGCACGAGTATATGTTCAGGGAAAAGGCGGAGGGCAAAGATGCCATCACCAAGGTCTTTTCCTCCATCGGCCACTTGTTGGCCACGCCAAGCGAGGATGACCCATCAGGCACACCACCGTTTCAAGGTGAGTTGCTGATGGGTCATCTTCGTTATAGCACCACAGGCAAAGGGGGCTTGCGCTACGTGCACCCGTTCCTGCGCCGCAACAACTGGCGGGCGAAGAACCTTTGCATCTGCGGTAACTTCAACATGACGAACATCGACCACATCTTCCAGCTTCTGACGGAGCAGGGCCAATACCCGCGCATCTACAGCGATTCGTACATCATGCTGGAGCTGATGGGCCATCGCCTGGACCGTGAGGTGGAGCGCCTCTACCGTGAGGCGAAGGAGTCGGGCAGGGTCAATACGGAGATCACCGATTATGTGGACACGCATGTGGACATCAGCAACGTGTTGTCCTCCACCATGCCTCACTTCGACGGAGGCTATGTGGTCTGCGGTCTGACGGGTAGCGGTGAGATGTTCTCCATGCGTGACCCGTGGGGTATCCGCCCCGCCTTCTTCTACCGGAACGATGAACTTGTCGCGGTGGCGAGCGAGCGTCCGGTGCTTCAGACCACCTTCGATCTCTCTTGCGACGAGGTGGAGGAGCTGAAGCCGGGTCAGGCGTTGATCGTGGGGCAGAACGGAAAGCTCTTTCTGAAGTCCATCATCGATCCGAAGCCTTATTCCCCTTGCGTCTTCGAGCGTATCTATTTCAGCAGGGGAAATGACCAAGACATCTACCGGGAGCGCAAGATGCTGGGCAGACAGCTGCAGGACGCTATCCTGAAAGCGATAGACGGTGATGTGGAGAACACGGTCTTCTCCTATATTCCTAATACGGCGGAGGTGGCCTACTACGGTATGGTGGAGGGCTTCCGCGAGAACTTCTCCCACGTGCGTGCGGAGAAGGTGGTCTCCAAGGACATCAAGCTGCGTACGTTCATCACGGAGGGAAAGAGCCGAAACGACCTCGCCGCCCATGTCTACGACATCACCTATGGCAGCGTGCGGCCTGGTGTGGACAACTTAGTTGTCATCGACGATAGCATCGTGAGGGGAACCACCTTGCACGAGAGCATCATCAAGATATTGGACCGCCTCCATCCGAAGAGCATCGTCATCGTAAGCTCCGCTCCGCAGATCCGTTACCCGGACTTCTACGGCATCGACATGAGCCGAATCGGCGACTTCATCGCCTTCAAGGCGGCTGTGGCGCTGCGGAAGGATAGGGGAGAGGCCCCGATGCTGAAGACGTTGTACGATTCGTGCGCGGCCGCCCTCGCTGACGGTGGTTGGAAGAACGGTGAGAATGTCCTGAGACAATTGTACGAGGGCTTGTCCGTCGATGAACTGAACCAGAAAATGGTGGAGATACTTTGCCCAGAAGGGGTGACGACACCAGTGAAATTGGTCTTCCAAAGCATTGAGGGACTGCACCATGCGATCCCGAAACATCCAGGCGATTGGTACTTTACAGGACACTATCCGACGGAGGGCGGATTACGCATGCTTTACCGTTCGTACATGGATTGGTATGAGAGTGGAAAAAAATAATGGATAATAATTGAACAAAATAGTATGACAAGGTATATCTTTGTGACAGGTGGTGTGGTCTCTTCCTTAGGGAAGGGAATCATCTCTTCCAGTATCGGTAAACTGCTGCAAGCGCGTGGCTATAGTATTACTATCCAGAAGTTTGACCCGTACATCAACATCGACCCGGGTACGCTGAATCCGTATGAGCACGGAGAGTGCTACGTGACGGTCGATGGCATGGAGACGGACTTGGACTTGGGCCATTACGAGCGTTTCACGGGTATCCATACGACGCGCGAGAACTCGATCACGACCGGACGCATCTACAAGACGGTGATTGACCGGGAACGTCGGGGCGACTATTTGGGTAAAACCATACAGGTCGTGCCGCATATCACGGACGAGATCAAGCGCAGGATGTTGCGCACGGACGGTACGGAGGAGGGGGAGAGCCGCTTGCCGGACTTTGTCATCACTGAGGTGGGTGGCACCATCGGAGACATCGAGTCCGCTCCTTTCATGGAGGCGATTCGTCAACTGCGTTGGGAGTTGGGCAAACGTGCGGTCTGCGTGCACCTCACCTACGTGCCTTACCTGAAGGCGGCGGACGAGCTGAAGACCAAACCGACCCAGCATTCCGTCAAGGAGTTGCAGGGAATGGGTATCCAGCCTGACGTGCTGATCCTGCGTACGGAGAAGCACCTGTCGGACGGTGTGCGCCAAAAGGTGGCCTCTTTCTGCAACGTCGATCTGGAGTGCGTGGTGCAGAGCGAGGATTTGCCAAGCATCTATGAAGTGCCGGTCAACATGCAACGGCAGGGATTGGATGCGGCTTTGTTGCGTAAGTTCGGCATCCCTGTGGGTGAGACCCCTAAGATGGAGCCTTGGCACCGCTTCCTTGCGTTGAGCAAGTCCGCCACGAAGGAGGTCAACATCGGTCTGGTAGGCAAATATGACCTGCAGGATGCCTACAAGAGCATCCGTGAGAGCCTTGCGCTCGCCGGCGTATACAACGGTGTGAAGGTGAAACTGAAGTTCATCAACAGCGAGACGCTCGACGCCTCCACGTTCGACTGGAGCCAAGTGGGTGGCGTAGTCATCTGCCCAGGTTTCGGACAGAGGGGTATCGAGGGAAAGATCGATGCCCTGAAGTACTGCAGGGAACATAACGTGCCTACGTTCGGTATTTGTTTGGGCATGCAGATGATGGTCATCGAGTTCGCGAGGGACGTGCTGGGCTACAAGGACGCCAACAGCGCGGAGATGGACCCTAACACGGCGCATAATGTGATAGACATTATGGAGGAGCAGAAGACCGTCACGCAGAAGGGCGGTACGATGCGTCTGGGCGCATACGACTGCAAGCTGAGGGAAGGCTCGCGTGTGAGACAAATCTATGGGGAGGAGTTGATACGGGAGCGCCATCGCCATCGTTATGAGTTCAATGACAAGTATTTGGGCGAATACGAGGAGAAGGGGATGCAGTGCGTGGGTAGGAACCCGGAGAGCGGACTGGTGGAGATCGTCGAGATCCCAGGCCTCCGTTGGTTCATCGGTACGCAGTTCCATCCGGAGTACTCCAGCACGGTGCTGAATCCGCACCCATTGTTTATGGATTTTATAAAAACGATTATAGATGAATAAGAAAGCGATTTTACGGCTCAGCGACGGCACTG
>JAGCGM010000041.1 GCA_017649635.1 Paludibacteraceae bacterium | reverse complement strand
GATAGCGGAAGCAGGAGGATTCGAACCTCCGGGACCCAAGGAGTCCAACACGTTAGCAGTGTGCCGCTTTCGACCACTCAGCCATACTTCCCTTTCGTTTACGGATACAAAGTAACGAGGGGTGAACGCGCTCTTTTTTCGTAGTAAAAAATATTTTACGGATTATTTGTAAATAATTATACAAACAACAGATAATCAATATATTACAAAAATAAAAAATTATCCCTTTTTCAACTGATCTTCGAAAGGTCCCACTTTATGCGTACCGTCCGGGAAGGTGTAGGTGCCATCCCCCACGGTTTTCCCCTCGAAGAAGAGGCCTTGGAAGGCAGTTCCATCGGGCCATGTGTAGCGTCCCAGACCCGTGCGCTTATCCTGCTTCCACTCCCCCTCGTAGATAGCGCCATTGGGCCATACGAGTCGGCCATATCCGTGGCGGCGACCATCCAGCCAATCACCCTCATAGGAGGAGCCATCGGGCCAATTGACCTTGCCCTTCCCCGACATCTTGCCATCGAGGAAACCGCCCTTATAGCGGGAGCCATCGGGCCATGTATATTCGCCTTGTCCAGTGAGTTTGCCATCCACCCACTCCCCCACATACTGGGCACCGTTCGTCCAGTGCATCCGCACCTTACCGATCAGCCGACCGTTTACGATATCCCCCTGGCAAGTGCACGCCGGGGTGTTCTCCTGCACCACACCCGTCAAGAGACCGTTTCGCATGACCCCTCTTCGGTAGCCACGGTAATCCACCTGTTCATACGGGTAGCCTAGACGGTCCGCCAAGGTATTGAGGTCGATCTCCACCCCCTTCGTCTCCGAGGTGACCACCACCGTCTGGGTCACAGAATAGCGGGCATCCTTGTCCGACCGGCAGACGATTTCATAAATGCCCGGAAGGAAGACCACCGGGAAGATGAGTTCCTTCCCCGGAGAACAACCGGAGAGGACCTCCCGACCGTTGATAAGCATAGAGAAAGGTTCGACGAAATGGGCGTTGATACGGAACGGAACCGTAAGTCCCAGCGCATTGTAGACCGGCATCGGCTTGCCTAAGAAGGTGATCGCCACACGCAGGAAATGCTCCTTGCTTTCCTGCTCATGCCACGAGAAGGTATCCGCATCAGGCAGGAAGATATTCTTCAGAGAAGAGGTCCACTTCACGATAAGGATACGCTTGTTATAGTCGGAGGCCAGCTTGTACTCCCTCCCCTCCTCGCTCCTGGAGGAGGACAACGCGGTATTCCCCGTGACGACCGCCACCACAAGCCTAGCCCGCTCCATCTCAGCCTCGTCACACTTCGGAGAAAGGCATACCGTCACGGGAGAGAGGAACCCCTCCAACTCTTCCTTGAACTGTTTCGCCACAGCCAAGTCCGCACGGGCATAACATACATAAACATCCATGGTGGCAACGTTATGAAAAACAAACTCCGTCCATCTCTCGTAAAGGCGTCAGTTAGGAGGGAACAGCCCCACCACACGGTCATACAAATACAACGCAAAGACAAGGCACCCCACGATTAAAACAACAACAAAAGAGAGCGAGAAGATGGCCCGCACCAAAGAACTGACAGGGAAGCCAGTGAGACCCGCATTCACAGACAAATGGTCCAAGAACTGATTCACCGGATGCGTCACCTCACTCTCCATGATTTCGTCATCATCAGAGCGTTCCAGGCGCTCCGGGCTCATATCGCCCAAAGAGTTCAGCACAGACTCTTTCTTACTCAAAAAAGTAAAATTGGACATGTAAGGTGCCTGCCTATAGTTCCAGTAATCGATCCTGAACCCAGACGTCTTCGACCAATACGTATTCTTCAAAGACTGAAATACCCAATAACCACCATAAGTGGCCAACAGTCCCGCAAAGCCCCCCATGGCCATGCCTCGGAAGAAAGAGAGATGGAGTTGCCCGTAAAAGAACATGTCCATGAACTTGAGCAAAAAAGCCGCGGCGATACAGATCACGAGATATTTATTCAAAGAGACACTTCCCTTCAGGATAAGCGAGGCGAAAACGGAGATCGCCACGAGAGAGAGAAGGAACGGAATGGACATCAGGGAAGAATAGAGAAAGACAATCATAGGCAAAGCCAACAGCGAAAGCAGGGCAAAGAGATCGCTCGAGTAGGAAGCCGCGTCGAAGGGTGACAGCGCACCGACCAATGCGAGGATAGCCGCCACAGGAAGGGCCACCTTATACAACGAAGGATTAGACCAAACGATCTTTTTCGAGCGTCCGAGGATGTTCCATTTCCTCTCGTCTATCTCCCTGATCGTCCGGGAGAGGTCAACCTTGTACTTGCCGATTGTCTGTTGGTACTTACGTTTCGTCTCAGCGCATTTATGGGCATAGGAGATGAATTGGTCCATCTTTGCCGTGAGGTCATTCTTAAAGTGTTTGTGGTCTGAATCATTTTTCACGGAGAATGGATTTTCCGTCGACACGCGCTTAGGGTAATTGGTGGAGTATAAGCAGTAATAATAATCCCCCCTCCGCAGACGTATCGTGATGTCCTCAGAGGATTGCACCCTATCCACGATCTTTCTCCATTCGTTCCGCCCCTCCTTCCGGTAGAGCATGAAATTGGCATACGGGCACTTCGTCAGGTCTGTGCAGTTGGAGAACGTCACACGCGCCCCCACAAGGTCTCCCTCGAGGGTTTCCATTCCACATGCGCCCCGCATATGAGCCAGGAAGGCCGCGCGGCTGTTCATGTCCAACCAGGCAAAGATATCCGTCCGCAGGGACCACTCGTCCTGCACCCACGATTGACGGTTGAAGAAACCGCCCTTATGGTACCCCACGCAGACAATGTTCTTATTGAGGTCATGCGCCAGCTTCACGCACTGGCAGCAGAGAGCGTCCCTGCGGGAATGGTCGGAAGCCAGGACCAGCACAAGGTCGGCGTTCTCCACCAGCCGCTCATAATTCCAGTCCTCCCCGTGGATGTTGTCGAAATGGCGCTCGAAGGAGATACCCTCCTCGTCCATTGTCCGCGCCATCTCGTCAATGACCTGCACATCCTCAGGGGAATAGATGCTAAATATTTTTACCTGACGTTTATCCATCACTTCAATCGATTCATTATGAAGCCTCAACCTCTATGGAACAGTTTCTTGGCGAACCCCACGATGACCTGTTTCCGCTTGTAGGAGTGGTACTGGTCGCCATAGCACTCCTCGAAGAACTTATCAGCCTCCGATTCCGACCCCACATTGATTTTCTTATCCGCCGCCAACTGCACGGCCGTTTTGACATCCACACCGTTCTTGAGAAGGATTTTCTGCAGGAAGTTCCGATTATCCTTGAGCTCCTTCACGGAGGCGACACGCGCGAGCATATCATCCAAGTTCATGCCCAAGAGCTCTCCGAAAAGATCCACCATCATGGAGGTCTGCTCCTTCTTCGTGAGGGAGATCAGCCTATCCAACAAACGTTCCAAGGATGCCTTGGCCCTGAGCGAACCAGCCAGACGGGTAACCTCCTCACAGTTCTTTTCCGTGACCTCCTTCTCCTCGCCACGAAGCAGGATGTAGAGTGTCCGCCAATCCTTCGTAGCGGAGTCCAGATAGAAATCCAACACGCTATCCTTCAAGCATTCAGCCTGTTTCTCAGCCTCCTGCTCATTCTCCCGCACCTGTTTCCAAAACTCGGACAGCAAGGCGGGGAAGAGTTTCTTCTCCGTGTTAAATCCCTCCTCCATCAATGATTTCAGGCGTTTATTCCCCTCCGCCACCTGTTTCAGCCTAGGCAACGCCTCCAGCAGAGGAAGAGTCAACCCGTTCAAGGTCAATTGCTTATAGAACAGAGGAGCGAATTTATCATTCGACAACTGCGCGCTGAAACAATCCATGAAGTCGGAGGATAGTTTCGCCAGCTCACCTTCCGTGAGGTAACTGGTCAGAAGCGCCCAATAGGCCTCCACCTTGTCAGGCTCCTGTCCCATCGCGGACTTCATCGTCTCAGCCGACGCATATTTCTCATTATCAGCATATAAATCTTTCAGCACCTCCAATATGGTCTTCGTCTCCAGACCACAGTCCACCATTCTGCGCACCACCTTCGCACGCGCGTCACCCTTCAGGTCATCCTCCGGGTAGAAGAGGCGATAGAGATCCTTCCAATAGACCTTCATGCGAGGGTCATCCAGGAAAGCGTTCTTCTTCGCCAAGACGCCACGGTCCAAGTACTTCGTCCATGTGGACAATCCTCCGTCCACCTTATCTGCCGAAGCGACGAACGTCTCCACGGAGGAGAAGACGATTTGGGAGAAATGAGGCTTGTATTTTTCAGCGATGGAAGATAAATCGATCTGTTTCTTCCGCATCTCCTCCAGGAAATTGACGCTTAGGGCAACCTCCCGTTCATTGGAGGCGCTGGCCATCTTCGCGTCGACAAGGGAGAAGAGCGGTTCCCTGTATTTCTCTTCCTTGGAGATATAATTCGCCAAGACAGCCACCAGCTCGTCATTGCCTTTCAACGCATTGAGGGAGAAAGCGTCAGGCGTCACACAGTATTGGTAGAATGCGGTGTTGGTCTCTTTGCTCTTATCCATGACGCTAAAATAGGCGCCGCTCAGCATCCATCGCACACAATTGAAGACAGCCTCCTTATCACCAGCGGACAGGTCTTGCTCGAGACCCTTTCCAAACAACTGATACTCATCCGTTTCCGTCCATTCCGAAGCGGTATCGAAGCATACCGACAGGTTTTTGCTCAATGCATAATCGTAAAACTCATTCACCCAAACAATAGGCGTATGCTTAGGCAATCCCTCTTCCTGGTAGTTGGAGACGAAGCCGAAGTCATCGATCAGGTCATCGGGCAGTAGCCGGTAGAGATCCGCCATCAACGGAGCCGCCTCTTTCCACGGAGACTTGACCGCCAGCACCTTATGGAGCCGTTGCGCCTCCACCAGGGCGAACAATATCTTCACCGCAAAAGGAGAGATCGGTGCAAGGGAAGCCGCCACGAAAGGTTTCTCCTCCGCAGGCAGGAGCGGTTGCGAGCCTAACGACAAAGCCTTCATCTCCTCGTTGGACTCCCTAGGCGAAGGGTCTTGCGGGACGAACCGGTTCGAGCCCTGGGCAGGGTTCTCATAGAGGATCTGGAAGACGTCGGACGAAGGCTGTTCCTCAAAGAGGTAACAGTCCGTCACGTAATTGCCCATGCGACCAGGCACATATTTCATGTAGAACGTGTAGTCGAAGCCCACCGGGATGGTACGCCCCAGGACGAATATATGCTTTCCGCCCTCCACCGTCAATTTCCTGAAGAAGTATGACGTGGGATAAGCCTTGATGCTCTCAGGCTCATTCTTAAGGGTCTGGGGCATGATCTGCTCGCAGTTGCCTTGCTGGTAGCCCAACAGCTCATTCTCCTGCAACGCATTCAAATAGGGCGTCGGGGTCCCTTCGGTATAGGTTCTGAAACAGAAGCCTCGGCCCCCTTCAACCCCCTTCTCCGAAGAATTATATATCACATGGAAATATTTCATAACAACGACTCGAAAGATTAGCGATTAGAAGTGAATTCAGTTCCTAGGGGCTCATTTAAAGAACCCGCCGATCTTATACAAGACCCAGACGAGGGGATCCATCACCCGATAAGGCTGGATGACACCCTCCACGTCTCCCTGCAACGTAGCGTTCTCGTCCGGCATG
>JAGCGM010000040.1 GCA_017649635.1 Paludibacteraceae bacterium | reverse complement strand
GGCAACCGATTAGGCTGCCTTTCTTTTTTCCGAGGGGATGTTTCTGCTTATATCTTTTGCAAGGCTTCATCCAACGTGAGTCCCGCATAGTCTTGCGCCGCAAAGAGTCTTCCGCTCTTCTTGTCATTGACGAATGCGCCAAGCACCATGCCTGGAATGGTGGAGTCCGGGTCGTTCGGTGCCTTAGGCCCTCCGAGGTCGGTCCTGCACCATCCTGGATCCGCCAAACTGATGATCACGTCCGTTCCGTCTACTGTCCCTGCCAAATCGGTGGTCACCTTGTCCAACGCGGCCTTGCTTGCGGAATAACCTGCCTGTTCCGGCTCGTTCTTGATGCCGCTGGTCGTGTTGATCACACGTCCGAATCCTCGCTTGATCATGTCCGGCACGAACGCATAGCAGAGCATCATAGGCGCGATTGTGTTGATGTAGAAACTGGTGGAATAGTCTTCCACTGGCGTCTCGAAATATTGCGTCCTGTAGGCGATCTGAACCGCCGCGTTGTTGAACAGCAAATCCACCTGCGTGCCTTTCCCCTTGATCTCCTGGATCATTTTCTCCACCTCCTTCGGGTTCGATAATTCGGCGGCGACGCAATAGGCCTCGACACCCATCGCCTTCACTTCCTCCAATACGTCCCTTGTGTGGTCTAGGCTACGGCTATGCAGGATTAGGTTGCAGCCCTGCGATGCCATGAATTTCGTCACTCTGTAACCGATACCCCTGTTGGCACCTGTGATAAGTGCCCATCTTCCTCTCACATCTGTTTTCATAATCTTTTAGTGTTATTTGAAACATTATACTTCATATCAATGCAAAGATAAATATTTTACATCAGTAATTTGTTCTGTGCCATAAAAATTGTAACTTTACGTTGTTATGGCTTTGAAATGAATGTGTGGCTATTGTCCTGAGAGGGACCATTTGACAACGAGAAATTATCAGAATCATATATTAAATACTTAAAAAACATTTTTTTATGGCTAAGTTTATTTGTACAGTGTGTGGCTATGTCCACGAAGGTGATTCAGCTCCTGAGAAGTGTCCTCAATGTAAGGTGCCAGCCTCTAAGTTCAAGAAGTTGGAGGAGTCAGACGAGGCCCTTTCGTTCGTTACCGAGCACGTGATTGGCGTGGCTAAGGGTTGCGACGACGAGATGATCAAGGATTTGAACGCTCACTTCAACGGAGAGTGCTCGGAGGTGGGTATGTACCTCGCGATGAGTCGCCAAGCGGATAGGGAAGGTTATCCTGAAATAGCGGAGGCTTTCAAACGTTACGCATGGGAGGAGGCTGAACATGCCGCTAAATTCGCTGAGTTGCTGGGCGATGTGGTATGGGATACTAAAACGAACCTCGAGAAGCGTAAGAACGCGGAAGCGGGCGCTTGTGAGGATAAGATGAGAATCGCTAAACGCGCGAAAGAACTGAATCTGGACGCTATCCACGATACCGTGCATGAGATGGCCAAGGACGAAGCCCGCCACGGAAAGGGATTCGAGGGATTGTATAACCGTTATTTCAAAAAATAAAAGACTATGGTGGTAGACTCTTTGGACAATCTTTTGTCGTACGTCTCCCTTCATCCTCGCTTCGAGTTGGCGTTCGATTTTATCCGCCAGCTGGATTTCTCGAAGCTGAAGCCGGGACGGATTGTGGTCGACGATGATATCTACATCAACGTGGACGAAGTGCCTTTGCGTCCCCTGGAAGGGGCACGTTATGAGACGCACGACGATTACATCGACATACAGATTCCTATCACGGCGGGAGAGACAATCGCCTATGCGAAACGAATCGCCTTAGGCGCACCGGTGGAGGTCCACAAGGACAAGGATATCGCCTTTTATGACGCTCCCTTGTCTACCCGCATCGATTTGGGGGTAGGGGACTTCGCCATTTTCTTTCCGCAGGATGGCCACATGCCAATCATCGGTGAGGGAATCACGAAAAAGATTGTGGCCAAAGTGAGAGTCTAAAACATCGTTGTTAAACGATAACAGATAATCCAACAAAAAAGGCGTAGCTCAATGAGTTACGCCTTTGCCTTTTATTGATTTAGGGATTATCCCTGCTCCTTCAAGATAACATCGTGAGCACCGCCCTCGATGATGGAGGTGGAGGATACCATGGTGATCTTCGCTTTCTCCTGCAACTCAGGGATCGTGATGGATCCGCAGCTGCACATCGTGGAGATGATCTTACCCAACGTCTGGTTCAAGTTGTCCTTCATCTTACCAGCGTAAGGAACGTAGCTGTCGACGCCCTCCTCGAACTTCAAGGCTGCGCTTCCGCCCATGTCATAGCGTTGCCAGTTCTTCGCGCGGTTGGAACCCTCGCCCCAATATTCCTTCACGATTCTGTTGCCGATGGTCAACTTCTTAGTTGGAGACTCGTCGAAACGGGCGAAGTAACGTCCCATCATGAGGAAGTCCGCACCCATGGCCAAAGCCAACACCATGTGGTAATCGTGCACAAGACCGCCATCGCTACAGATTGGCACGTAGATGCCAGTCTTCCCGAAATATTCGGCCCTTGCCTTAGCCACGTCCATTAAGGCAGTCGCTTGACCTCTACCGATACCTTTTTGCTCACGGGTGATACAGATGGAACCGCCACCGATACCCACCTTGATGAAGTCCGCACCAGCCTCTACGAGGTAGTTGAAGCCTTCCGCATCCACCACGTTGCCGGCACCCACCTTCACCTTGTCTCCGTATTTAGACTTGATCCAGC
>JAGCGM010000039.1 GCA_017649635.1 Paludibacteraceae bacterium | reverse complement strand
CCTGTTATGATAAAGATGGCTGCGACGATGCACAGAGGCAAGGTCGTATTGGTGAGGAATTTTTTCTTATTCCCCTCTTTCTCCAAGTAATAGTTGATGATGTTGTTGGCCACCGCCTCGTCGATGATGTGGTGGTCCAGCAACTCTTGGGTGTCGATATTGGTTATCTTCATGTATCTGGCGTTTTAAAGAATTGTGTGCGTTATTCGTTCAGGAAAGAGCGTATTTGCGGTACCACATAATCCCGGATGGACTCTTCGGGAGGGTAGTGCCCTCCTGGCATGAAGATTCGGTTGCTGTAGTGTTGTTTGAACCAATGGGCGGCCATGCGCGTCATGAAGTCCTTCCGTCCGAACATGCCGATGGTCAGTGCATCCTCTTCGGGTGTCAGGTCGTCGTATTGTTTCCGCTCCATATCCTTGTAGATGTCGCACATCCGCTTGTCCACGTGCCATATCTGGTTGCCGTCGGCTCTTCCTTCCTTGTATTTGTTGTCGCCTTGGAACATGTACATGTAGGTCATGCCGAGGCTGGGATTCAGCAGGATTTTTTTCCTTCCTCTATATTTTTGCGCCATGAATCCGCCGAGGCTATGGCCAATGATCAGGTCCACTTGATATTCCGCCAAGAAACGGTCGATTTGAGGGAAAGCCTTCTCTGGGTCGATGGACAAGTCCGGCACCCAGACAGTCGCTTCCGGTAGGTATTTACGGATAAACTCAGCTGTGGCAGATTCGTGGCTCGAAGCCATTCCGTGCAAAAAAAGTATATTCATGACAATCAGTTTTTTCTATGATTTGTTGAACTATTTAAAAAATTCGCATTATGCAAATATAACTAATATACGGGGAAAACCCTGTTTGTATTGTTTGAAAAAGTGAATATTTTCCTTCCTCCGCTTCCGTGTGACTGCCGTTATTATCCCTCCCGCGGATTTTGCCGTTAGAGGAACTATCGTTAAATTTGCGGAAAAAGAAAAAGAAGAGAGATGGATATTATCCTTAAATATTTCCCGAATCTATCGGACAAACAGAAGGAACAGTTCGCCGCGCTATACGATTTGTATATCGATTGGAACAGTAAGATCAATGTGATATCCCGCAAGGACATAGAGAATCTTTACGAGCATCATGTCCTGCATTCCTTGGCCATTCCTAAGATCCTATCGTTCAAGGATGGCACCAGCGTCATGGACGTCGGTACGGGTGGCGGGTTCCCTGCCATTCCGTTGGCGATCTATTATCCTAATTGTCAGTTCCATTTGGTCGATTCCATCGGGAAAAAGATCCGTGTGGCGACGGAGATTTCCAACGCTATCGGCTTGACCAACACCACTTTTGCGCATGAGAGGGTGGAGGATGAGAAGGGAAAGTTCGATTTCATCGTCAGTCGTGCGGTCATGCCTTTGGGCGACCTCGTTCGGTTGACACGCAAGAATGTGGAGCATAAAAATCCGAAAAATGCCCTTCCCAACGGACTAATCTGCCTGAAAGGCGGTGAATTGGAGCATGAGGTGAGTCCTTTTCGGAATTCCGCCTCACTCTTTAACATCAAGGATTTCTTCTCGGAAGAGTTCTTCCAAACGAAAAAGGCGGTTTATTTACCATTGTGATGAATGATCATGAATGACACACCTAGACATGCGACGCTGAGGCGACGTCTGGCGGAACAGCTATATGCCAAGGGGATAAAGAACACTAGGGTGTTGAATGCGATAGCCAGCGTTCCGCGCCATCTTTTCATGAACAGCACGTTGGAACCGTTCGCCTACAACGATAACGCCTATCCGATCGGGGCTGACCAGACCATTTCGCAACCGTGGACAGTGGCATACCAGACTGAATTGTTGAACCCGCAAGAGGGGGAGAAGGTCTTGGAGATCGGCACGGGATCGGGCTATCAATCCGCTGTCTTGGCTTGTTGCGGCGCTTCCGTCTACACTGTCGAGCGTATCAAAAATCTTTATGTCAGTGCCACAAAAAGGTTCTCCGAACTGAATATCAAGGTGACATGCAAGTATGGGGATGGTTATGAGGGCTGGGCGGAGATGGCGCCATATGATAAAATCATCGTTACGGCAGGTGCGGACAGCGTGCCGCATAATCTGTTGGTTCAATGCAAAATAGGCGGTTCCATCGTCATTCCTATCATGGAAAATAACGAGCTGAGGATGATTCGGCTTACCCGAATGTCCGAAAATAATTTCAACAAGGAGGATTTCGGGACGTGCGCTTTCGTCCCCATGCTAAAAGGAATCATGTAAGTAAAAAAGATCATATGGAGGTCAAACAGTTTATATTCAATATGTTCCAGGAGAACACGTACGTGTTGACCGATGAGGAGAAGAATTGCATCATCATCGACCCTGGCTGTTTCTTCGAGGAGGAGCAGGAACGATTGGTCGGATATATTCGGTCAAATGGGCTGAAATTGACTCGTATCATTCAGACACACTTGCACTTGGACCATATCTTCGGATGTCAGGTCTTGTTCGATGGATTCGGCATCCAGCCCGAGGCGCATGCGTCGGACGAGTTCTTCCTGGATATCTTCCCCACGTACGGAAGGAAATTCGGCATCGACGAGGAGTTGAAGTGCGTGCCGCTCAAGTCTTATTTGCGTGCCGGTGACGTCATAAAACTAGGCGATTCGGAGCTCCATGTGATCCATACGCCGGGGCATTCCCCTGGAGGCGTATGTTTCTATGCGCCGAAGGAAAAGCTCCTTTTCAGCGGAGATTCTCTCTTCATGGGCAGCATCGGCAGAACCGATTTGGAGCGGGGCAATGGTCCTGAACTGATCCGTTCCATTAAGGAAAAACTGATGAATTTGCCAGTGGATACGACCGTTTTGCCCGGACATGGTCCGAAGACCACCATCGGGTTTGAAAAAGCCAATAATCCATATATCCATGAATGAACCGATTCTTCTGACCAGCGACCTTTCTGTGGGTTATAAGGTCGGTGGAAACGCAGTGCGGACATTGCAGTCGAACCTGAATCTACAGTTGAGGCGAGGTTCGTTCACCGCCCTTGTCGGACCGAATGGAGTGGGGAAGTCCACCCTGCTTCGGACATTGTGTGGTTTGCTCAAACCCCTTGCGGGAACGGTTTCCTTGGCGGGAACGGATCTTTTCTCCCTATCCATCGAAAAAAGGGCGGAGTATGTGAGTATCGTCGTCACGAATAATGTGGATACCAGCAGATTGACGGTTAGAGAGGTCGTTTCCATCGGAAGATACGCCTATTCCAATTGGGTAGGCACGTTGGATGAGAGGAACGAGGAAATTGTGGAAAATGCCCTATCCATGGTGAAAATTAGCCATTTGGCCGACAGAAGGTTGTCGGAGATGTCGGACGGGGAGAGACAGCGGGTATGGATTGCGAGAGCGTTGGCGCAAGACACGCCCCTCATTTTATTGGACGAGCCCACATCCTTTTTGGATTATAGGAACAGAATAGAGATTTTCGCCATCCTGAAACAGTTGAGTCAGTCTGGGAAGAGCATACTCATCTCCACCCACGAAATCGATTTGGCCTTGCGTTATGCGGACCAAATGTGGGTGATGAGCGATGGAATCGTGCAGGGAGATGCGGAGGCGATAGGAGCCTCCGATGTGTTAACGGAGGTTTTTGGTTACCCCAAGGATGCGGGGCAAGTCCAAGTATAGTTCCTCCATGCTGTGATAGAGCAAGTCTGCCCCGTTTTTTAAGAGTTCCTCATCACGTAAAATACCCGTATTCACCGCAATAGTGAAGATGCCTGCGGAGGATGCGGAGCGTACGCCCAAAGGTGCGTTCTCGACTACGATAGCCTGTTCAGGACGCAATCCACCCTTCTTTAGTCCGATAAGGTATGGCTCAGGGTCAGGTTTCCCTTTTTTCACGTCGTAGGCGGTCACCATGCGTTCTCTGGCGAACACGCCAGGGAAAGAGTGGTTTAGTTTGTCAATTAGGGAGAGCTGTCCTGAACCGGTGACCAAGAAGATCTCCTTTTGGGCCGCTTGGATAGCCGATAAAACCTTCTCGACGTCCTTCATCTTAGGCGGTTGAGGCAGATTCTCAAAGCATTGCGACTTGAATTTGTAGATGCGCTGGCATTCCTCTTCCGTCGCCGTTCTTCCCAACTGGGAGGCGAACACCTCGCTGATGGTGGAAGAGCCCGTCATGCCTTCCCGCATATATACGTCATAATCCGTAAATTCCAGTCCGAGCGATTTGAACGCGTGTACCCAAGCCTTCGCATGGTTCGGCATGGAGTCGTACAGCACACCATCCATGTCGAAAAGGAAAGCCTTCAAGTCTATATCCTCTAAATTTCTGCCCATTTCATCGTCAATTAGAAAGGAGGCGACCCCTACGGACCGCCTCCTATTCCGTTCAATTATTTCTGTCTAAACATTTAAAATTGGTAGGCTATACCTATGGATAAGGCTTCCCATATCTGTATATTAGCATGTGGTAACCCGTAGTATTTCCCTTCAATCGTCTTCATCTCTGCGTTATCGTATTTGAATTGGGTTCTGACAGAGACGTTAATGTATTTTGTCAGTTTCATCATGAGTTCCAATTTCCATTTGAAATACCACCCATGGATGAATTTATTTATATCTAAATCATCGGAATAAGAACTTTCATATGTTTTGCTGTCCAGAAGTATCTCCATATCTTCATCTGTTAATTCCCCTTTATCCGATAAACTGATAATGAGTTTGTCCATATCTTCCGGCATATCCTCTTTGGAATAATCCATGTTATGAATATTGGATAAAGTACCCCTTACCAGATTAATGGACTCACGTTGTGATTTTATTGTATTGTATATCTTTCCGAACCAATCTTCGGCATATCCGTGGGTGTAGGTGGATACGGCTTTGTTGTACGCATAGAATGCCTCTAATGAGCTGAAGAAGTGGATGTTTTTTGTGATGTCGAAGTCAGAACGTAGGATGGCGTATGCACCCAACTCACTACGAGACTTCTTGTATTCGTTCGCAGTCCCTTCAATCAGTTCCATACCATAGTTTGGAGCCAATTCATTCAGCCTACAAATGGTGAAACGTGTAGTTAAAGGGGACATGAAAAGACTGATGTATTTATTCGGCACATAATCAAAACCCAATGATACTTTTACGTAGCCTGGAGCGAAGAAACTTGAATTTAATATGGCAGTGTCTTTCCCGCTGGGGAGAGGATCGTATTTATAACCATTGGTGAATTGGGACTCTAAACTTGCTAAAGCGGATGAGTACCAATATTTGGCCATTTTGTAACCGAACTTAGAGTAGAGGCCGAATTCATCCATGTTCTTGCGGAGTGAATCTGATGCGAATTGGTCTGAGTATATGAATCCGTATTTCGCGGCGAAACTATTGTCCCATTTCACTCTGTTTTTCTTGTAGTTGGCGTTCAAGTTCACGAAGGCGTCAGATGATACGCTGAGACCTGTGCCTTCCATACTGTATTCGTTAAAGTAGGCTTGGTTGACATTCAAGCCGACGGAACCAGGAAATGTCCAGTAGATGGAATCTGTGGAGATTTCGCCACTAGACTTCGTGGAGATGGAAGAGGCCGTCTTCACTAACACGTTATCGTCTGCCAATGCGGAGGCGATAGCCATAAATAGCACTCCAAGTGCAACACAAATTTTTTTCATAACATAATTATTAAAAATACGTTAGTATAGTTGTTTAATTATCAATCAAGCTTTAGCACTTCCAGGAACGCTTTCTGCGGCACTTCGACCGTGCCGATTTGTTTCATGCGTTTCTTTCCCTCCTTTTGCTTCTCCAACAATTTACGTTTACGGGAGACGTCACCTCCGTAACACTTGGCCGTCACATCCTTGCGCACCGCCTTGATGGTCTCACGGGCGATGATCTTCGTGCCGATGGCGGCTTGGATGGCCACTTCGAACTGTTGGCGTGGGATCAGCTCCTTCAGCTTTTCGCACATGCGTTTGCCTAATGGATAGGCGTTGTCGAAGTGGGTTAGGGTAGAGAGCGCATCGACCGGCTCTCCGTTCAGCAGCACGTCCAATTTCACCAATTTGGACTCCCGCATGCCGTGCGGGTGGTAGTCGAACGAGGCGTATCCCTTCGAGATGCTCTTCAGTTTGTCGTAGAAATCGAAGACGATTTCACCCAAAGGCATGTCGTAGATCAGCTCCACACGGTTTCCTGACACATAGTCTTGGCGTACCAACTCACCCCTCTTGCCTAGGCAAAGGGTCATGATCGGACCGATGTATTCGGTGGAGGTGATGATGGAGGCGCGGATATAAGGCTCTTCGATGCGCTCTATGAGCGTCAGGTCCGGCAGACCGGACGGGTTGTGCACCTCGATCTTAGCGCCCTTTTTTGTATAGACATCATACTCCACGTTAGGCACGGTGGTGATGACGTTCATGTTGAATTCACGCTCCAGACGTTCTTGGATGATCTCCATGTGCAACATGCCGAGGAATCCGCAACGGAAGCCGAATCCCAAGGCCAGGGAAGACTCTGCTTGGAAAGTCAGGGAAGCGTCGTTCAACTGTAGTTTTTCGATGGAAGAACGGAGGTTCTCGAAATCCTCCGTCACGATAGGGTAGACGCCGGCGAAGACCATCGGCTTCACCTCTTGGAAACCCTCTATCGCCTTCTCGCAAGGGTTGGCCACCGTGGTGATGGTATCGCCCACCTTCACCTCCTTCGAGGTCTTGATACCCGAGATGATGTAGCCCACGTTGCCGGCGGAGAGTCTCTGCTTAGGCTCCATGTCTAAGCGTAAAATACCGATTTCATCGGCCAAATACTCCTTTTCCGTCGCCACGAACTTCACATGGTCGCCACTGTTGATGGTTCCGTTGATGATTTTGAAGTAGGCGATGATGCCGCGGAACGGGTTGAATACAGAGTCGAAGATCAAGCATTGGAGCGGAGCGTCAGGGTCACCCACTGGCGGCTGAATCCTTTCCACGATTGCTTCCAGAATCTTATCCACCCCTTCACCGGTCTTACCGCTGGCGCGGATGATCTCCTCACGCTTACAGCCCAGCAAGTCTACGATTTGGTCCTCCACCTCCTCTGGCATGGCGCCGGGCAGGTCTATCTTGTTCATGACGGGGATGATTTCCAGGTCATGTTCCAAAGCCATATAAAGGTTGGAGATAGTCTGTGCCTGTATACCCTGTGACGCATCCACGATGAGCAGGGCGCCTTCGCACGCCGCGATGGAGCGGGAGACCTCGTAGGAGAAGTCCACGTGTCCCGGGGTGTCGATCAGGTTCAGCACATATTTCTCACCCTTGTACATATAGTCCATTTGGATGGCGTGGCTCTTGATGGTGATACCGCGCTCGCGTTCCAAATCCATATCATCCAACACCTGTGCCTGGAGGTCTTTCCCTGTCACAGTCTTGGTCATTTCCAGCAGACGGTCGGCCAAGGTACTTTTGCCATGGTCGATATGGGCGATGATACAGAAATTACGGATGTTCTTCATTCTTCTTCTATGTGAAAAAATCTATGTTTTACAGTAGTGAATTTTCGGCATTCACCATGCGTTTGGACGGAGGAAACGCCCCTCCCATTTACACACACACTTTCCACCCGTTAGGCCTAAGCGGGATGCTTCAGGTCACATTGAGTGAATTTTCACGCGAATTTAACGAAAAAGCGGATAATGTCAAAATGGAAACAGGGAACTTGTTTTTAGAATATGTTGTAAAATTCTATTATGGGAGATGTGGGGGATCGTATGACATTGACGATTATGCCCATTAGGCAATATGATTGACGATAGACTATTTGTCGGGGAAAAAATACACGCTGTTAATTATTTTTTCCTCATAGGTGTTTTAATTTTAAAAATTTTTTCCATACTTTGTGTAGATGAATTTGGCGTTTGTGTTTGTCAGGGTACCATAATCTACTTATTGGTATGTTTATTCGCCTGATTGCTAGATTGTATTATTTTTAAATATAAAGTGTTTATGAAAATTGGTAGTTTTTTTTGTTGGCTAAGCAGGGTATGTTATGCCAAAAAGCTGAAGGGGTGGAATTCCTCTTCGGGGAGAAAAATCCCGAGTTCGGTATTCAAGTGGTTTGCACTGTTTGGGGTGTTTTGTGTGATGCCATTGCTGTCTTATGCCTCCAATTGGACATGGGATGAATTACAGAGCAATAATGATTATCGGTGTAAAATGACATGGAACCCAGAGAAAGGAGTCATCCACTATCGAATTTCGGTATGGCAGGATTGGGGGTCTGGATATGCTGATGGTCACCAATTGATGCACAATGTCTATATCACTCAGTATTCGGAAAGTGCTAAAACTATCTATATCAGCTATCCCGAAACAACATCAGATAAGAATGATATTTCGTATAGTGGCATTAACGAAGTGACATGGGATTGGTGGGATGCTGGTGGTGGCGATCGCACTTATTACATGGAATTTGACTTGCCTATTTCTCAAGGTGATCTGGACAAAGAGATCACAACAAATATAAAGGGAACATGGTATCGACACGGACATCCATCCGACGGGTCGATTAATACCGATTTGAAGGTGACTTGCAACTATCCCAAAGCTCAACTGAAATTTGAAGGCGATAGGTGGTCGTATAGTTGTTCCGAAGCAAATAACCCATTGATTAATATTTATTGGAGTAATGGCGCTACGGAGCACTTTGCAAATGATGGAACAGTGTTTTTGTGTGAATCTGGATCCAACAAGAAGGTTTCGCTGGAAGGTGAAACTTCATGGAAGAATGTGCAAAATGGTAAAGCCGATGGTAAACCATTCCGTATAAATGTTGGTACGACAGATAAAATAGGGGATAAACCTATTCATAATCTGTGTTATTCTAAATCTTACAAAATCAGGTATGAGTATGCTCCTAGTGTAAATAAAGCGATTAAATATTGTGCCGAAACGGGGAATATCACTATTCCGGCATATCCGCAAGTAAAAGATTTCATGTCGGATCTGGATATGGACAATCAGAAGCTGAACCTTGTGTGGACTATTCCCAATGCTCCAACTAGCGATGTGCAGGAGGGAGGCTTCCTTTTAACGATTACGAGAAAGGATTCTTTGAACCAAATACTCTCTTCGTCCGATACGATTATTCCGTATGTGGGAGGAACGACAAGATATACTTTTGAGATTCCTTTGACTGAAGAAGATAAAAAGGTGACTTACGAGTGTGATATAGAGCGGAATTCCACTGCCCATGGATCTTGTTACACTCATGATTTTGCTAAACATCTTGTCGTGCGTGATATTACCACAGGTCATTGTTATCCGAAAAATCCTATGGCTCGGCTTTCATCCGACAATACGAATGTGGAGATTCGTTGGACAAGGTCTGGGTCGTATTGGAGTAAGGGAACTAAGTTTATCATCAAAAGGACGAACGAGCAAGGAGGCGCTGTCCATGAATTCCTTCTTAACGAGTCTGATTATGGTAAGTGTGTGTTTGTCGATGATTTGGTGCAAACTTGTAAATCGTACAGCTATCAGATTCTCCTCGAACCTGCAGGTGCGGCATATGATCCGGTAACCATGCAGGTTAAAGACGAAGAAGATAGTACTAATGTTATTTTCACCCCATATCTGGTGGGGACAGTGAAGGATCTTGAAGTTTCTAAAGGTTATTATTCGGATAGGGTTGGTTTGTCGTGGAAGACGACTTCTGGATTCGAAGACATAATAGTTGAACGTCGGGAATGTGAAAACGAAAAGTCATCTTTTAAGAAGATATATTCTGTGTCGACTGCTGATAGTTCGGAATTTATTTTTGATGATGTCTCCTGTTTGCCAGGCGTACTATATGAGTATCGTGTTTATGGTATGCTTAAATGTGGAAACGATGACGTTTCGTCTATTGACACGATTTATGGTTATGGATTCCGCACGCCGACAGGTGATTTTAATGGTCGTGTGACATTTGATAGTGGACAAGGCGAGGATTCTGTCCAAATTAGATTTGAAGCTGAAAGTGAGACTGTCTCGTATGCTCTTGGATTTGAAGGTCTTGGGAAAGTTGTGATCCCGGGTAAATCTGTACTATCTTCGTTCTCGGATGACGCATCTGCCACGTTGCAAGCATGGGTATATCCTATGTCTTTCCGAAATGACTACGCTGTGATTATTCGCAAATCGGGTCTTTGTGAAGTCGGTTTAGTGGAAAACCAGGTATATGTAACCATTGGTGATACGACATACACTGTCGATAAAGAGATACCCCTCGCAAAATATACTCATGTCTCTGTTGTATTCGATGGGGTGAACAAGCAACTTGGAATATACTTGAATGGTATATTGTCATTGCAGAAGTCAATCGATGGAGTCGTTATCGGATCGGATGCTACGGGTGATGTTGTGTTAGGCGAAAAATTCGTTGGGCAAATTGACGAGGTCCGTTTGTGGAGTCGTCCGCTTGGGAATGACGAAATCGTTAATGATTATACTCGATATTTGGTCGGAAACGAAAAAGGATTGGATGCCTACTATACTTTCGAGTTCATGGTGGAAAGTCAAGAGGAAGCAGGTGAGACTGTTAAGGTGGGACAAGTCTATGACCGTTCATATTCGGGAAGAGAGGCCTACCATGGGAATATAGGAAGTCTGTATGGAGTCAAGAAAGTGGAGTCTCATTTGTCGATTGATGAATTGTCCTATTGTGCCATTACGGATGAAAATGGATTCTATAGCGTCCGTGCTGTCCCTTATTTTGGAAATGGAACCGCCTATACAATGATGCCAAGGAAAGGAGTTCATCAATTCTCTCCAACTCAGGCAATTCGTTTTATTGGTACGGGGACGCAAAGTCATACGGTTGATTTTGTGGACAAGAGTTCCTTTGTCCTTTCAGGTGTAATTGTATATTCTGGAGGTAATTATCCTGTAGAAGGAGTCCATTTCCTGATTGATGGGAAGATCGCTTTTAATAAGTCTAATGAATATGTCATGACGGATGCAGACGGAATTTTCAATCTCAATGTTCCTGTGGGCATTCATGAGGTAAAGGCCGAGAAGAATGGTCATGTCTTCGCATTGGATGGACGTGTCTGTGATAGTAAGGGTAATGCTCTTAACTATCAAAAAGATGAGGAGGCGAAACTCTATGATAATACGAAGATAAAGTATGTTGGACGTGTGGCTGGAGGTACGGTGCAGGAGGCTTATCCTGTAGGTCATTCATTGTCGAAAAATAATCTGGCGAATGGTATCACTGTAAAACTGACACATACACGTGATAAATATAAGATGCAAGATGGTGTTACAACGGTTGAGAAGCATTTTACACCTAATCATCCAACATCTAAAAAAATGGTCACTCATGTCAATCAAGTGGATTATATGGAAGATGGCGTCTTGATTCATGTGAATGATACGACGGGCGAGTTTGTCGCATATGTGGCCCCTGAGGCTTATACAGTGGAGGTGAATGCCAACGGACATCCAGACATTAATGGTTCTGGTTCTTTGGTTGATTTCTCTTCGGCCGTTACATATAGAGATTCAACCGTTTATACCTATATGGATAGTGTAGATGCGGATGGTTGGCGTACGTTTCATGATACGGTTAGGTTTAATAAGTCCCAATTGTTTATTAAACGATATAAGCCTACTTTAAATATTTCTCAGTGTAAGGGTAACGGAAGTGTTTTGCCTTATTTTGGAGAACGAGAAATAGTTTCTTCTAATATTTTAGGAGAGAACGAGAATGTCTCTGTATATGATGAGAAAACGAATTTATATTATTTGGGTTCTCCGATTTTTCACCAGGGGGTAACCTACTATCTCAAAGCATTTGTTAATGAGGAGTACAGACATACGAATACGGACGAATTGGACATCGTACCTGTGATGGATGGCAAGTTCGATTTCTCCGTTAATTTCGCAGATGGAAGTAAGTCCATTCAGGTAGAAGCTGATACGAATGGCATCGGTTTCATTAGTTTTTTGGCCGGCGAACCGGAAATGACGACTGCTACTTCCTCGCTTTCCGCTAAGGTGATTTGCGGAAATGACGATAATCCTACTTCAATCGCATGGGACTGTCCATTCGCAGTCGGTGGTATGAATAAGGTTTATGTCAAAGGCGAACATATGAAGGGAACCAATTTTGTGACTGCGGGACCAGACAAGGTGTTGACGGTTCTTCGAGACCCTCCGGGTAGTAATTCATATTCTTTCTTGGAAAAGGGTGTTTCGTTCACAGAATCTAGTACTTACACTGGATCGGTACAAAACGAAGGCTTCGAAGGTGCGAATATTGTCGAAGGTGTAAAAGTGAAAATTTATAATGGAGTTGTAACTCCGGCTACTCTTGTCGCTCAAGAGGAGAGTGCTGGTACCACTAATACGACAAAGGTTGGAGTCGCACATGAGGAGTCTTATGAGGCGGCAAATCAGAAGACGAGCACTACTACGTTGACCACTCGCTTCCAGACAAGTGATGACCCATTATATGTTGGTGCGAATGGTGATGTCTACGTCGGATATTCCACAAATATGTATTTCGGTGAAAGTGACGCAGTCTCTTTGATTAAGAAAAAAGAGTATTTGGCTCATCCTAACAAGTATGAAGTTGTTTATACAGATACGACGGGAAAGGATTATGTGTTGGTGAAAAGTGCGGCAATCAGTTTGAATCAGAGTTTTAACACATTGTTCGCATTCCCTCAGGTCTATATAGAACAGACTCTTATTCCGAACATGGAGAATCTGAAAAGAAGTATTCTAATTGTTAATGGAATAAACGACACGTTGAAATATAAGCAATTGGCAGAAGAAACGGGAGAGACCTATTACCTCTCATATCTCTCTGAAAATGATCCTGATTTCGGCAAAAGTAATTCTGATGAATCCATTAAGAACACGTCTAATGGTATTGCTGAAAACAACCTCGATGGTCCAAGTTATAAGGTTATTTCTCCTACGAAGGGAATTTCGAAGGATATGTCCATCATCATATATCGTGATACGATTAAAGTGCTGAACCAATGGATTAAGGCATGGAAAGATAGAATGAGCGAAAACGAGGAACAAAAGGTTTATTTTTCGGATAAAATATTTTCGGAATACAAGGTTTCGAACTATTCTTTCCATGCAGGGTCTCCTATAGAATACACGGAAGAGTATTCGTCTGGTAGAAGCAATAGTAGCACATTCTCTTTCAATGTGGGTGTTGCTGTGGAGAATTCAACGGATGTTGAGGTGGAAACGATCAACTATTTGGCAACTACTTTCGCTATTGAGGAAAAAGTCACAACCACTCAAGGTGGATCTTTTGAAAGCGAGGTTGAACGTAGCCACAGTAAGGGATTTGTGTTGGCCGAGGATGGTGATGATGATTACCTATCTGTCGATGTCTATCGTGAGAAAAAATGGACTAGCACTTCGGAGGAATATGATAATCCGGCACATGTGGGCGCTGTGGATACGACCGATCTTGCGGACAAAGACTATTATTCCTCATTCGTCTTCATTACCCGAGGAGGTGCGACTTCTTGTCCTTATGAGAAGGCTTACGAGACCCAATATTACGAAAAAGGGAAGGTCATAGGTGCACAAACGATGCAGTTAGAGGTGCCAAGTATTAGTATTGAGAACGATTTCGTGGAAAATGTTCCATCTGGGGAAGAGGCCTTTTTCACGCTTTATCTTCGAAACAATTCTGAGACAAATGAAGATCAATGGTTCGATCTTCGTCTGATTGATGCATCTAACCCTGATGGGGCGATTCCTACAATAGATGGAAACTCCATGTCCGGATTCGCTTTGGATTACCTTGTCCCTGCCGGCGAGACGCTTGTTAAGACGATGTCGGTGGCAAAAGGTAGGGCGTTGAATTATGACAACCTGCAATTGGTATTGTCTTCTAAATGTCAGTCAGACCCTACATCCTTCTTGGATGTGATTGCTGATACGGCAGCCTTTTCTGTCCACTTCATTCCTTCATGTACGGATGTCTCCATCGTGAATCCTTCGAATAATTGGACATACAACACCAACTGTGCGACAGATACGGTGCAAGGCGTTGTTAAGCATTATATGCCGATTACCATCTCAGAGTTTGATGTAAACTATGCCGATTTTGAGCATTTGGAGTTGCAGTACAAGTCCGCTTCCTCATCTGATAATGATTGGATTACGTTGGTTTATTATTACAAGAGCGATTCTTTGACTCAGAAAGCGATGGAGGATGGATTCAATGCCTTCACCATCTCTTCTGAGGACGCTGGTAACATCTATTACAATTTTTATATGGATAACCTCCCTGATCAGAAGTATGATTTGCGTGCGGTTTCGTTCTGTAATATCAACAATGAGTTGTATGAGAATCCTTCCGAAGTGGTTTCTGGTATCAAGGATATGTACATTCCTCGTTTGTTCGGTTCCCCTAAACCAGCCAATGGCGTGCTGACCATTGATGATGATATTCGAATCGACTTCAACGAGACCATTGCGGAGGGTATGTTGACCATCAATAACTTTGAGATTACGGGTGTACGTAACGGTGTGGCCTCTGACCATAGCGTGGCTATCGCCTTGGATGGTGAGAACGATTACCTCACGACAGAGGTTACTCGCAACTTCGCCAACAAGGACTTGACCTTCGAGTGTTGGGTGAACTACGATTCTTTGCAAAACGCGACATTCTTCAGCCATGGTGATGCAACGGAGTCTATTTCCATGGGCATGAACAAGGAGGGTAAGATTGTCGTCAAGGTTGGCAACAAGGTACTCGTTTCGGAGAGTGTTCCTGCATGGGAGAAATCTTCTTGGAACCATGTCGCTTTGGTCTATAACAATGAGAATAAGACCGTGACTGCTTATGTGAACTACATGCCTGTTATTAATTCAGTTAATGTTGAGGCTTACAAGGGTGACGGTGTCATTGAAGTGGGTAGGAATGTAGCCTCTGCTAACGGCTACTTTAATGGTAAGGTGGATCAATTCCGTATCTGGAATTCGGTTCGTTCTTCTGCTACTATCCAAGCCAATTGCACGTCACAGCTCTCTGGTAATGACCTGAATTTGATGGCTTACTATGAGATGGAAGAGGCGAAGGGTGCCGCTACGGAAGATAAGGCTCGCGGCGCGAATTTGTTGATGAAGGGTGGTACTTGGGCTTTGCCTGAGGGACGTTCGGCTGAATTCAATGGTCAAAGTTACGTTGCCATGAATAGCTCGTCGGCTGTCATCACTTCGGACATGGACTTCACCCTTGAGTTCTGGTTCAATGCTGAGTCTGAAGCAAAGGGTCAGACCTTAATCTCCAATGGTACAGGTTTGGCTTCGGATGCCGAAGACGCTACTAAACTATTTAGCGTCGGTTTTGACCCAACGGGTGCGTTGACATTCCGTCACAATGGTTACGTGACGCCTTTGGAGGGAGACTTCTCCGACAATAACTGGCATAACTTCACCCTTGCGGTGAGCCGTTCTTCTGGCGTCGCCCGTATCTATGTGGATGGTGAGTTGAACACTTACTTCTCTGCTGATAAGATTGGTGGCATTGCTTCTGATAAGTTGTTCGCTGGCGCGCATGTATATTATGTTGCAAACGACTCGACAACTGTTGCGAAGCAGAGAAAAGCTGATCAGTATTTCTCGGGTAGAATTGATGAGGTGAGACTCTGGAATCTCTATCGTCAACAATCCCAGGTGGAGAATTTCTACAACCAGAAGGTGAATGGCGACGAGATGGGTCTCTTGCTCTACTATCCGTTCGAACACTACGTTGAATGGCAAGGAAGATCAGAGATGCAGTTCACATTGGAGGATAAGGGAAATGACGCATTGGACGGTAATGGCAAGAAGTTGGCGTTCGCGACGATGCAAGGTGAAGTTTCCGAGTCCCAAAATATCCCTCCAGTTAAAACGAAGGGTGCGACTTCTTCTTTGGCGTATGAATGGGTGGTTAACGACGATGCGTTGATTATTACTCTGCAAGAGCAAGACTACCGTATTGAGAAGACCATCGTCAACTTTACGGTCAACCAAGTGCAGGATGTGAACGGAAACTACATTGTTTCTCCGATCACGTGGAGCGCTTACATCGACCGCAACCAGTTGAAGTGGATGGATGACGCTGTGACTGTCAACAAGAAGCAGAACGAGCCGTACAAGTTCGAGATGCCGATCGTTAACAAGGGCGGTTCTGTCATCAACTACAGCCTGAAGAACATGCCTTCTTGGTTGAGTGCCTCTACGGAATCTGGCACCATCAACCCGTTGGAGAAGCAGACCATCGAGTTCGAGATTGATCCTTCTCTCGCTGTCGGCACGTACGACGAGGTGGTTTACTTGACGAACTCCAATAACGTGACCGAACCTCTCGCCCTCAATGTGACGGTGGAGGGAGATACGCCGGAGTGGAGTGTCGATCCTTCGAAGTATGAGTTCAGCATGGCTGTATTCGCTCAGATTAAGTTGGACAACCAATTCTCCAATGACGAGAAGGATATGCTTGCCGCCTTCTATAACGGCGAGTGTGTCGGTGTGGCTAACATGAGCTATGACAAGACCATGGACTTGTGGTATGCGATGATGACGGTTTATTCTAATTCGAAATCTCATGGCTTGGTTTATCGTGCTTGGGATGCTAGTAAGGGCATCATGACGGAGGCGGTTTCTTCTCCTGTGGTGTCGTTCGAGGCAGACACGGTTTATGGAAAACCAACCGCACCGGTTGTATTCTATAACGGAGCCACTAAGTATCAGAACATTTCGTTGAGCAAGGGCTGGAACTGGGTTTCATTCAACCTTGAGAACAAGGCGGGCATGTCAGACTTGAACGCTTACCTCAATAGTGGAAGATGGGGCTCGAATAGCATCGTGAAAGACTTGAGCGGACGTTCCGCAAACTATTCCGTGGATAGTAGAAAGTGGTTGAATGATAGTCTTGTGTTGAACAACACGAACATGTTCAAGATCTACTCGGACGAGAATCAGGTATTGTCTGTCTCTGGTAAGGACATCAATCTGGATTCTACGATGATTCCAGTGAAGGCTGGTTCTTGGAACTACATCGCTTATTTGCCTGCTGGTAGTATGTCGTTGAAGGCTGCGCTGGCTGGTTATAATGCGAAAGAGGGCGATGTCATCAAGTCGAATGAAGGATTCGCCATGTACTATGGCAATGAGTGGATTGGTTCTCTCAACAGCTTGCAACCTAATTGCGGTTATATGTTGAAGAACACGGGCGATGTCCAAAAGACATTCAGGTATCCATCCTCTTCTTCCGCATTGCGTTCCGCTGTCTCAGTGATGTCTTCCGCTTACGAGTCTAACATGAGCATTATTGCATCTGCCCCTGAGAAGAGGGAGGGCGATCTCCTTCGCGCGCTTGTGGGAACAGAGGAGAACAATGTTGTGGAAGTTGCTTTGTCTGACGACTATGCGCTCCAGTTCATCAGTGTTTCTGCGAAGGCGGGTGATAAGGTACGTTTCACGATGGAACGTGACGGAGTCACTTATGAGGCGAACAATGCTTTGACCTTCACGGGTGACGCGGTATATGGCACGCCTGACAACCCATTCGTGTTGAACTTCAACGTGGGTGGAGTGGAGACATTGACCGTATATCCAAATCCTATGGATGTCGAGCTGAACGTTGCCGGCAAGTTGGATGGCGAAGGCGATGTGACGCTTGAGCTCTTCGATGTGTTGGGTGTGCTTGTCTTTGAGAAGCAAGTTTCCGCACAGGATAATGTTTTGGTCGAAAGCATCAACGTGTCAGGTTTGGTTCCTGGCTCATACATGCTGAAGGTTAACCAAGGCGATGAGTCTAAAGTATTTAAAGTTGTAAAGAAGTAATATGGGAGAGTATATTATGAAGAATTGGTTTTATATTGCATTATCCATCTTCCTCTTGTCCGGATCTTTCCAGAGTTGCAAAGACGACGATGAGGTCGAGGCGCTTGAAGAGCAGTTGCGGGAAAAGAATGCGCTTATCAAGCAATTGGAGGAAGAGAAGAATAGTTTGAACAATACGAACAAGCAATTGGATGAGACCAACAAGAAGTTGGACGAGTTGCTCAAGAAGCTCCAAGGGGGAGAAACTGAGGATCCGTGGGAGGATGTACAGGACACCTCCGTGGTAATCGTCCCTACGGGTAACACGTACGAGAACCCGGGTTGGAAGTCTGTTACCATTGCTGGCGACTACGCTTACACCATGACGGTGGTATTCGAACTTCCTGCCGAGTTGAAATCGAAGGCCTCCAGCGATGACCTCATGGCGGCGTTTGTCGGAAGCGAGTGCAGGTGCGTCAAAAAAGCCATCGACGGCGTGTTCCTTCTGACCGTCATCGGAACGGGCGCGGAGACGACGAATGTGACTTTCCGCTACTGGAACGCGGCGGACCACAGCTTGTACGAGTCTTTGGTGTCGGTTCCGTTCACTTCCGACCGGATCTTCGGTGTGGTAGACAGCCCGAAGAAGTTCGTCTGCAAGCAGTTGTGATGAACAAATCTCCGGGAAGATTGTCCGATATGGATAATTGACCGGAACTCTACATTAGGCGTGGCTCAATGAAGTCTTTTGACGGATTTGAGCCACGCTTTTCATTGGACGGGTAGGGAAGTGTGACAAGTTTCATGGGAAAAATAACAAACTGTAAGGAATGTCTCGGAAACGGTAAATAATATCAATGGGCACGTGATTTTTTAAACTTTTTGCGCATATGTCTCGATACTCAAAAAAAATACCTATCTTTGGGGGTTATTATTTTTGCTAGAAATTTAATTGGTAAGGATAAATGGATAAATTTTTCGAAGGCCTACAATTGATGGGCATTGGACTAGCGACGGTATTCGCCGTCCTACTTCTCATTATCTTTTTGGGTAATTTGTTAATTAAATTCGTCAACAAGTATGTGCCGGAGGATGAGGCACCTAAGGCGAATGCAGTTTCGGCACCTTCAAATGCTGTGGATGCGAATGTGGCGCAGGCCATAAACTTGGCGATTGGAAAGCTTACGGGCGGGAAGTCTAAGGCAGAGAAAATTGAAAGAATTTAAAAATATCATAACTGAAAAATGGCTAAAGAAGTTAAATTCAGTCTCGTTTTCAGAGACATGTGGCAGGCCGCAGGTAAGTATGTACCACGCGTCGACCAATTGATGAAAGTAGCGCCCGTAATCGTGAAGATGGGCTGCTTCGACAGAGTAGAAACAAATGGTGGTGGATTTGAGCAGGTGAATCTCCTTTACGGAGAAAATCCGAACAATGCAGTTCGTCAGTGGACGAAGCCTTTCCATGAGGCGGGCATTCAAACCCACATGTTGGACCGCGCCTTGAATGGTCTTCGTATGAGTCCGGTTCCTGCAGATGTCCGCAAACTCTTCTACGTGGTTAAGAAGAAACAGGGTACTGATATCACCCGTACGTTCTGTGGTTTGAACGATACCCGTAACATCATTCCTTCCATCAAATATGCACACGATGGTGGCATGATCTCTCAATGTTGCCTTTGCATCACCTATTCTCCGATCCATACCGTGGAGTATTACACGAAAATGGCCAAGGAGTTGATCGATGCCGGATGTGACGAGATCTGTTTGAAGGATATGGCTGGTATTGGACGTCCTGCCTTTTTGGGCGAGTTGACCAAAAACATAAAAGCGATCAAGGATATTACCATCCAATACCATAGCCACGCAGGTCCTGGCTTCAACATGGCTTCCATCTTGGAGGTCTGCAAGGCTGGTTGCGACTATGTGGACGTTGGTATGGAGCCTCTCTCTTGGGGTACCGGTCACGCTGACGTGATCGCGGTACAGGCCATGTTGAAGGACGCCGGCTTCAAGGTGAAGGAGATCAACATGGAGGCTTACATGGAGGCTCGTACCTTGATCAAGGAGATGATGGATGATTTCTTGGG
>JAGCGM010000001.1 GCA_017649635.1 Paludibacteraceae bacterium | reverse complement strand
GGGCGACCTTGTGTTCTTCCGCCCTGACGGAAAGATGGATGAGAAGCCTAATTATGCGGGTATTTATCTGAAGGATAATAAGTTCGTGATCGTTAGTTCTTCGAAGGGCGTGACAATCGCCGATATGGGAAGCAACTACTACAAGAAAACGTTCGTATCCGCCGCACAGGTGCAGTATTGATTGTCCATGTGGCGATAGACCTAAAAGGGAGGCTGGATGCCCAACGGTATCCAGCCTCCCTTGTCTTATCTCTTGAGCTTTTAAACGCTCATAAGAAAACTCTTAATTCTCTAGCAGTTTTATGCACTGCACCAAGGAATCCTTCCAGTAGGGAACGCTTATGCCTGCCTCCTTGATCTTCCGCTTGTTCAGCACGCTATAGGCGGGTCTTTCCGCCGCGGTAGGGTATTCGAAACTCTCGATGGCGTTCACCTTTGTCTTTAGTCCTGCGACTTCGAAAATCGCCTTCGTGAAATCAAACCAGCTGATTACGCCTTCGTTGGAGAAGTGGTAGGTGTTGAATCCATTGAACCCTTTCTCCAGGAGTACCATGATGGCATAGGCCAAGTCGGTCGCATAGGTAGGCGTTCCCACCTGATCGTACACGACGTTGAGCGACTCCCTCTCTTTCCCTAGCCGGAGCATTGTCTTGACGAAGTTGTTGCCGTACTCGCTGTACAGCCAGGCTGTACGGATGACGATGGCGTCGCAACCTGTTTTCTCCACCTCGATTTCCCCTTGGCGCTTGGTCTTACCGTAGACACCGATGGGTTGGGTAGGGTCCGTCTCCTTCAAAGGAAGGCAGGACTTCCCGTCGAATACATAGTCCGTGGAGATGTGGACGAGTTTCGCACCTACGCTTTTCGCCGCGAGGGCGAGGTTCTTCGGACCGTCCACGTTAATCCTTGCGGCTAATTCCTCGCAGCTTTCCGCTTTGTCCACTGCGGTGAATGCGGCGCAATTGATAATGGCTCCGATATTTTCTTTTTTCACCAAATCCTCCAGCAGGTGGAGGTCGGTGATGTCAACCTCCGGCATATCGGTGTAAAGGAAATGGTGCTGTTTGTAATTGTCAGCGATTTTGCGCACGGAGTTGCCTAGTTGTCCGTTGGCGCCAGTGACCAATATATTCATTTTCGATGTTCCTTCTTGAGATGGGGACCTCCCCACCATTTTAGTTATAGAGATTAAATGTCACTCGAAAACCCTCTTAATCGAATACTTCAGCGTCTTGGAGGAGAGGATGTTTCTTGTCCTTCTCCGAGAGAAGCATTTGCTCAGCGGGGATGTCCCATTTGATGCCGATGGCAGGATCATTGAACATGATGCCGGCGTCAGCTTGTGGGGCATATACGTTGTCCACTTTGTATGTGAATATGGCTTCTTGGCTTTTCACCAGAAAACCGTGGGCGAAACCTCTTGGGATGAAGAGTTGTTTTTTGTTCTCTTCGCTGAGTAAAACCGCGACATGCTTGCCGAATGTCGGTGAGCTTTTCCTGATGTCCACAGCCACGTCGATGACTTCTCCTTTGATGACACGTACCAATTTCGCTTGAGAGAATTCCCCTTTTTGGTAGTGGAGGCCTCTGAGTACACCATAGGAGGACTTGGATTCATTGTCTTGGACAAAGTCGATTTTCCCGATGTGCTCCTCAAACTCCTTTTGTTTGAAAGCTTCCATGAAGTATCCTCTGCTGTCTGCGAAGACTTTGGGTTCGATGACCCATACTCCTTTGATTTCCTGTTCTGTAAAAATCATTTTTGTTCCAATAAAGAAAGTATATATTGCCCATAAAGGGTTTTGCTTAACCGTTCACCTGATTGTCGGAGTTGCTCGTCCGAGATCCATCCGTTTCTCCATGCGATTTCCTCGATGCAGGCGATGTAGAAACCTTGCCTTTTTTGAATGGTGGCCACGAAGTTGCCGGCTTCCAGGAGGGAATCGCAGTTTCCTGTGTCTAACCAGGTGAACCCTCTGCCGAACTTCATCATCCGCAAGGTGCCTTCTTCGAGGTACATTTTGTTCAGGTCCGTGATTTCATATTCCCCGCGGGCGGAAGGTTTCAGTATTTTGGCTTTTTCCGTCACAGTCTTGTCGAAGAAATAGAGCCCCGGTACCGCATAGTTGGATTTCGGGTTCTGCGGTTTTTCCTCGAGGGAAATCACCTTGCCCGTCTCGTCGAATTCCGCGACTCCGTAGGCGGAAGGATCCTTGACGTAATAACCGAAAATAGTGGCTCCTTTTTCCAGCTGCGATGCGGTGTGGAGCATTTCGGAAAAATTTTGTCCGTAGAAAAGGTTGTCCCCTAGGATTAGGCAACCAGCCTCTCCGTTGAGGAAATCAGCCCCCAAAACGAAGGCTTGTGCTAATCCATTGGGCTCGTTTTGTACGATGTAACTGAATTTCATGCCGAAATCCTCTCCTGTGCCAAGTAGTTGCTTGAACATAGGTAGGTCTCTTGGTGTCGATATGATCAACACTTCTCGTATGTTGGCCAGCATGAGCGTCGAAAGCGGATAATAAATCATCGGTTTGTCGTAAACCGGCATAATCTGCTTCGAGATGGCCTTGGAAAGGGGGAAAAGGCGCGTGGCACTTCCCCCCGCAAGTATGATGCCTTTCATTAATCTTTTATTTTTTCTTGTTCGCCAAAAGCACGGTGTTGATGGCATTCTTGATCTCGTCTTTAGGAAGCGCTCCTCTGCTTGCCTGTGGTTGTCCCTCTTTTGGAATGAAGATGAGCAACGGAATGCTGCTTGCACCGAAATACCTCGCTAATTCTTTCTCCTCGTCGATGTTGATTTTGTAGATGTATATCTGATCTTTGTACTCCTTCGACAAATCGTCAAGGAAAGGAGAAATCATCCTGCACGGACCACACCAGTTGGCATAGAAGTCAAGAACACAAGGTTTGTCTCCCAAATAATTCCAACCTTCGGCGTCCACGTTAACGACCAATTTCTTGAATTCTTCGCGGTTCAAGTGCTTCACCAACGACTTCTGCTCTGTCTTTTGCTTCTCCTTACCCTTGCTGCTGTTGTTCCCATCACCAGCGTACAAGCATGAAGACAATCCCAAAAGAAGACACAAAATCGATGTCCTTAAAAAATTTTTTGTTCCCATTTCGAATATAATTTTTCTTGTTTTTTATCGTGGTTGACTATCTCTTTATTTTGCAAAGTTAATGTTTTTTTTCTATTCGCAACGGTTGCGGTGCGTGCTAATGTTAAAAAATGGAAAGAATGTCTTTCTAAATGTGCGAAAAACATTGACGGATGTTCCATGGCTTTCATAAATCGCCTATATTTGTATCGTGTTAACAATTTGGGCTGGTATATAAGCTTCCGCCAGATCGTTTTGTTGTTAGTGTGTGATAATGTGTGATAAATAGTAAATCGTAAATTGTAAAATAGTAAGTATGAGCGATTCTTTATTTTCGTCCCTCCCGTATAAGGTGGCGGACATTAATTTGGCTGATTTCGGTCGTAAGGAGATCGAATTGGCGGAGATTGAAATGCCTGGTTTGATGGCTCTTCGTGAAAAATATGGTAAGCAGAAACCGCTGAAAGGTGCCCGTATCTCGGGTTCTTTGCATATGACCATCCAGACGGCGGTCTTGATCGAGACGTTGGTTGAGTTGGGAGCGCAGGTCCGTTGGGCTAGTTGTAATATATTCTCCACGCAAGATCATGCCGCGGCGGCCATCGCTGCAGCGGGTGTGCCTGTATTCGCTTGGAAAGGTGAAACCCTTGCGGATTATTGGTGGTGTACGTTGCAGGCCCTGAACTTCGGCGACGGGAAGGGACCGAATATGATTGTGGATGATGGTGGCGACGCTACTTTGATGATCCATTTGGGCGCGAACGGGGAGGATGATCCTTCTGTGTTGGACCGTAAGGCGGAGAGTGAGGATGAAGTCGAATTGCTCAATGCATTGAAGGCTATCCGTAAGGTGGATGATAAGTTCTTTAATAGAATGCTTCCTACGATAAAGGGTGTCTCCGAGGAGACAACGACGGGTGTGCATCGCCTCTATCAGATGGAGAAGGAGGGAAAGCTCCGCATCCCTGCGTTCAACGTGAACGACTCCGTCACGAAGTCTAAGTTCGACAACTTGTATGGTTGCCGCGAGTCTTTGGCGGATGGTATCAAACGCGCTACGGATATTATGGTGGCCGGCAAGGTGGTTGTCGTTTGTGGATATGGCGATGTCGGAAAAGGTTGCGCCCATTCCATGCGTTACTACGGTGCGCGCGTGTTGATTACCGAGATAGACCCTATCTGCGCTTTGCAGGCCGCGATGGAGGGCTATGAGGTGGTTACCGTCGAGGATGCGCTCCCGATCGGAGATATCTATGTCACCACGACGGGTAACGTGGACATCATCACGGTGGAGCACATGGAGAAGATGAAAAACTCGGCCATCGTCTGCAACATTGGCCATTTCGACAGCGAGATACAGGTGGAGAAATTGAAGAAGTATCCTGGCATCCAACGTAGGAACATCAAACCTCAGGTGGATCAGTTCTTCTTCCCAGATGGACATTCGATTATACTATTGGCGGAGGGCCGTCTCGTTAATTTGGGCTGCGCCACGGGCCATCCTTCGTTCGTGATGAGTAATTCGTTCACCAACCAGACGTTGGCGCAAATTGAGCTGTTCACGAAGAAATATGAGGTGGGCGTTTATTGCTTGCCGAAGGCGTTGGACGAGGAGGTCGCCAGACTGCACCTCGCTAAGATCGGAGCCAAGTTGACGAAGTTGACGCCAGCGCAGGCCGCATATATCGGCGTCTCTGTCGATGGACCGTACAAATCCGACCTGTATAGATATTGATGAGTGTGTTTTCCTGCCCTTCCGAATTGGTTCGGAAGGGCGGATTCTTTAATTTGGGGCAATATTAGGGTGTTTTTTTCACTATTTAGAAAAAAAACGTCATCGTTTTTATTTGATATTAACGAATTTTAAATAACTTTGTCGCATTCAGAAGATTTTCTGGTGTAGTAAAAAAGTAATTTGTGTTATAGTCCATGAAAAAGATTGTTTTTGCGCTTGCGACGTTGCTTCTGTTCACGTCGAATATTTTTGCGGAGAAGGATGTTAAAGTCCGTTTCGGTTTGGAAGGCGGTTTTAATATGACGAAGTGGAACGGTGATTTGATGCCAAGTTATGGCGTATCTCCTGACATGATCGCTGCGACGGCTAATATAAACGATGCGAGCGTCAGACCTGGTTTCCATGCAGGTGCGTTGATGGATATCATCATTGAAAAACATTGGTCGATTCAGCCGGAGGTCCTTTTCCAATTGGAGGGTTCTACGGTCACTGCGCCTCTCGTTTTGCCTAGTTATGATGAAGAGGGAAATTATTTGGGCGAAGTGGTCGGTGATACGGTTACCGAAAAGTATACTGCCGGATACATCAAAATCCCAGTTGTCTTGTATTACAATATCATGAACGTAGGTCCAGGCCAGTTGTCTCCAGGTTTGGGTGTCTTCTTCGCTGGCGGTGTTTGCGGAAAGAGCGACAAGACGGAGCGCAATACTTTCGGTGTCGGCGGTATCCTCGACGAGTTTGACTGGGGTCCTACCGTGAGGGTCGCTTACGAATTCCAGAACGTGGCGAGCGGTTTGTATCTGAACTTGGGCTTCTCCCAAGGCCTGTCTACTTCCAAGTCCACTGGTTTGAACTTCTCCGTGGGTTATAAGTTCCAGTATTGGAAGGGTATCAAGCGCGCTTACAACACTGGTATCTTGGAGTACAATCCATAATCGGAATGCGTTTCAAAAAAGTTTATGTTGAAATAACCAACCGATGTAATTTCAATTGCAGTTTTTGCTGCGCATCGGATAGGGATAAGAAATTTGTATCGCCGGAAGATTTTTCGGCGATACTTTTTTCTATTAAACCCTATACGGATTATATCTACCTGCATGTTTTGGGAGAACCATTGCTCCATCCTCAGCTCGCCCTCCTGCTTCGTGAAGCGCATGATCAAGGCTTCCATGTTAACCTCACCACGAACGGTTCTTTGATCCAACACCGTCGGGAGTTGTTGCTGAACTCTTCTATCCGGCAGTTTAATGTTTCTTTGCATGATGCGGAGGAGAATATTCCGGAATCCCAGTGGCAGCGGTATTTGGAGGAGATTTTCGCTTTTGCGAAGGATAAGTCTTCGGATAGTTATTTTTCTCTTCGCCTATGGAATCGGGTGGGTGGATCCATCTCCCGCTTTAATCAGTTGTGCCTTTCCTGCATGGCGGATTTTTGGCAGGTGGATATGTCGGATGCCTTTGCCTCCAGGAACAAGAAACTATCCGACCACGTCTTCCTCCAGAATGCGGCAAGGTTTACCTGGCCGGGAGAGAAACGTTTGCAGATTCAAAATAGGATATGTTATGCGATGAGGGATCATGTGGCCATTTTGGTCGACGGGACGGTTGTGCCTTGTTGCCTTGACGCGAATGGCTCCATCCCGTTGGGAAATGTTTTTAGCCAACCCTTCCCTGAAATCATTGCGTCGGAACGGGCTCGGAATCTTTTGGAGGGTTTCCGGAGAAGGGAGGTCGTGGAGCCTTTGTGTGCCGATTGTGGGTTTTTTGTGGGCGGATAGCCTTTTGCCCGTGTAAAATCATCCTCTCTCTTTTGCAGTTGTGCTATATATTTATATCTTTGTTTTTGATTTATATTTAGTGATATGAAGCGTTTTCTGTGCATAATGTTAGCCGTTATGGCGGTTGGGACTCTTTCCGCTTCGTCTATTGATGAGATTGAGATCGCCACGAAGGGTCAGACCTCATTGAGTCTAGGGGTGGGTGTTCCTCCGTTCACTTCGGGGGCGGCTGCGGATATCCCGTGTTTTTCTTTCACTGCTTCAGCGGGTATGGCGAGTGGATTCGTGCGGAGCGATTTGTTTGGAAGGAATGGCGCGGTTGATATGGGTATCCATTTTGCCGCTTGCCATTATAAGGATGAGTTCGGCTTGTACAATACGACGCAACGTGTGAAGGTGTTCCAATGCTCAGCGACGCTTCGTAGCGCCTTCCATTTCCAGTTTATGAAGTATTTCGACGCATATGCGGGTGTGTGTGGCGGTTTGAATATTTGTGCGGAGAGTTTCATGGAGTCCACAGTATATTCCGAGCAGTCTCATTTTGAGTTGTGGAATGAGGTGGAGTCCAATACCTTCTCCCCGGTCGTGGGTGTCTATGTGGGTTCCAGATGGTTCTTCACCAATAATTTCGCTTTGGGAGTTGAGGCGGCGTATGATTTCCTCCGTACGGATGATAAAGCTTGTCTGGAGGCTTACGGACGTTCTCATTATGGGGGTTCCGCCCTCCCTATCATTTCTGTCCTTGCTTCATTCAAATTGGGTAATAAGTAATCCTCTGTCTGGCCGTGAATCTGTTTCGATAGGGAAGGTAGTGGCGTGGATTTGATTAATTTTCCGATTGGTGGGTTGATTCTTGCAGCGTATATTGTTGCCGTCATCCTCTTTGTGATGTTGATTTATACTAAATATTCCATATATAATCGTAATATATGTGGATAATTTTTGGAAAGTATAAAATTTTATGTATATTTGAACATCAAAAGAAGTTTAAAACAATAATAGGGTACAATATCCTCTTTCAAGATGGGGGTTAATATCAGCAATTTTTAAGTGTTGTGTTTGTGTGGAGAAGCTGACGATTATTGCCGTGAATTTCTGATTATTTATATATATAGTGTATTTATTAACGTAATTTTTTTAGCAATGAGAAAGAAATGTTTACTAATTGGGGCCTTAATGGGGGCGTATGGGGCTGCATTCGCTAATGCGGATGACCCAAATGCTGTGATGATTGAATTAAAGAATCACACAACGTATTCTTATGTTTTGGAGGATTCTCCGGAATTACAGTATAGGAATGATAGCCTGTTTGTGAAGGGATCTGTTTCGTTATCCTATTCATTCTCGGATGTCAGCAAGTATTATTTCGCGAGAATTCCTATGCCATGCGGTAATGAGGGTGTGCCAGAGGTTCAGGCGAACGAAGTGCGTGTCACCTATTTGGACAACAAAAATGTTTTGATCGAGGGTTTGTCCGAGTCGGCGCAAGTGGGATTGTTCACTGTTTTAGGAGAGTTGATCAAGCAAACAAACTCATCGGAGAACGGAGTAGTCCAATTGTCCTTACCTGATATCAAGGGTGTCTATATTGTGAAAGTTAACGACCAGTCAATCAAACTTATAAAGAAATAGTGTATGAAAAAGTATATACTTATGAGTCTGATAGCGTTGACATCTTTCGTCTTCGCTTCAGTAGCCAATAAAATTTATATAAAAAGCGACAATAAAACATATATTTACGAGTTATCGGTGTATGATACTGTTGTCCATATCGATTCCACTCGCCAGGTGGAGATCCAAACGAAGGGTAGGTTCCAAAATTTCACCAAGAAATTTTCCGTGTATGATTTGAGTCAAGTCTATTTTTCCGGACATGAGGATTTGGACGTGAAGAAGGTCTCCGCGGTGAGAAACTGTACGGCTGATTCCAGCGCTTCCTCGTACGTGAGCGATACGTTAGTCACCTATCAGTATTCCCCTGAGAAAGGAGAGTTGTCCTTAACCTTCTATTCCTTAGAAGGAATGTGTTGCGAGTCGGAGTGGTTTGCGGATTTGAATTATTCGGTCACAAGAACCAATGGCCAAATCGACATGAAACTTGCTCAATTCCCTATTTTCGAGGATTCTGCGGCGAGTGTCATGTTGGCGTGTGATTGTTTCTGTTATGGCTACAATGTGAATGTTGTCTTAACGGGGGTTCATCAAGAGCCTTATCTCATCAGCCTGCAAGACGTAGGGGAGTTTTATATCGATTTAAACTCTAGTACAGATGGTGTTATCTCTAGATTCCCGAATGGCGGTTATGTGAAAACTAGTCCTTGTAAGAACCATTATATGGTAGAAGAGTATGGTGATGATGTTGATGCGTTCGGATGGAGATGGAAAGACGGCGACACCTTGATCTCTTATCATTATGATTACGAAAACGACCAACTTTATATCACTTCCCATAACATATATACGAACTGTTGTTCGGATCTCGTCTCTCCGGTGATTCAAATGAAGGATACGATTGTCGTGTTCGTGTATGAAAAGGGCGGACTGGACTGTGATTGCATGTGCTATTTCGATATCACCTCGAGTGTGAAAGGCTTGAGACATGGTTTGGATGGTGAAAAAATATACCACTTCCGGGTGGATGGCAACTCATTCGATTTGCATATCGGAAACGAAGGAGACTTTAGTGGCGTGATTCTGTATGGAGATCCGAAGGGCCGTTTCTTGGAGGGCAGTTCATGCAAGGGCTCTCCTTCGGAAAAAGGTGTGGTCGAGGAACTCGAGAGAACTACAGACACGTTGGTTTCCTACAGTTTCGACCTCCGTCGGGGCGAGGGCGTCGTTGTGGCGTATGATGTGCCTTTGAGCTGTTGCATCGAGGCGCAGTCTGTGACTGACGTAAATGGTGACAATATAGTTATTACCCCTGTTCCGGTCGGTATGCCATGCAAGTGCATGTGTACTTATGATGTTACCACTGGCTTGGAGGATCTGAAGCCTCGTGTCTATCATATTACAGTGCGGGGCTCGACGTATGGTGATATCTCTTTTGATGTTGACTTGTCTAAAGACTCTATCGTGTCGGGGATTATTCCTACGGGTGTAAGGGGTCGTCTCCTTTCCTTGAGCCCTTGCAAGAGAGAGAGGGGAGACTCACTGATGGATAGCCTTCGTTCTAGGGAACCTGTCCTAACGCATATTGAATCCGCGGATACACTTGTCTCTTATGTCTTCTCTCCTGAGACTGGCGTGTTGACTGTCATTTCTCACGACCTCGAGATTAATTGTTGCACGACGAAGGGTACTGAGGTGGTGGCCCAAGGGGATACCATCACGATCCGCACGGTGGAGGGCGGAGATAGATGCAGATGCTTGTGCATATATGATGTCAAATCAGAGGTGGTGAATCTTGAGGCGAAACCATACCATCTCGTTGTGGATGGCGTGGAGTTCGATGTTGACTTCTCCAAGGATTTGACGGGCGTTGTGACGAAATAGGTTAATATGTTTTCATAAATTTGGTGATGCCACGGGGGATGCAGTGCCCTCGTGGCATTATTTACTATTTAACTATTTACGATTTACTATTTCAGAGGCGGAAATGGTTGATCGTCTTTTGCCTCATCCATGTGAAATTGTTGGGGGATGTTCCTAGAAAAGGAAAGGGGATCGCCTTGTTTGGCAACCCCCTTCGATTCATTTCTTTTTAGCATCTATATGAGACGCTGACTCCTCAGCTGCCAAATAAGCAGCAATGTGTTTTGCTTTTTTCTCAACCTTTTTAGGCTTTTTCTCATTACCTTTCATAATACTACCAATTTAAAGTTAAACAATTTGTTTTATTTAAACGGAGTTGCTCGGTTATGAAAAACATAGCTGGGTAGCTCTTCGAAATGATTTTCGATCATAGTTGACGATCTTTATCGTCATCTATATTCATACAAAAACCGTGCCAAACATTGAAATGAACTTTCTGTCCGCTTTTGTGCCATTCTGTCCGGGTGATGTGACACGATTGGCTATTTTTTTGTAGGGTAGGGTGAAATTTGTTTGTCAGACGGTCACCGTAGAGACGCAATGCATTGCGTCTTTACATCTGATGAAAATTAAATTGTTTTTGTGATGCTATATTGCCGATTCTTTGTAAATTGCCTTGATTATTGGTGAGAGATTTGTTTCTTCCTTTCCCTTTAAAAATGAATAGTTTAATTAATACAATATGGAAAATAAAGAAGTAGGATTCGTCCGCATTGCCAGTGCTATCCCAGTGGTGGAGATTGCCAATCCCAAGGTGAATGCCGACAGAATCATATCGCTGATAGAAAAGGCGGCGCAAGAGAATGTTAAAATTGTATGTTTCCCGGAACTTTGTCTTACGGGTTATACCTGTTCCGATCTTTTTTACCAACGTACTTTGATCGATGAGACGCAAAGGCAGCTTCTTAGAATAAATGAGGCGGCTGGTCGGCATGGTCTCTATGCCATTGTGGGTGCGCCCTACTATCGTGAGGGTAAACTATATAATGCCGCTTTCGTGGCTGGTACGGGCGACCAGTTCTTCCATACAGAGGTGGATAAACAATATTTGCCAAGCAACAATGAATTTTACGAGAAACGTTGGTTCACACCTGGATTTGGTGAGAAGAGGCAGGTCTTTGAGGTCGATGGACTAAAATTCGGTATTGAGATCTGCGAAGACTTATGGATGCCGGCATCTCCAAGTGACGAGCTCTGTCTGGCGGGTGCGGAGATCATCTTCAACCTCTCTGCCAGTGATGAACTGATTGGCAAGGAGGCTTACCGCCGTCAATTGGTGAAGCAGAAGTCTGCCACGAATGTGTGTGCCTACATCTATACGGGCTCTGGTTTCGGAGAGAGCAGTACCGACCTCGTCTTTTCCGGCACTGCCATCCTCGCTGAAAACGGTAGTCTGTTGGCTACGTCGGAACGTTTCTCTTTCAAAGAACAGCTCACCATCGCCGATATTGACGTGCAGCGATTGCAGGCGGATCGTCTGCGCAACTCCGCTTTCATCATCGGAAATCAGAATCCTAACAAGAAGAACGAAATAGAAATCACTCATCTTGGGCCAATCTATCTATATGCCAATCCATCGGATGTGACCCGCACGTTCGCGCCTCATCCATTCGTTCCGCCAGAGGACGAGATGAAGACTCGTTGCAACGAGATCTTCTCCAT
>JAGCGM010000038.1 GCA_017649635.1 Paludibacteraceae bacterium | reverse complement strand
GCTTGATTGAGGGAACCGTCGAAGCCGATGATGCCCACGCAACCTCCGTAGGCGCCACGGTTATGAGGCTCGTATTCGCTGATGAGCTGCATGGCGCGCACCTTAGGCGCACCGGAGAGTGTGCCGGCAGGGAAGGTGTCTATGAAGGTACGGATCGGGTCCGCGTCCGCGTCGAGTTCTCCGCTCACACGGCTCACTAAATGGATGACGTGGCTGTAGTATTGCATATCCTTGTAGAAATCCACCTTCACGCCGTGGCAGTTGCGGCTCAGGTCGTTTCGGGCCAAGTCGACCAACATCACGTGTTCGGCGTTCTCTTTCGGGTCATTTCTCAGGTATTGCGCATTTTGTGCGTCGATCTCCGCATTGCCCGTGCGCTTGGTCGTGCCCGCTATCGGATCGATGTAAGCCCTGCGCTTGCTACCGATGATGCGGCAGTGGGTCTCAGGCGATGATCCGAAGATGCGGAAGCCTCCCATATCGAAGTAGAACAAGTAAGGGGAAGGGTTGATGCTGCGCAAAGCACGGTAGAGTTTGAAATCGTCTCCCTCGAAACGTTGGATGAATCGTCTTGAAAGAACGATTTGGAAGACATCGCCACGGAGACAGTGTTCGATACCCTTGCGGATATTCGCCTTGTGCTCCTCGTCCGTCAATGTGCTGGTGGTCTCTCCCACAGGGTGGAACCCGTACGCGCGGATATTGGTGCGGTTCATCTGTCGCTCGATGTTCGCGATCTCAGACTCCTCGCCGTCGGCGCAGAGGGAGATGATCTTGAGCGAACTGTTGTAGTGGTCAAACTCGACGATGTTCTTGAACAAAACGTACAGGATGTCCGGCGCATCGTTCTTGGTCTGGGTCTCATCCTTCACGGCGATGTTCTCGAAGTAGCGCACCGCATTGAAGGAGGTGTAGCCGAAGAGACCGCAGTGCAGGTTCTCTGCGCCTTGGATGTCGAAGCACGACATGAACTCGCGGATTACCTTGTCCACATGGCACTTCTCCGAAATCTCCCCCTTCACGACCGAACCGTCCGGGAAGGTCATCTCCGACTTCCCATGTCCGATGGCGATGGAGGCGATAGGCGACACACCGATGTATGAACGCGCGTTTTCCATACTGTGGTAATCTGAACTCTCCATGAGCGCACTGCTACTGTACAGGTCGCGGAGACGCATGTAGACACTCACTGGAGTGTACATGTCGGCAAGCAGTTTCTTGCTTTGAATGGAATAACTGAATTTCTTCATTTTCTTATTATACTAATTTTGTTATTTTCTGAATTGTTGGAAAAGAAAAAGCCCGCTGGAGATTTCCAACGGGCTTTCTATATCGTTTAAACATAAACATAAGCACTCGCTCACCTCCGGGATTGAAAGAGAGTCGGGCGCCACCAATAAAGGCTGTTAGCTATGTTCATGTTTACTTTGTATGCCATATCTGCAAAAATTACACCGCAAATGTAAGCGATTATTTTTTGAAATGCAAGGGAATCGACGAGAAAAATTGATGTGACTACATTTGTGGAAATTTTATTTGTCGTATAGAATGCATGTAAATATTTACTATTTAGCCATTTACAATTTACTATTTTGGCTGGTCTTAACTCACATCATCTTATCCTCAGCCTCTGTCCTGCGCGTATTCTGTCGGACTTCAGATTGTTCCACTGCTTCAACTTAGCGACGGAAACCTTTCTGCGTTTTGCGATGGAGGAGAGGGAGTCACCCTTCTTCACGACGTAGACACCCTTGCCGATGGCTCCGCCCCTCATGCCCCTGTAGTACGGGTCTGCCTTTGCGGGGAGCACCACCGCTCTGTTCAAGGCGAACGAGTCGGCTTTGTAGGCGATGATGGAGTCCTTCAGGTCGATGAAGCTACTTATGCTTTTCTGCGGGAGGCACAATGTGTACACCTCTCCGTTGCCAGGGATGATATCCTTTCTGTATTGCGGGTTGAGGCTACGAAGGAGTTTGATGTCTATTTTCATCACCTCCGCTATCTGTCCCAAGTGGACCCTCTCCTTCAGCCTGATCGTGTCGCACAGCACTGGCATCTGCATCTTCGCCGGGCAGATGTTATGTTCCTTGTAGTAGGTCATAGCGTAGGTGGCGGCGATGAAAGCCGGCACGTAGCCTCTGGTCTCCAACGGCAGGTAAGGGTAGATGGCCCAGTAGTCTTTCTTGCCGTTCGCCCGTTTGATGGCCTTGTTCACGTTGCCTGGACCGCAGTTGTAGGCGGCGATCACGAGCGACCAGTCTCCGTAGATTTTGTAGAGGTCGCCTAAGAAACGAACTGCCGCATGAGTGGCCTTGATAGGGTCGCGCCTGTCGTCCACTAGGCTATTGCCCTCCAATCCGTACAGTTTGCCAGTCCCGTACATGAACTGCCAAAGACCGGATGCGCCTGCGCGGGAGAATGCCAACGGGTTGAGCGCCGATTCGATGACTGGCAGGTATTTTAGTTCGAGTGGAAGTCTGGCTGCCTCCAATTCCTGTTCGAAGATAGGGAAGTAGTATTCGCCGATGCCCAACATGTTTTCCACCTGTTTGCGGCGCTTCAGCACGTATAATTCAATGTGTTTCTTTACGATTGGGTTGTAGGCGAGCTCCATGATGGCTGGTATCTTCTGCAGTCTGGCGATGTAGACTTCGTCGCTGCAACCCACTCCGATGCTGTCCGACACGCATTTGCGTCTTTTAGGCGTTACGATGACGGATTTGTAGTACTCGTTCAAAAGACTATCCATTTTATTGTCGAAGCCGACAGGGAGATCCGAAAATATTTTGATGGTGTCCCCTTTGGCGTTCGCTGACTCCACCGAGTCGATGAAGGCCAAGTCCGCTTGCTCTTCCTGTTCCTCGATTTCCTCTTCTTGGGCGATGATTTCGCTCTCGCTCGCCTCAGTTTCGTTCTCTTCGTCTTGTGCCATCACGTTGGCGCTTGCCACGACCAACGCAATGATTGTCCATAAATGCTTTAACATTATTCCTTTCCCTTAAAAAGTGAAGTTACAGCGGAACCCGAATGACCTGCTCCTGTTCATGTAGTCCGTACCGTAACTGTTTATGATTGGCTCCACTCGGAGCGATAAGTCGTCTGAAACGGTGAAGTCGTAGAGGTGCGCATCCACAAATGCGTCCACTGCGCTCACCATATAGAGCATTACCATGGCGAATACGCTCATGTCCCTTGTGCGCCGATAGCTGTTCATTTTGCTCCGCAGTGTGCTAGGCAACCATGACTGGCTACCGTCGTAGGTGGGGAACAAACTCATGTAGCTGTTCGTGTTGGGGTCACTGTCTATGATGTCGTGGTAAGCGTTTCTGTAATCGTTGTACATGCGCCCGTTCCATGTTATCAGGTAGGTGCATGTCAGTACACCCCCATAGATGATGGGGAGTTTCCAGTAACTGCGGTTGTATATTTGTCCTAAACCCGGACAGACGATGGAGTACCAAGTGGCCCGTCTTGGGTCTGGTGTGAATGCGCTTTCCGCAACCTTGGTCTTCTTCGCCTTTTTGTGGGTCTTGACACTCTCCGCCGTTTGGTAGGATTCCTCCGCTGCTTGTGGCGACGCCTCCGTGACGGTCGTGTCAGCCGTGTTGGCTGTGGCGGTCATGATAGAGTCTCCTTGACTGGCTGCGGAAACAATAGTGTCTGCGGTCTCCTCTCCATAAGAGGCTGTTGCCATGGAGAACATTGCGAATAGCGAAACAAATATGGTGACAATCTTTTTCAACCGTTCAGTCTATCTCTAGTTCTTAATGGAATCAAATATGTTCATGATTTTCAGCAGGTCATCGTCGCTGTTGAATTGTATCGTGATCTTTCCCTTCCCCTTCTTGTCGCAGGTCATGCTGACAGGCGTGTTGAACAAACCGTTCAGTTTCTCCTTCAGGGCTGCGTAATCTTCAGGAAGGTCCTTCTTTTGCGGCTCTTTCTTCTCCGGACTTGCTGATTTTCCCTCCTTGATGTTCTTCGCCAATTCCTCCACTTTGCGGACGGACAATCCTTCGGAGATGATTTGGTTGTATACACTTAGTTGGGCGACAGGGTCCTCGATGGCCATTAGCGCACGGGCATGACCCATGTCTATTTTCTTGTCCTTCACCGCCATCTGTATTTCGGCGGGGAGTCTGAGTAGCCTGAGGTAGTTGGCGACTGTGGCGCGTTTCTTGCCCACACGCTCGCTCAGCTGGTCTTGTGTGTAGTCGCATTTGTCCATCAGGTTCTGATAGGCAAGGGCCTCTTCGATTGCGTTCAGGTCTTCCCTTTGGATGTTCTCGATGAGGGCCATCTCCATCTGTTGGGACTCGTTCACCTCCCTGATGTAGGCGGGGATGCTTTCCAATCCGGCGATTTGGGACGCCCTATAGCGGCGCTCTCCCGCCACGATCTGGTATTTCCCGTCCGCCAACTTGCGTAGGGTGATGGGCTGTACCACACCGATTTGTTTGATGGAATCCGCCAACTCGTTGAGCGCTTCCTCGTCGAAGACACGTCGTGGCTGGTCCGGATTTGCCTCAATCTCTGATATTTTCACATCGTTGATGGACGATGCGCCAGCGACGCTCTCCTTCTCGTCGTCGTCAGTCGGAATCATCGAGTTGATTCCCCTGCTTAGGTTCAAACCTCCGAATTTCTTAGCCATCTCTTTATGTCTTATGCTTCTACTTTAACATCTTTTGAACATCTTACTAACAATTCGTTAGCCAGACTCATATAGTTGACAGCGCCCCTGGAATCCGCATCGTAGGTGATGACCGGCTTTCCGTAGCTTGGCGCCTCGCCCAGACGGACGTTTCTTTGTATGATCGTGTCGAAGACCATGTCCTTGAAGTTCTTCCGCACGTCGTCCACCACCATTCTATTGAGTGCGGTGCGGGCGTCGTACATCGTCAGCAGGAAGCCTTCGATCTCCAGCCCAGGGTTCAGCTTGCTCTTCACCAATTTGATGGTGGCGAGCAGTTTGGCGATTCCCTCCAAGGCGAAATATTCGCATTGTACAGGGATGATGATGGAGTCCGCCGCTGTCAGGGAGTTGATGGTGATCAGTCCTAGGGACGGGCAACAGTCGATGAAGATGAAGTCGTAGTCGTTCCGCAGCTTCTCCAACATCGCCTTCATGTATTTCTCTCGGTCTTCTAGGTTGATCATTTCAACCTCGGCTCCGACCAAATCTACATGGGACGGAATGATCTTCAAGTTCTCGAGCTCCGTGTCGTAGATCGCCTCGTGCGGGTCTATTTCCCCCGAGATGCACTCGTACACGGTCTTTTTCAGTTTGCGGACATCCAATCCAAGTCCAGATGAGGCATTGGCCTGCGGATCCGCGTCCACAATCAACACCTTCTTCTCCAGCACTGCCAAAGAAGCCGCCAAGTTGACGGCTGTCGTGGTTTTCCCCACGCCGCCCTTCTGATTTGCGATTGCTATGATCTTTCCCATACGAACTCCAACTTTTGTTCTACGCGAATATAAATATTTTTTTTCATACCCTATTTCGTTTGCTCCCCTCGGTGGTTAAAAAGGATTAACACGTTTTCAACAATAGGAATGGATATTTATCAATCGGGTTTTGCAACTTATTATGAATTAGTGCGTTGCTTAACCTTGTAGCTCTTTGCTCAAATAGATGCCCGTCGCGCTTTTCGGGTTCTGTGCCACCTCCTCCGGTGTGCCGGTGGCCATGATCTCCCCACCGCCTCGTCCGCCTTCCGGACCCATGTCGATGACGTAGTCCGCCGACTTGATGATGTCCATGTTGTGCTCGATGACGATGATGGAATTGCCTCTGTCCACCAACTTGTTCATCACATCCAGTAATATCCTTATGTCTTCGAAGTGAAGTCCCGTGGTGGGCTCGTCGAGGATGTAGAGCGTGCTGCCGGTCTCTTTCCTCATCAACTCTGTGGCGAGCTTGATGCGCTGGCTCTCTCCGCCTGAAAGGGTGGTGGAGGGTTGCCCTAAACGGATGTATCCCAAACCGATCTCTTGCAACGTCTTGACTTTGTGGTAGATGGATGGTATGTTCTCGAAGAACTCGACGGCCATGTTGATGGTCATGTCCAGCACGTCGGCGATGGATTTTCCCTTGAAGCGGACTTCCAACGTCTCCCTATTGTATCGTTTGCCCTGGCAGGTTTCGCAGGGTACGAGCACGTCGGGCAGGAAGTTCATCTCGATGGTCCTGAATCCGTTTCCTCCGCAGGTCTCGCACCTTCCTCCCTTTACGTTGAAGGAGAACCTTCCCGGCTTATAGCCTCTGATTTTGGACTCCGGCAGGGTGACGAAGAGCTCGCGTATCTCCCCGAACAGCCCGGTGTAGGTGGCTGGATTGGACCTTGGTGTGCGCCCGATAGGGGTCTGGTCCACGTTGATGACTTTATCTATGTTCTCCAATCCCTCGATCCTGTCGTAGGGCAACGGGTCTTGCAGGGAGTTGTAGAAGTGCTGGCTGAGGATGGGCTGGAGGGTGTCGTTGATGAGCGAGGACTTGCCACTACCCGACACGCCCGACACGCAGACCAGTTTGCCCAAAGGTATCTCCACGTCCACGTTCTTCAGATTGTTTCCTCTCGCTCCGTAGAGGCGGATGCTCTTGCCTGTTCCCTCGCGCTTTTCTGGCCTCACCTCTATCTTGCGTTTGCCGTTGAGGTATTCCGCTGTCATCGTATTGGTTTTCAACATGTCAGCAGGTGTCCCTTCGTAGACGACGTTTCCTCCCTTGCGGCCTGCCAGTGGTCCCATGTCCACGATGTAGTCGGATTCGAGCATCATGTCTTTGTCGTGCTCCACCACGATGATGGAGTTGCCTATGTCTCGTAATCGTTTGAGCGAGTTGATGAGACGGGTGTTGTCCCGCTGGTGTAAGCCGATGCTGGGCTCGTCGAGGATGTAGAGCACATTGACGAGTTGTGAGCCGATTTGTGTCGCCAGCCTGATGCGTTGGCTCTCCCCGCCTGATAGGGTGGCGGTGGCTCGGTTGAGGGATAGGTATTCCAGTCCGACGTCGATGAGGAACTGTAGCCTCGTCTGTATCTCCTTGAGTATCTCCGTGGCGATGGCGCGTTGTTTCTCTTCCAGCTCCTTGCCTACGTTTTGCGTCCACTCCAGAAGCTCGGCGATGTCCATGTTGGCGAGTTGGTCGATGCTTTTCCCTGCGATCTTGTAGTTTCTAGCCTCTTTGTTGATTCGGCTGCCGCCGCACTCCGGACATACGATTGTCTTGCTGAATTGCTCCGCCCATTTCTGCGAGGTGGCGGAGGTGTCTCCTTCCTGTTGCATCTCGATGTAGCGGATGACGCCCTCGAAACTGTAGGTGCAGTGCGATTCGCCCAGTGAACTGTTCTTCACGCAGATGCGCTCGTCCGTTCCGTAGAGGATCGCGTTCAACGCCTCCTCGGGAATCTCCTCTATCGGGTCCTTCAGGGAGAATTCGTATTTCTCCGCGATGGCCTCCAACATCCAGAAGAAGAGTGATTTCTTATATTTTCCTAACGGGGATATGCCTCCGTTGTAGATGCTTTGCCGTTTGTCGGGTATGATTTTGTCAAGGTCTATTTCGTTGATATACCCCAACCCTTTGCATTTGTCGCAAGCTCCGTGGGGCGAGTTGAACGAGAAGTTGTGCGGGGCGGGTTCCGCATAGGATATGCCTGAGGTGGGGCACATGAGGTGGCGGCTGAAGTGGCGGCTGCTGCCGTCGCTTTTCTTGACCACGATGATTGTCCCGTTCCCTTGTTTCATGGCGACTCTCACGGAATCCTTGATGCGCTTCTCGTTCTTGTCCGCGATGACGAGTTTGTCGATGACCACCTCGATGGTGTGGTTCTTGTAGCGGTCCAGCTTCATGCCATGGGTGATCTCCCTCATCTCACCGTCCACGCGCACGTTCAGGTAACCCTTCTTGCGGGTCTGTTCGAACAGCTCTTTGTAATGTCCTTTCCTGGAGTTGATGAGCGGGGCGAGGATCAGCACGGCCTCGTCCTTGTATTCCGTATGGATGAGGTCGAGGATCTGCTCTTCGGTGTGTTTCACCATCTTCTCTCCCGTCACGTAGGAGTAGGCCACACCAGCCCTTGCGAAGAGGAGACGGAGAAAATCGTATATCTCGGTGGTCGTCCCTACGGTGGAGCGGGGATTCTTGTTGGTTGTCTTCTGCTCGATGGAGATGACGGGGCTGAGTCCGGTGATCTTGTCCACGTCGGGGCGTTCGATGTTGCCGAGGAAGTTCCTGGCGTAGGAGGAGAAGGTCTCGATATAGCGCCGCTGCCCTTCCGCATAGATGGTGTCGAACGCCAGCGAGGATTTCCCGCTTCCGCTTAGTCCGGTTATCACTGTCAGTTTGTCTCGGGGGATGCTCACGTCGATGTCCTTCAGATTATGGACTCTCGCTCCGTAAACGTCTATCCACCCGGTTCCTTGTGCTTTCTTGCTCTCCACTTCGATACGCCTTTTCTGATTCTGCCGCGAATTTAGTGATTTTTGGTTTACAAGCCGATTGGGTGCTTATAATATATTTCGATGTGATGTTGAAGGGTGGTGTGTGGGCAAAAAAAAAGAGTGCGGATCGTGCCGCACTCTAGATTTTATTGCGCCAATATGATCTTATTGGAAGATGAATCGGCAGGCGCCCACACCAGCGGTTAGGTCTGTGCTCTTCGCGTTTCCTTGCGCGTCATAGATGAGCAATGTGCTGTTGGTGAGCCAGCCGTTGATGTTGGCGGTGTAGATGTCTCCATTCTTCGGGTCTACGTTGAAACCGTAGAATCCGTCGCCCGAAACGATTTCCTTCTTGCTTTTCGAGGAGATGTCGTAGCTGCTGATACCGCTCTTCTCGTCTGGCGTGTAAGCGCCTATGATGGTGCGGTAGATGATCTCCGTCTT
>JAGCGM010000006.1 GCA_017649635.1 Paludibacteraceae bacterium | reverse complement strand
TTGACCATCGACTCCATCTCCATCTATCCCTCCAAGAACCTGACCGCCGTCATTCGTGTGTTGGACGACGCCACGGGCGAGGTCGTCTCATCCCGCACCTTCGAAGGCCTCACACCGGGAGAAAACCGTTTGTCTATCGGTTTGACCTTGGCGCCAGGCAAGTACCGGATGGATGCGCAGGGAACCACCGCCCCATTGTACCACTCCCACACGGACGATGATATCGCCTTCCCGTACGAAATCGAAGGCCGGATCTCCTTGGACGGGGCAAATCTAGCCTGGATCAACAACAAACCCTGGTATCTCTATTTCTATCACTGGAAAGTGTCGTGCGGCAATGTCTGCGCCGCCACGCCCGTACTGCTGAGGAATACGGGAACAGTCTCCTCCCCTTCCGTAAAAGACGATCATCTGACCATCTATCCTAAATACACGGATGGAGATCTATACATAGAAGGATTAAGCGGTAAATCAACGATCAGGATATTTGCCCCTAACGGCAAAAAGATGATCAGCCGGCGATTGAAGCAACCGAATGCTTATTTCTATCTAAATGATTGGAAAGCGGGAATCTATATGATCGTGATAGAAGACGAATCAGGGACTAGAAGTCGCCAGATATTGAAATTTTAATGAGGCGATTAATGGTCTGTATGAGTTGTTCCGGAAACAGATTCCCCATAAAAGAAATAATCTAGAAACATATTCTTTAATATAAGACTAAATTTCCTATCTTTGCATTCATAAATAATTTGAGTAATTTCACTCTCATAACTAACTGTGGTTAGTGTCGTTTTACCATGGGTAATATCTTGTTGTAAATCGATGAGAGACGACGATAGAGCGGTAATTGTTGGATGTGAGGCTGATGTCTAAAGGGAAGGTTTTACATATATCGAAATTTTATCCACCTTATAAAGGGGGAATTGAGGACGTATGTTATAGCATCGTCAGCTCCATGGCTGATTATGAACATTGCGTATTGTGCTTTAATACAGGGAAAAACAATGTTGAGGAACAATATGAGGGAGTTCATGTGTATCGTTTGGGCGTACAAATGCAGAAATACAGTCAGCCCATATCCTTCTCCTATCCCAATATGTTGAAGAAGATATTGCGGGAATTTCAGCCCGACATCATACACCTCCATACGCCTAACCCGTATGCCTCCCTGCTTGTTTGCCACTATATTCCGGACAACGTGAAATTGATTGTGCACTGGCACTCCGACATTGTGAAGCAGCAGTTCACTTACACTGCGTTCAAGCCTTTCGAACAGAAGTTGCTGGAGCGTGCGGACTCCATTTTCGCCACAAGTCCGAATTATGCGGAACACTCCATCCCGCTAAAGCAATTCAAGGATAAAGTGATCATTGTACCTAACGGAATCAATGAGAAGAAGATTTCCGTCCGTGAAGGGGATGACGAGAAGATAGCGGAGATCAAGCGCAAGTACGATGGCAAGGACATTATATTCTTCATGGGTCGCCATGTGGCGTACAAAGGCATCGACCGATTGATCGCGGCTGAAAAGAAAATCACTTCAGATTGTGTGATCCTGATTGCGGGCGAAGGTCCGCTGTCGAACGAGCTGAAGATGAACGCAAACTCCGAAAGAATCCATTTCATCGGGAAAATCAGCGATGACGAGGTACGTCTATACATGCGTGCGGCCTCTGTATTCGCCTTCCCTTCCATCACGAAAAACGAAGCCTTTGGCATTGTGCTGGCTGAAGCGATGTACTGCGGAACACCCCCTGTCCTGTTCTCCATCGAGGGATCGGGTGTGAATTGGTTGAACCAAAATGGCACCACCGGCATCGAGGTCGCCAATGGTGATGTTCAGGCCTTCGCCGAAGCTATTGATAAATTATTGCAGAACAAAGACCATATCCGTGACAAAATGGGCGAGCGGGCCCATGACCTTATCGCGGAGAAGTTCACGATGACACGCATCAAAGGGGTCATCATGAAGGAATATGATTTACTCATACAGTAATGCCCATGATAAGATTGGCACACTTCCTTTTGTTGCTGTCTTTCTCCTTGTGCATACACGCCCAATATGAGGTTGTAAAATTGTGGGATAAACATCCCACCCGTAAGGAGAAACGTCCGGAACTGAGAGTATTCGCCCCGGTCGATTCTTTGCGCAATGGCACCTGTGTCCTAATCTGCCCTGGAGGCAGCTATCACCATTTGGGTCTGCGTAACGAGGGTTCGGAAGTGGCGGAATACCTACGGCAATGGGGTATCACCGCCGTGGTGCTGCGATACCGCGTCTCCATGCGCGGCAACCATCATCCCGCCATGATCGAGGATTTCCAGCGCGGCGTGCAGATTCTGCGCGAGAATGCGGAGAGATTCGGCATCGACCCGCACAAACTGGGTTGTATGGGCTTTTCCGCCGGAGGTCATCTGGTCACGATGGGTGGCGCTTACGCTTCCCACGATTTCTTGGCCGACCGCGGAATACATACCTCCGTCGACCTGCGTCCCGACTTCGTCTGCCCCATCTACCCTGTCGTATCCATGCAGGATAGTATCGCCCATGTGAAGTCCAGGAAGAACCTCCTCGGCGAGGGTTTCATGAAAGCCATGGCGGACAGTTTCTCGATGGAAAGGCACATTCCTGAAAATATGCCACCCGTTTTCCTGCTCGCATGCAAGGACGATGATGTGGTCGACTATAGAAATACCGTTGTGTTGCGCGATGCGTTGGCACAAAAAAACATACCCTGCGAGTTCCACCTGTTCGAACAAGGCGGACACGGGTTCGGCATGATACGGACAAGATCCGCGGAGACCAACCAGTGGGGATTGCTGCTTAAGACATGGCTTATTCAAAATGGCTTTTTGCCTAACAAGTGAATAGGAGAAGAAAGGAGGACGTGTATATGAATTTAGTTCCGGAAATTGAATTCCAGCCTAGGAACGTGATCAAAGCGTTCCAAGAAGAAAAGTTGAGGGAGGATCTGTCTTACCTATCCTCCAAGTCGCTGTTTTACCAAGATCTATTCAAAAAGAACCATATCGACGCCACAAAGATTAAAACTTTGGAAGACCTTCGGCTGATTCCCTTCACGACCAAGGAGGACCTGCAGACGAGGAACAAGGATTTCTTCTGCGTCGAACCTTCCGAAATCAGGGATTACATCACCACTTCCGGCACATTGAGCGACCCTACCACCTTCGCCATGACGGAGAAGGACCTCGTGCGCCTCGCCTACAATGAGGCGATCTCCTTCACAGGCACGGGCGGACATCCTGGTGAGATATACCAGCTGATGACAACGATCGACAAACGCTTTATGGCAGGATATGCCTACTGCTTGGGTATACGCATGATGGGCGCCGGTCTGGTGCGCGTCGGCAATGGCATACCGGAACTACAATGGGACACTATCAAGCGGATCCAACCGGATGCGATCATCTGCGTCCCTTCCTTCATCCTACGCATCATCAAATTCGCCGAGGAACATGGCATCGACTATAAGAACTGTAGCGTAAAAAAGGCCGTTTGCATCGGGGAAAATCTCAGGAACGACGACTTCTCACTGAATCTGTTGGGAACGAAAATCAAGGAGAAATGGGACATCGAATTGTATTCCACCTATGCCTCCACCGAGATGAGCACCTCCTTCTGCGAATGCTCGGCAGGAAAGGGCGGGCATCATCACCCGGAACTGATTATATGCGAATTGATCGATGAAAACGGCAATCCTGTGAACGAAGGGGAGGCCGGAGAGTTGGTTGTCACGACGTTGGGCGTGGAAGGCATGCCGTTGCTCCGTTTCCGGACAGGCGATGTGGCGAGGTTCCATTACGAACCTTGTTCCTGCGGACGCACCACCATGCGTATCAGTCCGATCATCGGCAGGAAAAAGCAGATGATCAAGTTCAAGGGCACAACGCTCTACCCCGCTTCCGTGTTCGACGTGCTGGATAATGCGGACTACGTGGAGAATTACTTGGTCGAAGTATCGTCCAACGAAATCGGGATGGACCATCTCACCGTATACATCGGCGTGAAGAACCCGAACGAGAACATGATCAAGGAACTGAAAGACCATTTCCGCGCCAAGCTGCGTGTAGCGCCTGACGTGATGTTCAAGCCTATCGAGGAGATCCATAAGATCCAATTCCCCGAAATGAATAGAAAACCCGTTAAGTTTATCGATAAAAGATAATTGCCATGATCGGAGAGTTTAATTTTGAACCAGTTCGCCCCTACAACGACTCGGAGGTTCCCGCCGCAATGAAGGCGATCACCGAGGATCCGTTCTTCCCGATGGTGGTGAAGTATTGTTTGCCCAATGCGAACATTGACGAAGTGAATCGCACGTTATTGCAGATCAAGACGGTCGACGAGTTCCAGACCCGTGTCATGTACCCCGCCATCCAGGCGGTCATCATGAAGACCATGGATGGCATTTCCTTTGATGGATTCGATAAAATTGACGATGTGAGGCGCCATATCTTCATCGCCAATCACCGCGACATCGCATTGGATTCCGCCATCTTGGACCTGCTATTGTACGAGCATAAAATCAAGACCTGCCAAATCACTTTCGGCAGTAACCTGATGAAAGGAAACCTTGTCATCAACATCGGTAAGCTGAACAAGATGTTCCGCATTATCCGTGGGGGTAACATCAAGGACTTCTACAGAAACTCATTGGAGGTATCAGCCTACATGCGCCATGTGGTGACCGAATTGGACGAGTCGGTATGGATCGCGCAACGCAATGGCCGGACCAAGGATGGCAACGACAAGACGGAAATGGGGGTTCTGAAGATGTTCTCCCTCAGTAGCGATAAGAGCTTCGTGGACAACCTCGACGAACTGAGCATCACGCCCGTCGCAGTCTCCTACGAATACGAGCCTTGCGATTTCCTCAAAACGGCGGAATTATACATCTCCAGGCTCCAAAAGTACGTGAAGGGAGAGAATGAGGACCTGAACAGCATCCTTACGGGTATACAGCAGAAAAAAGGGAAAGTACACCTCTCCATGACAGAACCTATCTCAAGGAAGGAACTTGAAATATGCGATGAAAAGGAGAAAAATGAAAAAATGGTCGCCTTGGCTTCGTTAATCGACCAAAGGATCTATAAGAGTTACAAACTGTTCAAGACAAATTACATCGCATACGATATCCTCAATGGCGGGAATGCATTCGCCGACCATTATTCGACAGACGAAAAGAAGGATTTCATCGCCTATATGAACGATGGATTGGCTCATATCGGCATTGAGGCGGACCCATCGGAACTGGAACAGATTTTCCTTCGGATCTACGCCAATCCGGTTGTGAACTGCAAAGACTACATTGGCGAAAAATAACCATTCCACCGCATAATTTAATCCTCCGTCAGCAAAAAAGGATGAGTCCCCAAAACTCATCCATATCTTTCATTTGCATCACTTAACAAAGCACCCATTCATCTTCTGCCAAATAATCATTATCTTTGCGGAAAACAGATCCAAAATGAAGAGGTGTTTCATATACTTTTCTCTGGTATTATCAGCCGTAATCCTTTTTTCGTGCAGAGACGACGAAACCCTTGTCCCTAACAGCGAGGTCTACGTGAAGACACGCACGAGCGAGTACAATGAATTGCGGACACCCAATCACGCTGTAGCATATGAATATGACGGACTCTATCCCTCCAATTTCAAGCTAGGCTATGGAGGTGTGGCGATTTTCCGTGATTTGGAGGGCAAATTAGGTTGTTGCGACTTGGCATGTCCAAACGACAGGTCACGGATGAATCCGTTACAGATCTCCATGCCATTCGCCACATGTCCGCTCTGTGGCTCGAAATTCGACCTGTCATATGGCGCAGGCAATCCTGTAGGGGGCCAGTCGAAAACACCTCTCAGGATGTACCATAACATCCGAGACACAGGAGAGTACATCACAGTGATAAACTAATTCAAACGAACCCGTAACAATATACGAAAATGCGAGATAAAGGGCACAACTTTTGGCATCTTATGGCAATTGTGACGATGATTTTTTGGGGTACCAGTTTTGTATCCACAAAAGTGTTGCTCAGCTATGGATTCTCCGCCATATTCATCTTTGTCGTCCGGTTCATCTTCACGTACCTGCTACTACTGCTATTATCGCATGATACCATGTTCTCCAAGAACAAAAAGGATGAGTTTTTCCTGTTCTTGGGCGGAATCATGGGCGGCACGCTCTATTTCTGGTTGGAGAACACCGCCCTCATGCACTCCCCCTCCTCGAACGTCTCGCTCATCGTATGCACGAATCCATTGATGATCTTCATCGTCGTCAGCCTACTATTCAAGAAGGAACCTCTCAATAGGCGGCAGGTGATAGGTTCGCTGCTGACATTCCTGGGAATGATACTCGTCGTGCTGAACGGCCACTTCTACCTGCACCTCTCACCCAAAGGAGACCTGCTCGCCTTAGGAGCGGCGATTACGTGGGTCATCTACTCCATCAGCGTTAAAAGACTACATGAGAAGTATTCCAGCCTATTCATCACCCGGAAAATCTTCTTTTACAGTTGCCTCACGGCCATTCCTATGCTCCTCATCGAGCGACCAGACATTCCGTGGGAGAATTTCAAAGTGCCTGTCGTGATACTGAATTTCCTGCTGTTATCCATTTTCTCGTCATTGTTCGGCTATTTGGTATGGAACCTCGTGCTGAAGAACTTAGGGACAGTGTTGGCTTCCAACTATATTTATTCG
>JAGCGM010000037.1 GCA_017649635.1 Paludibacteraceae bacterium | reverse complement strand
GGCCCACTCGAAAACGTACGGATTGATATTGCTGAGGAGGTATAGTTTGTATTTCTTCCGTAACTCCTCCAAGTACAACAGTTTGTTGGGATCCACACGTTCCACAATGGCCAACCATGCGGATGCGATGGCTTCGTCAGGTATATCCCTGCCAGTCATGGCGCGGAGGGCTTCGCTGAACTCCTCCTTATTCTTGGTGCCTTCCTCCAATTCGAGGAAGAGACCGTTTTGTCGGTACAAGTTGATGTATTCGGATATGTTATCGACGCCCATCGATTGGAAGGAACGCAAAACAGCTTCCAAATCAGCGTCTATCAATACTCCACCAAAGTCAAATACGACGTTTCGTATCATTTTTTCTTCACTTTAATATATTTGGCAGGCTTTTTCCCTCCGATGGTAGGTTTGATGGATATCGCCACACGGTCCGGGAAGACCCTCATCATGTTCATCACGGCAGGCACCCCTATCTCGCTGGACAATTCGGACAAGTTGTACACAAAGATGCCCGAACAGACCTTGCTCGTGTCCGACGCCTCCAACTTGAGCTCCTTCAAATCAGCCTCCATCTTCACGTTCTCGCACTCCACCAAGCAGGTGAGGGCTTGCACACTATCCGCATTGGTCTCGAAATTCAGGATGAAGGACATCGGCAACTCGCCGTACATCAGACGGTTCGCATAGATGGACTCCTGCACCGGGGAGAAGTCCGGGGTCACACACTCCACGGACATATAACATACGCTTCGCATGGAAAGGTATTTCCACTCAATCTCCTTTTTCTCCTGATGGTCTCCCCTGCCGTTCAGGAAAGCCACGGCCAGTGCGGAAAGCGCGCACAACGCCAAAATGATGAACAACACGTATTTTTTCATATGCCCGATTGTTTTAAATGGTTGATATGATGAATGTTATGACCCACCTTATACTTTTAACGCTCCGATTATCTCCTTCACGGACTTGCATCCATGGCGTTCCAAATAATCGTTGATGCCCTCCACCACCTTTACGGAGATGGCTGGGTCGATGAAGTTGGCGGTACCGATCTCAATGGCGGAAGCGCCCGCCAAGAAGAACTCGACAGCGTCCGTGGCGTTCATGATGCCTCCCAAGCCCACAACCGGTATCTTCACCGCCTTGGCCACCTGCCAAACCATGCGCAAGGCCACTGGTTTCACGCAAGGACCCGACAAACCGCCCGTCACCGTAGAGAGGACCGGCCTCTGACGCTCCGCATCGATCGCCATGCCCATCAACGTGTTGATGAGGGAGACGCTATCCGCACCCGCCGCCTCAGCCGCCAAGGCTATCTCAGCGATGTTCGTGACATTCGGGGAGAGCTTCACAATCAATGTCTTCTTATAGGCCTTTCGGACCGCGGAGACCACCGATTCGGCGCCTGCGCAGGTCGTTCCGAAAGCCATACCACCCTGCTTCACGTTCGGGCAGGAGATATTCAGTTCGATGGCGGGGATATCCTCCAAGGCATTGATTTTCTCGGCCGTAGCCACATAATCCTCCACACAAGCTCCGGAGACGTTCACGATCATGTTCGTCTGCACCTTGCGGATGCGTGGGTAGATGTTCTCCACGAAGTAATCCACACCCTTGTTCTGCAGTCCTACGCAGTTCAACATGCCGGAAGGGGTTTCGGCCATACGTGGATACGGGTTTCCTTCGCGGTGCGCGAGGGTCGTACCCTTCACGATGATGGCACCGATACGGCTGATATCCATGAAATCAGCATATTCCTCACCATATCCGAACGTGCCGGATGCGGTCATCACCGGGTTTTTCATCCGCAACCCGCCTATATTAACGCTTAAATCTGCCATGTCAAATCCTTTATGTTAAATACTGGTCCGTCGGAGCAAACGCACTTATGCCCCGACTGGGTCTCGGTCACGCAGCAGAGGCAGGCGCCCAAGCCGCAGGCCATCTTATTCTCCAACGAGACCTCACAATCAATGTCACTCTTTTTGGCGAACGAAGCCACCGCCTTCATCATCGGGGTAGGTCCGCACACATAGATTTTATCGAAACGTTCCTTGTTCAGCAACGAATGGTTGGTCACGAAGCCCTTCTCGCCGAGCGAACCGTCCTCCGTGGTCACGCAGACACGTCCGAAACGCTCGAACTGCTTCATCTGCAGCAGATCCTTGCCGGAACGGGCGCCCAACAGGAATGTAGGCTCATAGCCCTTCTGACGCAGATACCGCCCAAGATCCAGCAATGGAGCGACACCCACACCGCCACCCACCAGCAACAAAGAGCGCTGGGCTGGCAGAGGCTCGGAGAAGCCATTGCCCAAAGGAAGCACCACGTTCAGCGAGTCGCCAGCCTTCAACGTGGCCAATTTGCGGGTACCGTCACCCACCAGTTGGATGAGCAGCCATAACTCGTTCTTCTCCTTGTCCACGTAATGGATGGAGATCGGTCGGCGGAGGAATGTCGTGGCGGAATCGTCCACCCGCACCTCCGCGAATTGCCCCGGGCGCATCTCGGGAAGAGTGGCCGACGAGGTCAGTTTCATCAGGACATGCTTGTCGCCCAACTTCTCGTTGGAGACTATGTCCAAGTCCAATATATGTTTCTTCATAAGCTTAATATGCTTCAATACAAATATATACAAAACGACGGGGGATAAAAACCCTCTCCCCGAAAAAATGTTGTCAGCGCGCTTCCTTCACGTTGTTGATGGTCACCTTCGCGGAACGTTCCACACCATTCGCCCTGCGGATGGCCAGTATGGCCTTCTCGTCCGTGTACTTCCCTTTGACAGGTATGGTAAGGGTGTGAAGGCCGTCCCAATCGCCCGTCCCCTTCACCGTGAAGGTGATTTGATAATTCTTCGTGACATCAGCGTCCGCCGTCGGAATGATGTTCTCGAACACATTCCGGATACTATCCAACAAAGCCATATTCTTTCACTTAACATAAAATTCCCCACAAAGATAAATCCTTTTTGCCTGACTCCCCAAAGGTTTTAGGCAAAGTTTAACGGAGAACGATTGCCACCTCAAAAAATATATGAAGGATAGCCATGGCACATTAGGCGGGAAAAAGTATCTTTGTAAAACATTAACAACTAACGACACTTCATTCCATTGGAAGCAATTGAATCAATCATTTCGGACGCAAGCGCACTGCTCTGGGGATGGCCGCTCATCCTCCTCTTGGTGGGCACACACATATTCCTGACAATCAGGCTACACTTTCCTCAACGCCACATATTCAAAGCCATTAGGCTAACCTTCTCGAAAGAGAAAGGGACCAGCGGCGACGTCAGCGCATTCAGTGCACTCGCGACCGCCTTGGCCGCCACCATCGGAACGGGCAACCTGGTCGGCGTGGGGACAGCCATCGCATTGGGCGGACCCGGTGCGGTGTTTTGGTGCTGGATAACGGGTGTATTGGGCATGGCTACCAAGTACAGCGAAGGACTGCTCGCTGTGAAGTTCAGGGTCAGGACCTCCAATGGGGAGATGCTCGGCGGACCGATGTACGCTTTGGAAAGAGGGGTGGGACAAAAATGGCTGGCGGTTCTCTTCTGCCTATTCACCGCCCTCGCCTCCTTCGGCATAGGCAACATGGTGCAAGCCAACTCCGTCGCCAACCTTTTAGAGACGGACCTTAGCATCGACACCACCTACACGGGTATCGTCATCGCCCTCCTCGTAGGGTTGGTCATGCTCGGAGGAGTGAAAAGCATATCGAAGGTGTGCGGACTGCTGGTTCCCTTCATGGCTTCATTCTACATCTTAGGGTGCATCTACATCCTATGCTGCAACCACGGACATATCCTCTCCGCCATCTCAACCATCGTACAATCCGCTTTCGACCCACAATCCGCAGGGGCAGGCTTCATAGGCGGCACCATCATCAACACCATACGGTATGGCGTCGCGAGAGGATTGTTCTCCAACGAATCCGGCATGGGTTCCGCACCCATCATCGCCGCGGCGTCAAAAACCAAGAACCCGGTGAGGCAAGCCTTGGTCTCCATGACCGGCACCTTCTGGGACACCGTCATCATCTGCGCCATGACCGGCATCGTCCTGGTCAGCAGTCTGGACGCACACCCTGAAATGCGATGCGAGGGAGGGGTCAGCATGATGCACGCGGCATTCGGCACCATACCTGTCGTCGGTCCGATCGTCCTGGCAGTGGGTCTCTTTACCTTCGCATTCTCGACCATCCTGGGATGGTCCTACTACGGAGAAAAAGCCATAGAATACCTGGGCGGTAAAAGATTCACCATCGTATACCGTATCCTTTTCGTGGTCGCCACATTTTTCGGTTCCATCTTCACCCTCAATGCGGTGTGGGACTTCGCGGACATCATGAACGGACTGATGACCATCCCTAACCTGATTTCCCTGATACTTCTGTCCGGCATCCTCGTGAAGGAGACACGCAAATATCTGTGGAGACCCGACGGATTGAATTTAAGCCGCAAAAGCGAACTGGACATCAACCTATTGGCGAGGGAGAAACATCTGAAGAAGAGTAAAAAAAGGAGAAAGGCATAAAGAACGAAAAGCGCCAGCTCGGCGGAGTTGAATAAATTAGGCTATCACACAATCCGTTTAAATTCTAATTGAAATATGCCCTTTTTGCAAACAGTGTTAAATTTACCTAAAAGAAGATATTTTTTACACAAAACAAGAATCAGATAAACTTAAAAATAATTATATTTGCACAAAATATAGATTTACATACATGTGCATGATTGAAAATTCAAAAACAATTTAAGTACCTTGTAAATTTACGGATAGACTTTCTTATAATAGCGATTCGAACAAATTCTAAAATAGACGAGTATGAAAAAAACTTTACAAAAACGTTTGGCATTTTTGGCATTCCTATTGGGAGTGGGAGGAAGTGCCCTTGCACAAGGAAGCGTGCAAGATTCATCTTTGGCGACAAAGACAAATTCGACGGAGGACATAGGGTGTGTGGACGGGAACGGCACCCCCATTCCTAGCCAACTGATCTGGCAAGAGGACTTCGGAACCTTCACGTCCGACTCCACCTACTGGACTTGGGACTACTCTGACTTGAATGCGCCTAAGAAGGTGACGCACAACGACGGCAAGGAGTGGACCTCATGCTTCGGTCTGAGTATTCCAGGAGCCGAGTGTGACAAATCGCCATCCGTGGAAGGCAAATATACCGTGGCAGGCAATGTGACGTGTCAATACGACGGTGTAACAGGAGGAACCCAATGGGGATGGGAGGCCATCTGCTTTAACGGCAAATATCCTCGTGAAAACAGCTATACGTTCGTTCCTGACCACACTTACCAAGGATCCGCCTTCGGCGGCATGTTGTTCCTAAACTGCGGCAACGAGCCTAACGAGATAATCTACTCCAAACGAATCACAAGTTCAATCCTAAAGGATCAAAACGTGACGGCAAGGTGTTTCGTGAACACCTTCTCTGACGCCATCAATCCCGTGGAAATATACATACAACTGACGGACATGAAGACGGGGAACGTCACCAAATCAACAACCGTAATCCGTGATAGCAAAACTGACGGACTAGAATGGAAGCAGGCGAATGTTCGTTCTTTCATTGAAGGAGATTCGATTTTAATCGAAGTCGTATCCGTCGGAGGTGGTAACGAATACAACAAAAACGGCAACGACCTCATCTTGGACGACATCCAACTCTACATATGCGAAGGAGAAACAGACATCCCTGGATGTACCCAACCAAAGGAGCCTGTCATCTATGCGAATGGCAAAGACGTGAAGAGCATCCATCTCAAATCGGGAGAGTCAGTGACACTGACCTCGAACGATGTGACAGCCACAGACAAAGATGGCAATCCTTATACCAACTACACAATGTCTTGGCACAATGGCAATGAGGAATCTGCACCAATCAAGAAGACCGTTGGTGTGGTCGCTGATTCACTAGTAGTAAGTTGGGAAGATGCGACTACAAACGGCACAACGTTCATCCTGAAGGTGCAGGACAACGTCTTGGACGCAAACGGCGAAAGAATAAACGATTGCAACACGTATGACACCATCACCGTCTATGCGGACGCTGACACTACCCCT
>JAGCGM010000036.1 GCA_017649635.1 Paludibacteraceae bacterium | reverse complement strand
CTTCGGCCCTTCTGAGGTATGCGACCAACCAACTAAGACGTTGGCTTTGGAGCAGAAATAATAGTTCAAATTATTTCATAAAAAAAACTTCGGGGCAATCGCTCCGAAGTTTTTTTTCGTTATAGGCTTACTATCTAGAATCACCCCCAATAGTAAATCGTAAATAATAAAATAGCAGATGATATAATATCTAACGGCACATAAAGCCAGCCTATCATTCCTTCGCATCTTCCTTCCACAAACTCTTCCACAGCATGGTTCCCTTGGCGGTCAACAAATAGCTTTGGCGCGGATGGCGGGGTTTGTCGGGGTAACGCATAGAGACGAAGCCTTGGGCGATGGCGGGATTAAGATAAAGCGTCAAAAAATTATCCCTTCCTTTCAACCCTATAGCATCCATTATTTCCCTGATTGACATACGATTACATCCAATAGTTTTCACAACCTTAAGGATTTCCTCATTATCTGTTTGGAACATATCCTGTGCTTGTCCTGTGCTTGTCCTGTGCTTGTCCTCCGAATACTCAGACGCAGGCATTTTCCACTCTTCTGGCGGATTAATAATCATATAACGATTCTTTAACGTATTGTTTTCCCCTAATAACAGGTTACGGAAGAATCGAACCAAGAATAAAGGCTCATAATTAATGCCTTTTGCCAAATTCCTATAATTGGAACGCACCAATGCATTACGGAAATACCAAGAATGTTGCTCAAATAATTCATTATTCACACGGAATCCCTGCGATCGAAGATACTTGATGGTAAAGATGGCTGTAGTGCGAGTATTCCCCTCCCTAAAAGGATGGATTTGCCACAATCCAGACACGAACTTGGCAAGATGCTCTACTACTTGACCCTTATCTAATGTGGAATAATCGAACTGACGTTCCTGCTCCAAATCATACTCTATAGCCATACGCAAGTCCTGCCAACGACCATAAAGGACAGAATCGCCCCGCAACACCCATTCTTTCTTTGATATATCATAGTCACGGAAACGCCCAGCATGTTTAAACACGCCCTCGAAAATGGCCCGATGAACGGCAGCAAACCCTGCGACACTATAGATGAAAGAATCAGACAAAAGCAGTTTTGAGATATTACTCGACACCCTATCCGCCTCCTCCATGTCGGCATCCCCTTCGTCATGGGTGGTCTTCGTGATATAATACTGATTGACAAGATGTTTGACCTCATCGATGGTGATCTCCCCCTCGATGTTCCTGCGGGCCGTCTCCTGCAAGAACTCGGACGTCTTCAGACCGTCCACCGCCTGCAGACCAATGGCCACACGCCACGCCTCGGCGAGCTCCCGCTTGGCGGGGTCACCCTGACGGATATACTCGTCGAAATTGATATATTGCGGTTTCTCAGCACTCATGTCTTAAAGCGAAGGCCTACGCACAGGCGAATCCAACCCGAAAAAACTCTTAACTCTTAACTCTTAATTCGTAACCGACTCTCATCCTCTCCGCAAATATACAAAAAAATTGCCGTTTTTCCTCCCCCTTCCCCATCATAAAAAGTCACCGCCACCCCGCCTTACCATGTGCGATTTTACGGAAAACATATTATCTTTGCATATGTAGCGTTACTTTAAGATATGCAATTACCTACTCAATTCGAAGACTCGATGAAGGCTGCCTTGGGCGGCGAATATGACGCTTTCCGCGCGGCCTTGGATCAAGACCCGCAGGTGAGCATCCGCATCAACACGAGGAAGGTTTCCGCCCCGACGAAGGGCGTGGAGGTGCCTTGGTGCGCCACCGGCCAATACCTGGACAAACGTCCTTCGTTCACGCTGGACCCGCTGTTGCATGCGGGTTGCTACTACGTGCAGGAGGCGAGCTCCATGTTCGTCGAGCAGGTCTACCGCCAATTCATCGATACGGAGGCGCCCGTCGTGTTGGACCTCTGCGCCGCACCGGGTGGCAAATCGACCCACCTGGCTTCGCTTCTGGATGGCAAGGGGTGGCTGGTCTCCAACGAGGTGATGCGCAACCGTGTCAATATCCTACGGGAAAACATCATCAAATGGGGCGCACCGAACGTGACGGTCACGAACAACGACCCGGCTGACTTCGGCAAGCTCACGGGTCTCTTCGACCTGATCCTGGTGGATGCGCCTTGCTCGGGCGAGGGCATGTTCCGCAAGGACGAGCAAGCGGTGGAGGAATGGAGCCCCGAGAACGTGCGCTTCTGCGCCGAGAGGCAACGGAGGATCCTCGCCGACATCTTCCCTGCCCTAGCGGAGGGTGGCATCCTGATCTTCAGCACCTGCACCTACAACGAGGAGGAGGATGAGCAGAACGTCCATTGGATCGCGGAGGAGCTGGGCGCGGAGATTCTCCGCATCGAGACCGACCCAGCCTGGAATGTGACGGAGACGGATGCCGGCTACCACTTCTACCCACACAAGACCCGTGGCGAAGGCTTCTTCCTCTCTGCCCTGCGCAAGACGGAAGAGGAGCCTGCCTGCAAGCGGAAGAAGAAGAAAGAGGCCAAGGTCGCCCTACCCCCTTCCGCCAAAGAGCTGACGAACTGGCTGACCGAACCCGTGAAACTGACCGCCCACAACGACGTGATCTATGCCATACCGGCAGACCAAGCGGACTTAGTGGATATGCTCTCAGAGCACCTGCGTGTGCTGCAGTCGGGCGTCGAGGTGGCTACTGTCAAGGGAAAGGATCTGATCCCCTCCCAGCACTTGGCGCTCGCCTGGACGTTACGAAACGGGGTCTTCCCGACGGTGGACCTCTCTTGGCAGGAGGCGATCACCTACCTGAGGAAGGAGAACCTCACACTGCCGGCCAACGCTCCGAAAGGCTATATCCTACTCACCTACCGCTCCGTCCCGTTGGGCTGGGTAAAGAACTTAGGCAACCGTTGCAACAACCTACATACGCAGGAGTGGCGCATCCGCATGCAGGTGGACGGACTCGAATTCAATGATTTCTTGGAATTATGAAACTGACTTTCTTAGGAACAGGGACCTCGACAGGCGTCCCTTACATAGGCTGTAAATGTGCGGTGTGCAACTCATCCGACCCCAAGGACAACCGGTTGCGCTGCTCCGCCATGCTGGAGACCGAAGGCAAGAAGATACTGCTGGACTGCGGTCCGGACTTCCGCCAGCAAGCCCTACGTGCGGGTCTCACCCACCTCGACATCATCCTACTGACGCACAAGCACACCGATCACGTGGGCGGACTGGACGATCTGCGCCCCTTCGGACGGGTACCGATCTACGCCAACAGATCCACCATCGCACACATCCACGAAGCCTATTCCTACTGTTTCGACAATGATTACAAGGGAATACCTCAGATAGAGTTGCACCAGATACGCAACGAGAAGTTCACCACTTGCGGCATAGAGATCACACCCATACTGGCCTACCACTACAAACTGCCTAACTTCGGCTACCGAATCGGCAATTTCGCCTATCTGACTGATTACAAAACAATTGAAGAGAAGGAAATAAAGAAGCTGATGGGTTTGGATGTGCTGGTATTGGATGCGTTACGCTACACGGAGCATTTCTCCCACGCCTCCGTCGGCGAGTCATTGGCGCTGGTGGAGCGCGTCAAGCCGAAAAGCGCCTACTTCGTCCATGCGAACCACGACATCGGACTACACGAAACCGTGGAAGCCGCCCTACCGGAGAACGTCCATTTAGCCTATGATGGTCTAACGATTGAGTTTTAGGTAAATTTTTGCCACTATTTCACGATGAAGATGTCCTCGTTGTGACGCTTCATGTAGTACTGCTCCCTGGCATATTTCTCCAGGCTCGCCTTGTCCGTCTTCATCTCCTCCATCTTCTTCTCACACTCCGCGATACCCTTCTTGTTCAT
>JAGCGM010000035.1 GCA_017649635.1 Paludibacteraceae bacterium | reverse complement strand
GTCGCCCTTGCAGACATCCTTCTTGGAGTTCTTTATCGTGTAGGTCTGGTAGGCCTTGTACTCGTAGGTCGTCGTAGCGCTCACGTGCGTGTCGACCGTCGGCTTCGTCGCGCTCTCGCTGCCTCCGTTCACGCTCCAAACAACCTCGTCGGCGTAGTAGCTCTTACTCTCGTCCTTCTTCACCTTCGCCACCAACTCCACCGGCGTGTCGTCCGAGCAGTAGTGGTAGGTGTTGCCAATCGTGTCAGGCTCGTAGACGCCAACAACCTCAACCGTCACCGTCTGGAGCTTGCTCTCCGGGAACGGCGATACCGTGCTCTGCTGCGTCACGTAGAACTCGTAGACGCCCGGCTTGTCCGTCGGAACGGATGGCTCCACCAATGAACCGCTGCCGTCCGGCGTAACCTTGCTGTCGTACCAGTGCAACTCGTATATGGCGTCCGTCGTGCTTACCAGATCCTTTATGTCCACCGGCGAGTTCAAACATACCATCGTGTCGATTTTCAAAGGAAGTGGAGAAGTATTGACCGTAACTTTCACCTTCTTGCCAGGGCCTTCGCAACCAACCGAGCTTACCTGACGCACGAAGTAGTAGAACACAGCCTCTTCGTCCAAAGGAATCTCCGGCACAGTGGAAGTGTACTGGGAAGGATTCTCCGAGCCATTCTCAGAAGTCTGTTGCCACTCCAATGAATAAGAAGCATCCGTTACTTTTGCGGTTTCAGACAAAGACTTTTTCACGCCCTCATCCAACACATAATCCTTATCGTGTGTTTCCGGTTCACTCGGAATCTCATTGATGGTGACACTGAATGGCACTGGACTGCTCACACACTTGGTGGTCTTATCCGTAAGTGTAAGGGAGAAAGTCACAGGACTATCGTCCGCCTTCAAACCATCCAACACATCGATAAACTTTGAGAAGTTCCAAGAATTAGCCGCAGAGGCATCCTCGATAGTCTCCGTGTAGCCTGAAAGCAAGGAAATCAAATCGTTGATGTATTTATTCACATCATCATTATCGGATGCCAATCCCTCGCAGAAAGCAGGGATCTTCAATGCTGGAGCGACAGGCACTGTATCCGCGTAGATGGTAATAGTATCATACGTGTTACAAGTTTCCGTCTTCTTGCCGTTTTGATCCAAGAAATTATCCTGAACCTTCAAGATGTACAACGTACCATCTTTATCCGCATCTTTCCATTCCACCTCCAGCGGATCAGCTTTTGTGTTTTGGTCTGTTGCCTTAATCTTAGTCGTTTTCGCATCATCCTTGTGCCAAGACAATGTATAATTAGTATAAGGATTACCATCCTTATCCTTGGAAGTCACATCATTAGAAGTCAATGTCACAGACTCACCCGCACAAAGATGCACAGACTTCACCTTCTTACCATCCGCTGAGATGACAGGAGGAGCTGACTCGTAACACTGAGGGCAATCTTTAGTGATGGAAATCGGAGTAGAGACAGAGAATTCGCCGCATGGCGCATTCGGACGGAAATATCCATAATTAGAAATCTCAGCCTCCAACGCCTCCCTTTCTCCCAAGACACATCTATAATAAACCTGTTTGCCAGGTTTCCATGCAGGATCAAACGTCGAAGACAAATCCTCTACTTTGAGATCAGTCACAGGACCCGCAATCGTTTTCCAGGACTTGCTATCATCAGGGGTAGTCGTGTATTGGAACACATAATAAGCTTTTCCACCCAAATTGGTCTTGATCATTTCCGTCTCATTGACATAAAGGCCCATATCATCGCCTTCACAAGAAACGGTATCCTCAACAGACATGTCCTGATTGAAATAGATATTTATGGCAGGCTGGGAACAAGCAAAAATCTGAATGTCGTCCAGCACCAAGTCATTACCAAACTTATTGTATTGCGCGTCTCCACCTGCTCCATCGCCACCATATGAAACGATGGACAACTCCAAATCGGTTCCCGTCAAATCGACATCCACCTCGGCAGCGACCCAATCTTTGCTACCAGTGGATGATTTCGTAACTCGTTTTGATTTATGGACTTCACCAGAATTCAAATCTTTCACCTGAATATAGATATCCACCGGGTTCTTACTATCGGAGAAAGTATTCACGTAGCATGTCAAAGTCAAATGTTTTTGACACAACCCCTTGATTGTTCGTGTATAAATCACCTTGTCATGTTCGTTATTACAATTAAGGAACAACATACCTCCATATTCACCAGTCGTACCGTACGTGTGATCTGGGATATAGGTCCAACCATTTTCTTTTGGATGCTTACCATTTCCGAAATAAGCTTCCCACCCCCACTGGGTACCACCTTGAACATTATCATAAGCGCAAGTCACATTCGCGGCAACGGAATATTGGCCTTCCATAGACGGAGCCGTAGAACAATCCGCATTTGCATGTTCAGACACAGCCGTACATGCTGTCCAATCTTTACCATTGGTATGTTGCTCTTTCTTCGGTTCAGCAAGATCAGAATAGTCCCAAGTCCAATAGTTTTTCGCGGAAGTAAACGTACCGAAGTCATCCTGCCAAATCATCTTACGGGACGTCATTTTTCCATCATCACCGATACAACATACCTTATCGGTAACCTCGAATGCGGAAGAGGTAAATTCATCCCCATTAGGAGTTGTCACCTTATAAGTATATTTATATTTCTTTGTCTCCCCCGGATTCAAAGTTTTCGTTGACTCATGGGTATAAGTAGTACCCGTTTCGCCATTAAGTTTCACGCCATCACGATACCACTGCATCGTACAACCCATATAGGTGTTATCCGCAGTCAAGAGCGCCGTCTCACCTCCCGCACATACCGTGCTAAGACCCAGGATTGCCGGTTCCACCTCCGCATAGACCCTGATGGCCTTAATCATAATGGCTTGACCGGACGATAATTGTCCAACAAACACATTCACAGTAAGACGACCGTTAGCAATATCTAGGGTCTCTTGATTATTAGTCGGTCCATTTATCGTTGCAGTCGCACATCCTCCTGTCCGAATTTTATTATTAGTCTCAGACAAATCTTGGCCATAACTTGTAGCGCCATTGTTAACACCCACACGAATCTGAGCCGCATATCCAGCAGGAATTTCGCCAGTAGCAAACGGATTGCAATAATCGATCTCCACTTTATATCGTCCGCCATCCTTCAAACCAGACACATCAAACGAAAGCATTTTTTGATTTGCCATTGCCCCGCCAGAGACAACAAAACCCCATTCCCCATTGTCATTATTATCCTTAAAACGTAAAGAATCCAATCGAACAGGATTAGACGTAACACCATACTGGTATTTACTGAGGAAATCAGACTTCGTCGCAGTGGATTTGGTCGACGTCATCAAGGAAATAGATGTTTGCAAATGTGGCATAATCACAGACTTGCCAAATCCATCCACCTCGACCAATGCCGCAAAATAGTCCTTGGAACTCTTCGTCGAACTAGAGAAATCCGTTTCAGCGACAAGAGGCAAACCAGTATTTCCGCCTCCGCCTCCCATACCAGGGAACCCCTGAGCGAAAATCGATCCTCCACTGAGCATGCACAGCACGCAAATTGTGAAGCACTTAGTTATTAAATTAATCTTTTTCATATACTTATACCCTATTATTTAACATATATATATAAACGAATAAACACTCGGGGCCTCCGCCTCGTTTCTTATGAAATTTCGCGGAAACACCCAATATGTCGGATGCAAAAATAAAAAAAATCGGAAACATGCCATATTTTATAAAAGAAAAATAATCATGGTATAAAAAATTTATCTACAGAAGTGCTTCGTCACGCACCAAGTGTAACCCAGCATGATCTCGTGCGAACCACCATTCTTGCGTTGGAACTGCGTCAGACCCAACTGGTAGGCGTAGCCCACGTGGAAACCCTTGTAACGGATACCACCCATCGCATAGAACGCCAACGGAGCAGGGTTGTTCTCGCTCTTGTCCAGCGTGTGGCGGTATGAAAGTTGCAACCTGTAAGAGAAATCCTTATTGTCAGGAATGGTCT
>JAGCGM010000034.1 GCA_017649635.1 Paludibacteraceae bacterium | reverse complement strand
CGTTGGTAGACACGTATTATGTGGTTCTCCAGCCATGTGTGATTTCAATATACACGGATGATAATTCCGCATGTGAGGCTGTTGATAAATTTGAGCACAATATTGTCGGAGAATATAAATCGGGGATTTTCAAATATGAACTGCCTTCGGGTGTTGCCGCCACAGAGTCCTATGACGATTCCACAAACGTCCTTACGCTCACAGCCAGATTCAAAACGGGAGATACTACTGCGAAGACGGAATACCACATCCACTTCACACATCCATCCTTCTCCTCCCTTACCATCAATGGGGAACTACTGGATAACCTCTCCACAGATATTTATGACTACTACTTCGACATGGAGTATATTCCTGGTGCGATTTCATACACCCTGCCAGACGATGTTACCTCGACGGAGTCTTTCGACAATTCGACCAACATCCTCACGATCCGTCTCACATCAAGCGACGCTATTGGGATGGTTGAATACACGCTCCACTTCCGCCCAGTTGACGGTGTCGACGACTTTCTGGGCGATCAGGTGAACCTCTACGTCATGGACAAGGCCATCTGTGTCGATGGTGCGACGGAGCCAATCTTCGTCTATGACCTCCGAGGCACTTTGGTCGGCACCGGTCGTGGTGAGGAGGTGCGCATTCCTGTGCGTCAGACGGGCGTCTACGTGGTGAAGGCTGGAGGGAAAGCCGCAAAGGTGGTGGTAAAGTGATGATTCGGATTCGATAGATTTCTATTAAAACTAAAAAGCGGCGAGTAGTATCCGAACTACCCGCCGCTTCTCTTTTTATGCCTTTTCATCGAGGAAAATCAGTCGCTCGATCTTGGATAACCTACTTCGGAGTTTCTCCTCGTCCCGCTTTCGGATGGAGATCCGCATGGTGCAGTCGTTGTCGAAATTCTGGCTGACGATGGTCGCATTCTCCTCCTTCACGACACGCATCACGTCGTTGAGGAAGGGATACTCAAATTGGATGTCGCAACGGTTCTCCACAATCTTCTCTACCACCTCGTTCTGTTCCAAAGCATCGAGACAAGCCTCCCGATAAGCGTTGATCAGTCCGCTGGTGCCCAGCTTCGTTCCGCCGAAATAGCGGACCACCACCAGCAGCACGTTGGTCACCCCCTTCGAGACGAGCGTTCCCAGCATCGGTTTACCCGCCGTTCCGGAGGGTTCTCCGTCGTCGTTCGCCCGGGTCTCCTCCCCTTTTTCGCCCATCACGTAGGCGAAGCAGACGTGTCGCGCGTCGTGGTACTCCTTCCGCTTATCCTTCAGTATCTCCTTGACTTCCTCCACATCGGACACTGGAATAGCGAAGGCGAGGAATTTACTCCCCTTCTCTTTATAGAGGCCCTCCGAGGTCCTTGCCAGTGTCAGATAAGTATCCATCCTATATCTTAGCGTTTTCTTCTGAAACTATCCTTGTTCCTTCTGAAGCTCTTCGAGTCGTCATCACGGTGTCTGCTCTCCTTCTCGTAGGAGCGTTCCCTCTTGGTGGCGTTCTTCGCGCCCTCCCAGAATGCGGGTTTGCTCTTCTTGTCGGACTCCCACTCCTTGCCACGGCCGGAGCGGCCACCTTCCATGCCACGCCTCAACTCCTCACGTTCACGCCTGTTCTTGCGGTCCTTGAGCACTTCCAAAAGTTCGATACCCTCATTCCTCCTGCGCTCAAATGCGGTCATCATCTCCTTCACAACGCTCTTATCCACGTCGAAGAAAGAGTAGCGAGGCGTAATTTCGATGTCGTGCACGTCGATGTCCTTGTTGTTGGTGGTGTCGTTGATCAAACCCAAGACACGTTTAGGCGTGAATCCGTCACGCTGTCCCAAGTTGATTTTCAGGCGCATTGTCTCGCCGCTGCCACGTTTCCGTGAGCGTCTTTCGCCCCTCTCGCCACGTTCACCCTTCTCGCCACGCTCCCTGCTAGGCTTATCCTTCTTGTCAGGGATATTCAGATCCACCGCGTCCTTGTAGTATTCGAGGAATCGGTTGAACTCTTGGGAGACAAAGTTGACGATCAGCTCCTCGCGGGTCATGTCCTTGAGTTGGTCCATGATCATCGGCAGGTATGGATCAATCTGCTTCTTGTCGACGTTCTCGCCGGGCTCCTTGATTTTGTTTACGAGGGCGAAGAGTTGGCTTTGGCACACCTCCAATCCGCTTGGCACACGGCCTTGGATGAAGGTACGGTTGATCTCCTTCTCGATCGCCTTGATTTTATGCTTCTCCTTGATATGGATGATGGCGATGGACACACCCTTCTTTCCGGCACGGCCCGTACGTCCGCTTCGGTGGGTATAGCTCTCGATGTCATCCGGCAAGTTGTAGTTGATGACGTGCGTCAAGTTGCTGACGTCTAACCCTCTGGCAGCCACATCCGTCGCCACGAGGATCTGCAGGTTCTTGATGCGGAACCGTTGCATGACCGTGTCACGCTGCGCCTGGGAGAGGTCTCCGTGGAGCGCATCCGCATTATAACCATCCTCCATCAGTTTGTCGGCCACCTCCTTCGTCTCCTGGCGCGTGCGGCAGAAGATGATGGCGTAGATGTCCGGGTTAATGTCCACCAAGCGTTTCAGACAGTTGTAGCGGTCCTTCGCCT
>JAGCGM010000308.1 GCA_017649635.1 Paludibacteraceae bacterium | reverse complement strand
GGTTGCCGTCCGTGAGGTCGAGCAGTGATTTCAGGGTAGTGAAATCGATCTCCTCGTTCACCATCAGGGCGGACATGATGCCTAACCTGACCTTGCTTTCGAAAGCCTTGTTGATATGTTCCAAACTCATATTCATCTCTCACCCTTCCTTTCTTTCAAAAAGTAAAAGAGAATACCGTATATGATGTGGCACACGCCGAAGCCGAGGGCCCAGAAAATCAGGGAATGGTTGACCGCCATGAAGTCGATCAGGCCTAGTATCACCTGCGCGTACCCAAGGTATTTCGTGGAGGAGAACGTATAGCTTGAGAGGTTGATGAGCGCCAGTCCGTAGAAGATCAGCATCATGGAGGATGTCAGTTCGTAGTGTGCCTGATGGATCAGCCCTATGCAGAGGACGCCTCCGGTGATGAGCGGTATGGCGAAGTTCCATAACATCCTGCGGCTCGTTTGGTCGAACGTGAACCTGTAGTTGTTTTTCTTCGCCTTGTGCCTTGCGAAAAGGAAAACCGTCGCGACGCAGATGACCAGTAATATCAGCGCTAGCGTTGTTAGGATGGATACCTTCTGGTAGTGCATCCAGGATGTGTTGTTCAGAACATATTGGGCCGCACCGCATGCCAGCAGGGCGAGTACCCCGACCAATGCGCATGATAGTCCGCTCAAGGACAAGACCTTTGACGACTTGGCCATCATGTCCCGAATCTCTGACAATGTGTTTATCACCTCTTTGTTTTCCATTCTTGTAAGTTTAAAAAGAACTTTGTACTGCAAAGTAAATGATAAAAAATGAACCACGCAAATATTTTAGCGAAAAAATGATGGAAAAATTTTCGGGGATTCCTATTCCTCCCTAAAACCATGCCAAATCCCCCTGAATCCAGGTTCGCCACCTTGTACACTCCTTTCATGTTTTTTAACGCTTAATATTTATCTCTTAACTTTTATTCGCTTCTAACGCTAGTCCTGACGCAAAACTATATGTTTTTGAAATGAATTTATAACGCTGAAATATCAAAAGGCCGTATCTTTGCAGTGTAAGCATTGACGGGATATAGTGATTGTTTTTCCGATGTTGGAAGTGGTTCTTTGATGATTTGTTTTGTGGAGTCGGATATATAAGGGTGACATCTCTATACATACAATTAGGTAATGTTTGATTACTTGCGGGTATGACGGCTATGCTGCATATTGAAGGATGGACATTAGACAAAAGCAACCTATATATACATACACTATTATGAAACATGACGGAGAGGCCGTCAGACGATTGTTTGACGGCTGATCTGTTCTGTTGGAAAGAAACCTTTAACACATATTTATAGGCAAAGAAGGGAAGGTTTTCTAAAAGTATGGGCGTGGCCAAGTCTTGGTATTGGCTGCGCCTTTTTTCATTTTGTCTTTTTGTTGTATGCGGAACAGGCGGTCCCGAAAGGAATCGCCTGCTTGTGTTCGTGCCGTCACCTATATGCGGGGTATGGATTCCGCATCTTCCCTCCCTGCGATAATCATTTTTTTTACTGATGCGTAAAAAGCAAAAAAATAGTATCTTTGCGGAAAACTATACGTGATGCGTGATATTGTTTCAATATTGGATTTCGAGAAATGTGGCGGGTTGATACCTGCTATCGTACAGGATGCCGATACCCGCGTCGTGCTGATGCTGGGGTACATGAACAAGGAGGCCCTGGAGAAAACATTGGAGACGGGTAAGGTCACTTTCTATAGCCGCACCAGGCAATGCCTGTGGACGAAAGGGGAGACCAGCGGACACTTCCTCAACCTCGTCTCCATGAAGGAGGACTGTGATAAGGATACCCTATTGGTCAAAGTGCACCCGGTCGGTCCTGTCTGCCATACAGGCACGGATACCTGCTGGGGAGAAGTTAATAAATAAATTTTGCGGAATATAAAATGGCAGTCATAGAGTATAGCAAAGTATGTGTCAACCGTCAGGAACAGCCTGTCTTGAAGGATGTCAGCGTGACGGTGAACGAGGGAGACCTCATCTTCCTGCTGGGACGTGTGGGAAGCGGTAAGAGTACTTTCCTGAAATCGCTTTACTACGAGGCGATCATATCCTCCGGGGAGGCGAAAGTGTTGGACTTCGATCTCCGTAATATGAAACTGAAGCAAATCCCTATGCTGCGCAGGCAACTCGGCATCGTCTTCCAGGACTTCCAACTGCTGTCCGACCGTAACGTCTACGCGAACCTCGAGTTCGTGCTGAAGGCGACCGGCAAACGTAGCAAGGACGAAATAGAGAGCCGTATCGCCGAGGTGCTCAATTACGTGGGTATGACCAACAAGGGATACCGTATGCCACACGAGTTGTCTGGCGGTGAACAACAACGTATCGTCATCGCGCGGGCTTTGTTGAATAAACCGAAAATCATCTTGGCGGATGAGCCTACGGGTAATCTCGACCCGATCACGGCGAACGACCTGATGCAGCTTTTCCGCCAGATCGCCAAGGAGAAGACGGCAGTCATCATGGCTACCCATAGAACCCAGATCGCGGAGAGCACGCCGGGGTCCAGAATCCTTCATTTCGAGAATGGTGTCGTGACGGAGGGCGTGACGGAGTCTAACCGAATATATGAGGAGTGATAGGATGAGTGTCAGGGATTTAATATTGAATAGTAAAAAGACGGCCTTCTCGTTCGAGATCTTGCCGCCGCTGAAGGGAAATGGTATTGAGGCTGTTTACGACACGATCGACCAACTGCTGGAATTCGACCCTCAATATATTGATATCACCACCCATCGGAGCCAGCTGGTCTACCGCGCGCTGGAAAATGGTCTGTACCAGTGTGAACGGGTACGTCAACGCCCGGGTACGGTGGCCATCGCGGCGGCCATTAAGTCTAAATATAACATTGAGGTGGTCCCTCATATCCTTTGCAGTGGCTTCTCCAAGGAGGAGACCGAGTATGTGCTGATCGACCTCGATTTCTTGGGTATTTATGATTTGTTGTTGCTGAGAGGGGATCGGGCCAAGTTGGAGAATGTCTCCATGCCGAATGAGGAGGGTTATGCCCATGCGTCCGAACTGCAGGAGCAGATCAACCGTTTTAACGAGGGCTATTTCTTGGACGGCACCAAACAAAAACGGGAACGCATGAAATTCTTCACCTATGGAGTGGCGGGCTATCCCGAAAAACACGAGGAGGCGCCTAATGTCGATTCCGATATGTATTGGTTGAAGAAGAAAGTGGAGAATGGCGCGGAGTATATCGTCACTCAGATGTTCTTCGACAATGCGAAGTTCTTCGAGTTCGAGGCGCTGTGCAGGCGGGAGGGGATCAACGTGCCTATCGTGCCGGGACTTAAGCCTATCACCACCATGAAGCAGCTCACCGTCTTGCCGAGGACCTTCCATGTGGACTTGCCTCGGGATTTGGCGGATGAATTGCGGAAGTGTAAAAACGATGAGGATGCCCGCAATGTCGGTATCGAATGGTGTACCATGCAGGCGAAAGAACTGCGTGCGCATGGGGCGCCTAGCATCCACTTCTATACGATGTCTAATCCAAGAAGTGTTAAGGAAATAGCGAAACGTGTCTTTTGATAGTTGAATCGAAATGGGTACTTTAATTTTGTTCATATTGATGATGGGGCTCTTCCTCTTCTTCGGTTTCTT
>JAGCGM010000307.1 GCA_017649635.1 Paludibacteraceae bacterium | reverse complement strand
TGACGCCAACATCTCAGCCATCTTATTCAGCATCTCCTTGATGGGTTTCTCCACCATCATCTTGATCATCATGTTGATCTCCGCCTTTAGCGTAATCTTGATGCGGGTATCGTTCACATCGACAGCCTTGAGCTGCACCCACAAATTGAAGGCGATCGGTGCCTGGTCCGACCCGAACTTGATGGTCTTGTTCGGCTCCCGCTCGATGATCCTCAGGCTCACCTGACCCAACGGAGGGACATCGAACCCGCAACTATCAGCATCGAAGGTAACGTTTTGAACCTTATCCTGAGGGAGTTTGTCCTTGACACGCTCCAAGTTTCTGAGGTCAGAGATGACACTGAATATCTTCTCGTCGCTATAAGTTGATTTTGTGATGTTACTCTCTATAGTTGTCATATCATGAAATTATTTGCCCCAAACATCCGGATTTTTACGCCATTCCTTCAATGTAGCCATCTCGCTCTCTCCGATACATTTCGTATCCAAAAGATGTTGTAGCACCGCCTCGTAGTTGGAGAGGGTGGTCAGCTCCACCTTAGCCTCGGCGAACTGGTTAGCCGCGAGAGGGAAACCATATGTGAAGATAGCCACCATACCGAGCACCTGCGCACCAGCCTCACGGAGTGCGTTGACAGCCTTCAAACTGCTGCCGCCCGTGGAGATAAGGTCTTCGATGACGACCACCTTCTGGCCCGCTTTCAACTCACCTTCGATGATGTTGCCCATTCCATGGTCCTTAGGAGAGGAACGGACGTAGATAAACGGTTTGCCGAGCAATTCAGCCACGAGGACACCCTGTGCGATAGCACCGGTAGCGACACCGGCGATCACCTCCACATCCTTGTATTTCTCACGGACAATGTTCGCCAGCTCCTCTTTGATGAGGGTACGGATTTCCGGATAAGCCAACGTCTTACGGTTGTCGCAATAGATAGGGGATTTCCACCCGGAAGCCCACGTGAAAGGAGTTGAAGGCTGAACCTTGACAGCCTTGATGCCGAGCAGTTTCTCAGCGATCAGATTTTGAACATTGCTCATATCTTATCAGTTTATTAGTAGTTGTAATCATTATTTCTTCCCGACAAATTGCTTCGCGTACTCCGGCGTGATATAGTTCTCCAACGTGGTACAGACATATGAGGAGAAGTCTATCGCATAACGGGCGATGTTGTCCCACCGTGCGCTTGAGATACCGCCTTTCAGATCCTCCAGCGTCACATTCTCCTTAATAAGGCCATAGATGATGCCCGCATTGAAATTATCACCCGCACCGACGGTGCTGACCGGCGTAATCTTATTGCCGGAATAGGTCTTGCTGAACTTCTCACCGAACACGTGTGCGCCCTTCTCTCCCAGCGTATAGATGAAATTCTTGGAATAGAAGCTCACATGGTCATCGTAGATCTGCTGGGCGCCCGTCTCCCCGTAGATGTTGAGGAAATCCTCGTCGGAACCCTTGATGATGTCCGCATACTCGAAGTTGTCGAGGATGGTCGGCATCAGGTGGCGCACATCATTGATATGCGATTTGCGGAAATTCACGTCGTAATAGATGATCGCTTTCCTAGCTTTCGCCACATCCAGCAAATCCACCAATTTATCGTGTAGCACGGGGTTAAGGGCGAAGTATGAGCCGATTATCAGGATGTCGTCCGCCTGGATATCAGGCATGATATAGTCCAACCTATCATGAGGATAGTCCTTGTAAAAAAGATAGTCAGCGTTCTGCTTTTCGTCGAGGAACGCCAAGGCCAATGGAGTTTTCCCCCTATCAAAAGCATATATGAACTCTGTCTTCACATTGTTCTTGTCGAGGAAATCCTTGATGATCATACCGATCCTATCGTTCCCTATCTCGCTGATGAAAATTGGCTCCAAGCCCAATCTTCCCAAGGAAATCAAAGCATTGTAGACCGATCCACCCGGTTTAGCGCTTACGGGTTGGTCTTCCTTAAACAGAATGTCGAAAACGGTTTCCCCGACACCGATAATTTTTCTCATTGTATTAGTTTTGATAGTTCAAGTCATCTGCGGTCAACTTGTTCAGGACGCCCTTCTTCACCTTATTGGAGACCCCAGCAGGGGTGTTTCCGCCCACGAAGACGATCTCTCCCATATCAGAAAAGACAAACGTGCCAGAGTTGGCCAACCCATCACCAGACAAATCCTTGTGCCAATCATGTTGCCATGAGACACCACCGTTATTGGAAGAGTAACACTCCGTCGAGTAGGAGCCATCCTCCTTTTCTCCGCCAACGATACCCAACATTCCGGAATAGAAGAAAACGTTAGGGTTTTTCAGGGATGGTATGCTGCCATCAGCCTTTTGGAGCTGACAAGTATTTCCTTTGCCATCTATCGACCATATGGTACCCTGCCCATTCTGGGAAGCATAGACATATCCAAGGGAGGTATAGCCGGAAGGAGAGGTGAATGTGGTGATATGTTCGGAAGGGAAGTTTTCCGGGAGCGCTGCACGCTTTTGGAAATCACCCGCACTCTTCGAATAGATATACCGGCCATTCGCATCGCTACCGATGGCCCAAATGGCTGATTTTATCGTAAAAAGTATTTTCTCCAACTTAACGGAAGAGGCACATGCGGTGAATTGCAAATTGTCGAGTTGGGCGGCATATAAGTCGCCATTGCCCTTTTGCACGAATATCGAATCGCCCATGATGGCCGATGAACTCCAGTCCGCTCCCTCTATACTAAGCGCCTTTTTCTCCCAAGTCTTCAAATCGGAGGAAGAGTAAAGCGCACATGCTCCGCTTTCGTCAGAGCAGAACCATAAGTTTTTCTGTCCATATGTGAACGATTTCTGGGAAGAGATCCGGGAAGAGAGATCCAAACTGGCGTAATCCTGCCATGTAAAAGCCGCCACGTCATAATTGTGGACGCGCATATCGATCGTGTACCTCTTTTGCTGACTCTTGTCCTCCGACGTACTGAGGATCTCCACCCTATCGGACAGATCAAGCGATGAGCCATTCTTAAAATCAACCCATTCGCCATCCTTCAGATACTTGATGGTCGGTTGGGAAACATACCCATAAAAGTAAGTGCGGACAAACGACAGGTTCGTTCCCTTATCCAACGAATCATAATTGAATATGATAGCGTCCAAGTCATTCACGACAATCTTAGAAGCAGGACTGGTCACCATACTTCTAATACGAGGGTCACTTAGGTTCTTTGATTCATCAACGTTATCCTCATCCTTGCATCCCACAAAAACAAGAGACGCACCCGATACAGCCAATAATATAAGGGCAACTAACTTATGTTTCATACCTATAAATTTATATGCAAAAATAAAAAAAATATGGCAGAATCACTTACCCCGCAAAGTAAATGTGAGCCATCATCCACACAAAATAACGCAACCCCTTCCCTATGGCGATGAACAAGCAAACGAACCAGGCATTGCTCCTGAGATAACCTAAAGCCACCTCGATGATTTCCCCGACAAAGGGGAGGAAGCCGAATATGCCTAGGATAGCGCCCTTATTCCGCAACCGTTCGCTCCACAACCGGACCTTCTCCTCCTTAATGCCGAACCGCCGTTCCAACAGATCCATCTTGCCCAATTTGCCCAACCAATAACAGGTCATTCCACCCACCGTGTTCCCCGCAGTGGCCGCGATCAGACACAACGTCGGATTAGCCCCCGCAAGCAACAGCCCGGACAAAAGAATCTCCGAACTAAACGGCAGGATCGAACCGGCCAAAAACGCGCCGATGAATAATCCCCAATAACCGTAATTGGCGAGAAAGTCGACCATAGCTTATAAAAGGGCTGGTTGAACAAAATAGACGATGGAAGTCACGAAAAAAACCGCCAACAATATCTTAGAAAGAAGCGACCATTCCAACGTGAAATATTGTCCTATGACAAAAGAACAGAAAAATAGGCTCGTGGGAAGAAACAATTGGGCATGGCCCAAATCCATACACATAATTACCAAGGTCGTGAACAAACACCTGACGAGGAACAACACCTCTTCCCGGCTACGCACATTCTGATGGGAACGAGTATAGAAGAAATGTAGGAGGGAGATGATGAAAAGCAAGGCTACAATTCCGAAATAGATCTTTCCTTCAAGATTATACGAATCCCAGAACGTTCCTTCCCAATCCACCCAAAAACTCCAATAATCGGTCCACAAGTGCAGATCGTTGAAATAGAGCGAGACAAGGGTACAATAGAAGAACGTCAGGCAAACACCCGTCAGATACGCGAAGACAATCTTCACATTCAACGAGTTACATCTATAAAGCAAAAAGAAAAACGGCACCGTCATCAGCAGGGAATGCATCGCGAAAAGAGCGGCGATGGAGATGATTAACCCAGCGTCGAACGCCCTAATGATAAACTTGTCGGCACTTCCCTCCACAAGTCGAAATGTAGTGTTCACATAGAAAACAATGCAGATAACGATGATCCATGACGTGGAAAAACAATGAGGACGCATCAACAACGAGGTGATGACCGCAAAGATAAAGGCGGGAAGAATCGTCCTCACATTGATGAAAGAGAATGTCTCATTCAACCATATCATAAAATATGCGGTGATCAGCAGACACGCCAAGGCGATGAGCCGACACGGCCAACTATCAAAAGGGAGGTGTTGATTCCAGATGGATGCGAGCGGGGAATCTCCCAACACGACAGAGGCCTCACCCACCGACATGCTAGGGAAAAAGACCTCGTACCACAACACAAGGACAACGACCATGCCTATCAAAATGGTCGACACACCAGGCAATATGTTGTCTTTGTATTGTAAGTATTGCATCTCGACTTGCCTTTAATTCTGGTTATCCACTTTATACGAGCGATGAATCCAAACGTATCACCTCAAGTCCTTTCCAATGTCGGAACGGAAATATTTCTTTTCGAACTGGATCTTCTGCGCATTCTTGAATGAGACAGCCAAGGCCTCCTCCTTGTCCTTGCCATACGAACTGACAGAAATGACACGTCCACCATTGGTGAGCAACTTCCCGTCCTGGATCTTCGTGCCGGCATGGAAGACGATGCTATCCTTCACCTCCTCGATACCGGTAATCACCTTACCCTTCTCGTACGCCTCCGGATAACCGCCGGAAACAAGCATGACAGTAACCGCCGCGCGGTCATCCACCTCCAAGGTTTTGGAAGCCAATGTGCCGGTAGCCACCCCTTCGAAGAGCTCCACAAGGTCGGATTTTATACGAAGCATGACCGCCTCCGTTTCAGGGTCACCCATTCGTACATTGTACTCGATCACCATCGGTTCGTTCTTGACATTAATTAAACCTAAGAATATGAATCCTTTATAAGTCAAGTTCTCTTTCTTCAATCCCTCGATGGTAGGGATAACGATTCGCTTTTCAACTTTTTCCATGAAAAGTTCATCCGCGAACGGAACAGGGGAGACGGCACCCATTCCGCCAGTGTTCAAACCAGTGTCTCCCTCACCAATCCGCTTGTAATCCTTTGCGACAGGAAGGATTTTATAACCATTCCCGTCCGTCAACACGAAGACGGAGCACTCGATACCGGACAAGAATTCCTCGATGACGACCGTATTGCTGGCCGCCCCGAACTTGCCGTCCAACATATTGCGCAACTCACTCTTCGCCTCTGCCAGATTAGGGATGATCAGGACGCCCTTGCCGGCCGCCAAGCCATCAGCTTTCAACACGTAAGGAGCCTCCAATTGCTCAAGGAACTTACAACCCTCGTCAAGGGTCGCGGAGGTGAAACTCCTATAACGAGCGGTAGGAATATTGTGACGGACCATAAAAGCCTTCGCGAAATCCTTGCTGCCCTCCAACTGGGCACCCGCCTTAGACGGACCGATGACAGGGACCGACTTCAGCTCCGCGTCATTAGCGAAGAAATCATAGACACCATTCACTAATGGATCCTCAGGACCAACTACCACCATATTCACGTTGTGGCTTAGGACAAACTGCTTAAGAGCAGGGAAATCGTTAGCGGAGATATTCACATTCTCGCCCACATTGAGCGTACCTCCGTTTCCTGGAGCGATATATAACTTCTCGACCTTAGGGCTTTGGGCGATCTTCCACGCCAAAGCGTGTTCCCTTCCTCCCGAACCTAACAATAGTATATTCATATTCCTTCAGTTAAATTTTCTTGATTCAATACTTCAAACTTATATCCCTCGGACGTGAGATAGTCGATAGCCTTAGGCAATGCGTAACGGATATTCCTCTCCGCCTTCAGGGAGTCATGGAAAACGATGATCGAACCGTTCCTGGTATATTTCCTTACGATGCCCAAAACATCCTCACCGCTGAGCTTGCGGTTGTAATCACGCGTCACGACATCCCAGAACACTATCTTGAACTTGCGCCGGAGCGTCATGAACTGGATATACCTCAATATCCCATGAGGAGGTCTGAAAAGAGGGCTTTTAATCAGTTCGTCCGCCTTCTCGACATTCCTAATGTAATTCCGGGAAGCAGTATAGAGACCCTGCAAATGGTTGAACGTATGGTTACCCACCAAATGCCCCTCCTCCATCACCTTCCGGAATAAATCGGGGTGCTTTCGCACATTATCTCCCACGCAGAAGAAAGTGGCCTTTATGTTCCGCTCCCGCAAAGTATCCAACACGAACTCGGTCACTTCCGGAATTGGTCCATCATCGAAAGTAAGGTAAACCGTCTTTTCTTCTCGTGGCAGTCGCCAGACTGTGCCAGGAAAAATTTTCCTGTACACAGTTGGCAATTGTTCTATGAGCATTTCTTACTTGTTCAAAGATTTGTATAACTCAAAATATTGGGAAACTTCCGCAGCATCCGCTTCAGCCTCAGGGTCTTTCGCGGACTCCTCAAGGAGCGATATCTCATGGAAGACGGAGAACTGTTCATTGAACAGGTCAACCATCGAGAAGTGTGTCTTATAACGCTTCGACAACCCTTTGATCCACTCGAGATGCTGGAGAGAAGTCTCCTTCAAAGCCTGAAGGATTGGTTTCGCCTTCTCATACTGATGGAGTTCCGCATACTGCTTCGCCATCATGAACGAAGCCGTAGTGTAAGGGACTTGAGGCGAAGGCAATACCTTTTGGGCGAAGTCCAACACCTCAATGGCGCGGCTTTCACGCTCATCAGCGTACTTCTTGAGCGCAACCGTATCCATCTTATTCACATAATTGGAAAGAGCCGCACTAAGTTCACCATTGCCCATAGAGGCACATCCGTTACCCAAAATCTCTATCGCGCTGACACGGGCATGCGCAAGCAATGTGGAATCGGAGAAACCGGCCGACGCACCTCTCGAGATACGTCCATTATCGTAGTATATAGACGTGTACTGCCTATATGTGGACATGAACCGGCTATCCTTCTCGCTACCACTCGTCAATGCCCAACGCAACAACTCGCAGTAGTCACGCTTCATTCTCGCTTGCTTAGCCTCCAACATCAAGGCATCCACCAAACGGAGGAACATATACCTATGGGTCTGTACCATGCGAAGGTTGTTCTCCTCCAAATAGATGTCCGGATTCTCCGCAATTCCGCCCCACTTGAACTTATGGAGCATGTTATCGTACATCTTATCCGTGTTGACACGTTCGTTAGCCAAGAACGGATCCTTCTTGATAGGAACAATACGATAAGCCATACCCTCCAACTGGAGATAATCATTTATGCCTGTGAAGCTCTCCTTGCCGACGGTCGTCGCGAAATACATCGGACGCTCCCAATGGTTAGTGGCGAGAAGGTCGAGGATAAAGATCTCTTGTTTGCCCAAGAACCTCTTTCCTCCGAATCCGATCTCCATTCTAGGGACGATCTTATCCCTATCCTTGGCATCCACCGTACCGGAGTTCACCACCTCATCCGGATTGATATCCAAATGAACATTCTTCGCAGGATAGAACCAAAGCTTATCCTTCGTTTCTCCGAATATCTTACGCTTGAGGTCCGCATCATTCTTCAGCATAATATTGTTAGCGTTCTCCAAGCTGATGGAATGTCCATCAACGAGGTCGACGACATAGGCGTAATCCATTCGCCCATTCATATAATGCTGCGGTTGGAATGTGAGTGGAAGAGCCTTGGACAAATATGCGTCCCTTCTCATCTGATCCACATACCACCCCATCTGCAAGTAGCTCAAGTTAGCGACACGCTGGTCGGTGCCGACTCCCTCCACTTCCTGATTGTACCACAGAGGGAAAGTGTCGTTATCCCCATTCGTGAAGATGACACCATTAGGATCCATGGTCAACAAGTAGTTCTGACCGAAGTCGCGGCAAGTGTAACGACCTGAACGATCGTGGTCGTCCCAGTTTTGGGATGCCAAAAGCACCGGACCCGCCAACAAGCCTATCACAGTCGCGATAGGAGCTGCAATGTTAGGGGAGATGATCCTCTTCAGAAGGTCTACCAACATCGGAACAGCCATGCCGACCCAAATACAGAACGCATAGAACGAACCCGCATACGCATAGTCACGCTCCCTCGGCTGCACCGGCGTCTGGTTCAGATAGAGCACGATGGCAAGACCCGTCATGAAGAACAAGGTGAGCGTAACCACGAAACTTTGGATTCCTACATACTTGTTATCCTTCTTCTCACGGCCAATTTGATAGAAAATACCCAAGAGACCCAATATGAGAGGTAGGAAGTAATAGGTGTTACGTGCCTTATTTTTCGCCAGTTCGTCAGGCAAGTTCGACTGATCTCCTAAACGCAGGGAATCGATGAAATTGATACCGCTGAGCCAGTTTCCGTTAACAAGGCCTCCGTCCGTCGACTGCACGTCGTTCTGTCTACCAACAAAATTCCACATGAAGTACCTCCAGTACATGAAATTGACTTGGTAACTGAAGAAGAAGGAGAGGTTCTCACCAAAGGTAGGAACAAGCTTTGTCTTCCGAGTACCATCCTTTCCGATGTATGAGGCCTTCTTTCCCTTGATGCCTCCCCAGGCCTTATAACCCGAGATGTGATGGGCTTGGGTACTATACATACGAGGGAATGGCATGCAAAGCTGATGCTTGTAGTTCTTCTTCGTATCGTATGCCTCATACTCGTCCGGTTCGTTCGGATTCGTCTTCACCTTCTTCGCATAAAGAGTTTCCCCTTCGCTGTATTTAGGCGCTCCATCTTTATACTCATATTCCGAAGCATAGCTCTCTCCATAGAGTAACGGAGTGTCACCATATTGCTCACGGTTCAGGTAACTCTTCAGAGCGAACACATCGTCCGGCGAGTTCTGGTCCATCGGCGTATTGGCCGCCGAACGGATGATGATGGCCGCATAGGAGGAATATCCGAGCAGGATGACCGTACAGCAAATCAAAATCGTATTAAGGATGGAGCTGTTATAGAACTTCTGACCGAAATACAAGAATGAAGCAAGTCCGGCGGTAAGAAGTAAACCTACTACCGGATGAAGTCGTCCACCCAAGAAAGGAATTCCAAGCAGAAGGATAGATAACACGAAAGGTATTATCTTACGGACATCGTTGTTCTCCTGCTTCTTGAACTTCAAAGAGTTGGAATCGCGTCCCATCGTCTCCCAGATTCCCCAAACCAAACAACCGATCAGCAGAACCGCATACACGATCGTTCCGGTATTGAAACTGAATCCAAGCGTGTTGACGAAAAACAACTCAAACCAACCTGCCACCTCGACAAATCCCGGGATGATACCATAGAGGACCATGACAAGGATAGCGACGGAAACGCCCAAAGCCTTGAACGATCCCTTCAAGGTCGCCTTATACTTCTTGAAGTAATAAACCAATACCAACGCAGGGATGGTCAGCAAGTTCAGCAAGTGGACACTGATGGAAAGACCCATCAAATAGGCGATGAGCACCAACCAACGGTTCGCATATGGTTTGTCAGCGACCTCCTCCCACTTAAAGATGGCCCAGAAAACGGCAGCCGTAAAGAGGGATGAATAGGCATATACCTCACCCTCCACTGCAGAGAACCAGAACGTATCAGTGAAAGTATAGGCAAGAGCACCTACAGCACCCGCACCCAAAATGGTGATCATCTTTGAAACAGACATCTCCTCTTCGTCCGAGTTCATGACCAACTTACGGGTCATATGGGTAATGGTCCAGAAAAGGAAGAGGATACAGAATGCACTACACAATGCCGAGAACGAGTTCACCATCATGGCCACTTGCGACGGATCAGACGCGAAAAGCGTGAACATCCTCGCCGTCAACATGAAGAACGGTGCTCCCGGCGGGTGACCGACCTCTAATTTATATGCAGTTGAAATAAACTCGCCGCAGTCCCAGAAACTGGCTGTCGGCTCAATCGTCATCAAGTACGTTGCCGCGGCGATAGCGAAAACTACCCACCCGACAATGTTGTTCAATAACTTGAATCGCTTCATTTTTTATTATAATTAATATTTTATTATCTATTGACAAGAACGGACGATGCCGTGATTTATTATTTCGCGATTTTCGCCCAGCTATCCTTCAAGGCCACAGTGCGGTTGAAGACCAACTTACCCGGCGCGGAATCAGGGTCCACATTGAAGTAACCGATTCGCTGGAACTGGAAGTGCTGGAGCGGCTGAACATCCTTCAACCAAGGCTCCACGAATGATTGCGCGATGGTGAGCGAATTCGGGTTCAGCAACTCCCTGAAGTCCTTGTCCTTCTCATCACCCGGATTCTCCACATTGAAGAGTCGGTCGTAGAGACGGACCTCGGCAGGTACAGCATGCTGTACGGAGACGAAGTGGATGGTTCCCTTCACCTTGCGGTCGCTACCCGGCAACCCGCTTCTCGTCTCAGGATCGTACTCGGCGTAGACCTCTGTCACATTGCCATTCGCATCCTTCTTGCAACCGGTACACTTGATGATATAAGCGTTTTTCAGGCGCACCTCGTTACCAGGCGTCAGACGGAAATATTTTTTCGGAGCATCCTCCATGAAATCATCCTGCTCGATGTACAACTCGCGGGAGAATGGTACCTCATGCGTACCCATCGACTCATCCTCAGGGTTATTGATCGCCTCCATCATCTCCACCTTACCCTCAGGGTAGTTGGTGAGAATCAGCTTGATCGGATGGATGACCGCACTGGCGCGCATGGCCGTCGCGTTCAACTCCTCGCGTATCGTGGCCTCCAACAAGGAGACGTCGATAACACCATCATATTTCGTATAACCAATCCTCTTCACGAACTCGCGGATGGAGGATGGCGTGTAACCACGGCGACGCAATCCACAGATGGTCGGCATACGCGGATCGTCCCATCCACTTACAAGGCCTTCCTGAACAAGCTGCAACATCTTACGCTTGCTCATCACGGTATAGGTGATGTTGAGTCTGTTGAACTCGCGCTGTTTCGGTCTGTAGTCACTATCCGCGAATTGGTCGATGAACCAATCGTACAACGGACGATGCACCTCAAATTCCAGCGTACACAAAGAGTGGGTCACACCCTCGAAGTAGTCAGACTGCCCATGGGCGAAGTCATACATCGGGTATACCTTCCACTTATTGCCTGTGCGGTGGTGAGGATGTGTCGTGATGATACGGTAGATGATCGGGTCGCGGAAGTGCATGTTTGGGTTCGCCATATCGATCTTGGCGCGCAGAACCATCTTACCATCCTCGATTTTTCCTTCGGACATCTCCATGAAGAGTCGCAAATTCTCCTCTATCGGACGGTTACGGTATGGACTCTCCGTGCCAGGCGTGGTCGGCGTTCCCTTTTGCTTAGCGATCTCCTCGGCGGTCTGCTCGTCCACATAAGCCTTACCCTCCTTGATGAAGCGCACCGCCAAATCCCAAAGCTGCTGAAAATAATCGGAAGCATAATAAACATTCGCCCACTGGAAACCAAGTCACTGGATATCCTCTTGGATGGAGTCCACATACTCGACATCTTCCTTCACAGGGTTCGTGTCGTCGAATCGTAAGTTACAGATTCCGTTGTACTTTTTGGCGATACCGAAATCCATGCAGATGGCTTTCGCGTGACCGATGTGGAGGTATCCGTTCGGCTCTGGCGGGAAACGGGTCTGTATTCTGCCCCCGTTACGTCCCTCCTTCAAATCTTCCTCTACGATTTCCTCAATGAAGTTCAAATTCTTTTTCTCTTCATTTTCCTGAATATTCTCAGCCATTGAATAATTATTAATTAAGACACTTTTACGCGCAAAGTTAACTCTTTCGTGTGAAATATTCAATTTCAGACTACTAATAAGTGTAAAGAAATCATGGATCGTCATACCTTCATGAGCCATCATTTTTCCTCTTCCTATTCAGATTATTACTTAAATATCTATAAATTAATCAGATACAAAATATTTCTTAAAGGGAAACAGGTAAATAGTCCTATCACATTCTAAATAATTAACACCGAAAAGATTGCCAATTTCAAAATATTCCGTATTTTTATGGAAAGAGTTTTATGTGTTAATGATGTGGAACCCCCTCCCATTGGAGCTAAAATGGGTCACAGACCTCCCATCCACATATAAAATTTGTCGTACATTTATAACTAACTGTAAAATAATGTGTTGCGTATGAAAAAATATATACTCTCTTTACTCCTTCTCTCCAGCATGATAGCCTCCCCTTCGTGGGCTGCGGCGCCTGATTTCGTAATACCCGAGATGAAAATATATGCGAATGCGGAAGAATGCAAAGCGGACAATGAGTTGGTCGCCAAGATGTCGCGATACCTCTTCACCACAGAACTCCCCGGAGATGCGGCTTATGCTAGGTCTGCGATTAGTTTCGTGACATCATGGGTGCAGGCCTCGGATGAGATATTAATCTCCCTATCCGAGCAAACTACAGGCCATTTCTTCAGTTGCGACCCGAACCTTTCCATTATTCTGTTAGGAACCTATATATGCGGATGTACCCGCTACAACCGGGAAGTGCTGACCTCAAAGGAGTTCACCTTCGAAATGCACTACTACGCTTTGGAAGCCACCTTGCGCTACTATGAGAAGAACAATAAATTCCTCGGACAGTGCAAAAAAATGGACAGGATGCTGAAATCATTGCATAAAGGGAAATTACGCAAAGAGCAAGAGCGTCTATTCGCTGTTTCAGTAAAGGATTAAGGCTGACATTAGACAATGCGAAAAAATGTGTGCCCGTTTCCTCAATCGAGAAGCGGGCACACATTCTTTTTCGCTTTGAGCTTAATTATTTCACCATCAAAACGCCTTGATAGTTCTTATCCCTTGTTGTGATAATTAGCAGGTAGGAGCCACTTTCCATCGCATTCCTATCGATGGAGAAACGGACCGGACGCTGTTCCACGAAGAACGTACCGCTCTGCCTGCTTACGCCCAGCATGTCAACGATTTTCCAGTCAATCTGTTGTTGGGCAGGGAGATTCACCGTCACCTCCGCCGATTCAGTCATCGGGTTCGGGCAGATGGACAAGCATCCATCCTCCGCCTCCACTAAAGAAATACCCGTTCCTTCACGAATAGTGAATTTGCCGGTCTTCTTCGCATCGCCGCCCTCGCCTTTCGCGATGATGATATAATCATACTCGCCTGGTTCGTCATTCGCCACACCACTGATGGATACCGTATTCTCCTCCACCTTATAGCTGATGCCTGCTGGTAAACCAGTCACTTCGACGGAACTTGCGTTGTCGAAAGTATAATAGAATGGAACTATCTCCTCTCCTTGTGTAACCTCCTGGGAAGCCTCTCCGTCACCCTTCTTCACAAGGGAGGCGGGCTCCTTCATATGAGCCAGATTCCTGTAATACTCCAACGGACTATAGCCCAAATGAGGAGGCTGGTTGTAACCGCAGTTCTGCCATGCTACCGCCATGTCATACACGTGGTCGTCGCGCAACCACGGCAATTTATAACGGCTCTCTGTGGTGGAGGAGTAGATTGTCAGGAAATATTTGTTGTTGACCGATGTCCAGAAGATGGCCTCCTCACGCCAATCCCCCACTATGTCCGCTTGCAGGCACGGATTATATTTGGTGGCATTGTTCGTGTTGGCGGCATACTCCACCTTCACACCATCCACATAGATATTATACCCGAAAGTGTGAAGGCGATCCCATGTCTTGCTCGCCATGTTCCACTTGTCCACATGTCCGCGGTCATAAGACTCCTCCAACAAATCACCATCCCAGAATATACGGTAATTGATGGAACTGCTCTTCGTGCTACCCGTATGCCATGCGGCGATGTTACGTCCCTTGCAGGTAAAGAGGTTTTCATCGCTCCACTCCATGCATTCCGCACCATCATACGTGCTGTCGCAATCCAAAGCGAGTCCACGGCCGGTATCGCCACCCGTCTGATTCTTCGATGTCAACACCTTACCTGTCTTCGCATCCAACAATGCGCAATCATATTTGGCGGTGGTCTCCTCCATGACCATAAAGTATTCAAGGCCATCGTTCGAAGGGTCAAATTCGCCCAAGTGGGTGGCATCACCATGCCCAAAGCCTGTGTTCCACAAGAGGGAGCCGTCATGGTCAAGACATGCGGCCCCGACGATGATCTCATCATAACCATCGTTGTCCACATCACCACACGTGATGCTATGGGCACCCTGCCCGTATATGCCCTGTCCGGGACGGTCGGAGGTGTGCTTCCATAAGTTGGACAAGGTCTGTCCATCCCACGAGTATGCCGCGGCGTACGAATAGGTGTAGATGCCGCGCGTGGTCACCGCGCACGGTTTAGCCTGACCATTAACAGGCAGGAAGGCCACACAACCCTTCATCCAGTTTCCTCGGTGTCCGTAGGTTGAACCGTCCGTATTTGTGCTTCTGTCGTCCCAATCCCTCTGGATATTGAAATATGGCCAATAATCGATCGTCGCCAACTCCCTTCCGTCCTTGCCACTGAAGCAGGTGATCCACTCTTTCCCTCCATCCGTGATAACACCGGAACTATTGATGGAAGAGGCGGAATGGTTAGCGCCCGCCGCCGCACCTTTCGAAAGGAAATTGCCGGTGGCATCTTTCGAGCCTTGAGCCGTCTTAGCGATCAACTCACCATAACCATCCCCATCGAAGTCGTAGCACAGGAACGTGAAGCGACAACCAGCCAACACATTAGGTCCTAAATTGATACGCCACAACAGCGTACCATCCAGCTTCAGACAGTCCAAGATCGGAGGAGCCGTAGGGGTTGCCAGCGCACCCGTACCACCTTCCCAGCAAAGGATGATCTCCTGTTCTCCGTCACCGTCCATATCATAGGCGGAACAGTCATACGGAGAATAGGTCACCGTCGTGCCATCAGGCAAGCGGTAAGTGCCTGGATGATTCAGTTGGAGATGACGGAAATGATTACCGTCGCATTTGACACCCTCCTGGGAATCAATCATTTCGCCCTCCTTGTTATAGACCTCAACCGAGAAGGTCGAATTAGCATAGTTCTTTGAAAGCGTGGTGTTGGTACGGTCGGTGAAGGTATTCACCAACTGGCCATCCGCATATAGTTTGTAAGTGGTGGACTTCGGCGCATCAGTACCTCTCATTCGCCAGCTGACGAATACATTGTCGTTCTTAACTGTTTGGCACGCCCATAGGCCTCGCGAAGGATCCGCCATGGAAGTGGAGGTACTCGCCAGGAAAGCCAAAGTGCTGGACAATAATAGTGTGTAAATGTTTTTCATTTTGGTATGTGTTATGTTCCTGTCGCAAATATAATGATTTACTTTCAAAACCAAATAGAAAGATCCGATATTAAAAAACAGGTCCGGGTTCCAGAAAGGACCCGGACCATCACATATGCGCATCAAAATTTTATTTCTTCATTCTACGCAACACGTCATCAAGATCCACATCGTAGAAATCCTTTAAGACTGTGCGGATGGCATCCTCACTGAAATCGCCCTCTTCCTGTATGCATTTCAATGCCTC
>JAGCGM010000306.1 GCA_017649635.1 Paludibacteraceae bacterium | reverse complement strand
TTTGATATGAATTTATTAACTTTACAAGTTGTTTTTTCCGTTTGACGAATTGAGGAAAAATTCGTGGGAGAAAATGCCTTTTGATAGAAAAATAGAAAAATAACATATATAATGATTAACAGATGGAATTTTATACCTCTGTCAGACGAACAAGAAAACCAAAAGGTGCAGCTTTCCGAAGCGCTTGGCATCAGCCCTGTCCTTTGCCAATTGCTAGTCCAAAGGGGTATTACAACCTTCGCCCAGGCGAAGAGTTTTTTCCGTCCACAACTGGCCGATCTGCACGATCCTTTCCTCATGAACGACATGGAAAAGGCGGTGGATCGTCTGAACAGGGCCATAGGCAACAAGGAGAAGATCTTGGTCTATGGCGACTATGATGTGGATGGTATCACGGCGGTGGCGCTCGTGTACAAGTTTTTGAAGCAGTTCTATTCGAACGTGGATTTTTACATACCTGACCGGTACACGGAGGGGTATGGTGTCTCTTCCAAGGGCATTAACTACGCAGTGGAGAATAAGATCAAGCTGATCATTGCCCTTGATTGCGGTATCAAAGAGGTCGAGAAGGTGGACTACGCCAATCAGTTGGGGGTCGACTTCATCATCTGCGACCATCACACACCGGACGAATGCCTGCCGAATGCGGTGGCGGTCCTCGATTCCAAACGCGCGGATAACACCTATCCGGACGTGAACCTGTCGGGCTGCGGCGTGGGCTTTAAGTTCATGCAGGCTTTCGCTTCCAACAATGGCATACCATTCGATAAGCTGGAACCGATGCTGGATTTCCTTGCGGTGAGCATCGCATCCGACATTGTGCCGATCAACGGGGAGAACCGTATCCTCGCCTACTATGGACTGAAACAGTTGAACTCCAACCCTAGCTTGGGCATGAAGAGCATCATCGATGTCTGTGGCTTGGCGGACAAGGAGATCACCATCAGTGATATTGTCTTCAAAATCGGTCCTCGCCTGAACGCTTCTGGACGTATGCAGACCGCCCGTGAGTCTGTCGAATTACTGATTTCCAGGGATCTGAGTTTCGCGAAGGCGAAGAGTGACTGCATCGACCAATACAACAACAAGCGTAAGGACTTGGACAAGAGCATCACCGACGAGGCGAAGGCTAAGTTGGAGAGCGAGGAGGGTTGGGAGGCCCGCAATTCCATCGTCGTTTACAACACGGACTGGAACAAGGGTGTCATCGCTATCGTGGCTTCCCGCTTGACCGAGATGTATTACAAACCTACCATCGTTCTGACGCACTCGAACGGTTTCGCGACGGGTTCGGGACGTTCCGTGCAGGGCTTCGATATCTACAAGGCGATTGAGTCGTGCCGTGACCTGCTGGAGAACTTCGGCGGACATATGTATGCGGTGGGTCTCTCCATGCGTGAGGAGAATGTGCCGGAGTTCAAGCGTCGCTTCGAACAGTATGTCACGGAGAATATCTTGGAGGAGCAGAAACAGCCTCAGATCGATATCGACGCGTTCATCGATTTCAAGGAGATCACCCCGAAATTCTTCCGCTTGCTGAAACAGTTCAATCCGTTCGGCCCGGAGAACTCCAAGCCGGTCTTCGTCACCCGCAGGGTCTTCGATTACGGTACGAGCCGCGCGGTGGGCAAGGAACAGGAGCACATGAAGCTGGAGCTGATCGACTCCCAGTCGGAGTGCATCATGAACGGTATCGCCTTCGGGTTCGGTCAGCCGAAATGCCCGGGCGAGGTCGATTTCAATAAATACATCAAAGAGTTAAACCCAGTTGACATCTGCTATACGATAGAGGAGAACACCTTCAATGGAACGACCTCCATCCAGCTGATGATCAAGGATATAAAAACGGTTGAGTGATGGAACTACATAATGAGACAACGCTTACCCCGGAGATTATCTGTTCGCTTGACTCGAGGACGAAGAGGTTGTTTGTTAGTTTATTCATAATATTGACTACTTTTATTGCATCTTCCGCTTTCTCTGTATTGGCATTTATGGATGCTCCTTCTGAGGGTATGGCGTATCCCTTGGTATTCTTACTTCTGATGATTTTCCTCGTGGTCAGAATGATTCTTAGGTTTTCGCCATGGGGTGTGAAGCGTACGCTAAGGAAACAGATGGGAGAAAAAATGATTTGTCGCTATGTATTCAAGGATGAGGAGGTGATTTTCTCGTCTCAGCATGAATATTCTAGCCAAGAATGGACCGGTCGGTATAGCTCGTTTCGTAAACTGAAAGTGAAAAAGAAGCGATACATTTGCCTATACTTCGATTCGATTCGTTATATGATTGTCGATAAGAATGGTTTCGCGTCTGAGGAAGAGTGGAATCAACTGCTCGATTTCCTGAAGACGAAGAACCTGTAATAGAAATAGAATAGAAAAAATCGGTCGGGATGTGCTCCTGACCGATTTTTTTTGTGGATGGTCCGCTCATATCCATTCTATATAGAGGAACCAACGGAACCTATGGATTCTCCTTCAACTCTTACTTCTTAACTCTTACTTCTACTGCATTTTCACCGTCATCTTCCCCTTGATGTCGAGGTCGGCCTTGATGCCCTCTTCCGTGAGGAATATCTTGTTCACGTTGAGCTTCTCGATGAATCCGTTCAGTCGCACGTTTTTCATGACTTCCATGTTGAAGAGTTCGGAGCGGCTCATCTCCTTGATGAGGGAGAGCTCCTCCTTCAGCGAGAAGATCATGTTCTCCTCGATTTTCCGTTTTAGGCCTTTTTTGTAGAATAGGTTGACGATTTTGGCCAATACGTTTTTGGTGGTGATTCGGTAGTCCACGTCCTTGACCCGTATCGAGGACATCTCATGGTCGAAATAAGGAATGCCCGTCAGGTATATCTTGCCATTGATGAAGCCTGACACCTCCAGTCCGATGACCAGTTCCGTCGTTTGTCCGTAGACCTCTATGCTATCCACGATGATTTGGTGTCTGCCTTCCCCGAACACCTCCCCGACCATGATGCTCTTGGCCACGGAGTCCACCAATTCGAAAGGAATGTCTCCCAGGATGTTGATGGAGAAATTACCGTCCGTGTCTTTGTATTGCTTGTAGGGAGGGATGGCGGTGCGTTTCGTGTAATTCCTTGGTGTCTTGCCCATGAATACCTCCATGAGGCATTGGATGCCGACCGTTGTCTTCAGGATGCCGTACTCTCCGTGGATTGGTGTGCTGTACAGTAGTTTAGGGGTGGTCCTGATCCACGCCTTGTAGTCCGCTGTGCTGATGTCGATCGGGTCCTGCACCGTGTTCCAGATGTTCTCCACGTACCCCTTCAGCGGGATGTATTCACGGATGGATTTGTCGATGGCCTTGCCTATGTCCGCCTGGTTGTCCTTGATCAGTTTCTCCGCGATGGTGGTGATTGGAATGTTCAGTCCGATGACCTTGATGGTTGGTGTCTTAATCCATTTATACTCAACGATTTTTGTGTCCGAAACAATGCTCCAATCCCTAGTGAAGGCGATTTTTGTCTTGAACGTCATGCTGATGGAGCCTTCAATCTCACGGTCGGTCGTCGTGATGCCCAGGTCGAACCGCTTCTTAATCCATAGCTTGATAGGCACACGGTAGGTGAGTTCGTTCCCGTCGTAAGTGATCATGAAGTCCTGCTCCTTCCATGCCTTGATCATCAGGCTATCGTCTTCGATGTTGTTGTCCTCGTAGATGAGGCCTTGGAAGTTGTCGTTGATGATCTTCTCCATCAGGGCCATGTTGATCTCTATAGGGATGTGCAGGACGGAGGTCTTGGGCGTGTAAACGACAGGCACGTAGGTCTCCTCCGGACGTTCCTCCACGATGAGCGAATCCTCCTTCAGGTCGATGTTGATGCCCAAATCCTTGGCGGCTGTGGTGTCGATGCGGACGGAGTCCGGCTCCTGCACCTTCTCCCTGTTCCGCCTGGCTTCCGCTATCTGGAAGGTCAGGAGAAATGATAGTATGATGAGTATTTTTGTTTTCATAGGTTCGTTTTTTTGTCTATGTGCAAAGTTATTCCTTTTTGGCTTATTATGTAACTTGTTCTACGCCCTTTTCTTGACCATGTCATAGTGCCTTGGTTATCCTTGCCAAGTAATCGTAGTGTTCTCCCTCAGCCACCACTTCGACGCTGTAACCGTTCTCCTCGGCTTTTTGCCGCAGCGTGTCGGCGTCGATGTAGAGCCATTCGAAGGGTTCCCCGACGGTCTCTTTGTATTGCATGCGGAACGATAGCTCTCCGTAATAGGCGGAGTCTTCAGGGTACTCGATGAAACCCTCTTCGTCTTCGAACACGTAGCTGATGTCCGACGAGTCGCAGAGCAACTGACCGCCGGGCGCCAGGATGTTGTCGAGGTGGCGGAAGAAGTCCGGCAGACGTTCCAACGTCCCGACGATGCCGATACCGTTCATCAGCATGAGGATGGTGTCGTATTTCCCTTTTAGGGTGAAGAAGTCCTGCTCCTTCACCTCCTGGACGCCACGAGCCTTCATCGTCTCGACGGAGAGCGGTGAGATGTCGATGGCGGTCACCTCCACGCCCCGCTGCTGGAGGGCGAGCGTATGGCAGCCCGATCCGGCCCCCACGTCGAGTGTCCTGCCTCGGGTCATGTCTAAGGCCTTCCGCTCAATCTCCGGCATCTCCTCATACTTGCGGAATAGTGTCTCCACGGGTATCTCATCCTCGTCGAACATCGGGGAGAACACCCTGAGCTTGCCCGTCCTCTTGCCTTGGTGGTAGTCCGCTATGGCCCTACCCATCGGATCTTTTTTGCTGTCCATCTCGTAAATGTTTTTTTCTTTCCTCGCGGGGAGTATTCCACCGTGCCAAATAAGGCGTAATTTACCATTATGCGTGTAAAAATGCAATTTTTTCTCTGTTTTTATTTTAGGTATGAAAAAGAATATTGCGTTTTTCCGTAACTTTACGGCAACATACGGGAACTTAAACATTGTTGGGTCGTGTGGGGCGATTGTTCCGAGGACGGATTTCACGTGTTTTACTACATTTCTACCGTTTGCGAGTTGAATCGCTGGCGCACGAAGACCAATGTTTCATTATAAAAACAAATTCATGGTTGACGATAATATTTTCAAGGCTATTCTTCGTAAATATTGGGGCTATTCAGACTTCCGGCCGCTCCAGTTGGACATTGTCCGCGCGGTCTACGAAGGCAGGGATGTTCTGGGCTTGATGCCTACGGGTGGCGGTAAGAGCATCACTTTCCAGGTGCCGGCGCTCGCCATGAAGGGGATTTGTTTGGTTGTCACGCCGCTGATCGCCCTGATGAAGGACCAAGTGGACAACCTGAAGGACAAGGGCATATTGGCCGCAGCGATCTATTCGGGCATGACCAACGAGGAGATTTTCGTGACGCTGGACAATTGTGTTTACGGAGACTATAAGTTCTTGTACGTTTCTCCGGAGAGGTTGGGTACGGAGTTCTTCCGCCAGAAGATGAAGCTGATGGACATCTGCATGATCGCTGTGGACGAGTCCCACTGTATCTCCCAATGGGGGTATGACTTCCGTCCTTCCTACCTGCATATCGCCGATGCGAGAGACCTTGTGCCTGATGTGCCGGTGCTCGCCTTGACCGCCACCGCCACGCCTGAGGTTGTCGAGGATATCCAGCGTCAGTTGCGTTTCCGTAACGGGGTGGTCTTTCAGAAGAGCTTCGAGCGGAAGAACATCGCCTACGTCGTGCGCAAGACGGACGATAAGATGGGGCAGATGATGAAAGTGCTGGAGAAGGTCCATGGCACCTCCATCGTCTATGTGCGTAGCCGTGAGAAGACCAAGGAGATAGCCGATTGGCTGAAACAGCATGGCGTTTCGGCGGACCATTTCCATGCGGGGTTGAGCCCGGAGACGAAGACCCGCAAACAGGAGGCTTGGAAATCGGGCGAGTGCCGCGTGATCGTGGCGACGAACGCCTTTGGTATGGGTATCGACAAGCCCGATGTGCGCACCGTCATCCATGTGGATTTGCCCGACACGCTGGAGGCCTACTTCCAGGAGGCGGGCCGCGCGGGACGTGACGAGAAGCGCTCCTATGCTATCCTGCTCTACAACAAGATGGATATCACGAACCTGAAGAAACGTATTGCGGAGTCTTATCCTTCCCGTGAGTTCATCAAGGGCATCTACACGAAGGTGGCTTGCTACTTCCAGATAGGGGAGGGTGAGGGCGAGGATTTCGTGCACGCCTTCAGCCTGAGCGATTTCTGCAGTTCCTTCCACCTGCCCATCACGCAGACATTCAGCGCATTGAAAATCCTGCAGCAGGCGGAATACCTGGAGTTGACGGACGAGTTGAACTTGGGTTCGCTGGTGATGTTCTCCGTACCTCGCCGCAAGTTGTACGACTATGATTTCTCTGCCGAACCCATTTTGGACGATATCCTGGAGATGTTGCTCCGCACCTATTCGGGACTGTTCGCTGACTATGTGCGGATTGATGAGATCGATATGGCGAAGCGCTTGGGACTTACCCGTGACGAGATGTACCACAAGCTCTCCAAACTACGGTATTATGGGGTGATTGACTATATACCGGGCAAAAAGACCCCTTACATCAAGTTCCTGCGACGCAGGGTGGACGAGTCACGCGTGTACATCTCGAAGGAGGTGTACGAGGAGCGTCTGGCGCGTTTCTCCAGAAGGGTGGAGCAGGTGATCGCCTATGCCACGGACGCTTCCCACTGCCGTAGCCGGATGCTCCTGCGCTATTTCGGGGAGGAGAACCCGCATGATTGCGGGGCGTGCGACTATTGCCTGGGGAAGAGCGAAAGCGGTTTGCCCAATTATGTCTTCGATGGTGTGAAGGATTTCCTCTCCGCTCAGTTGGCGGATTCCCCTAAGCCGATCCGTTCCCTGCTGTCGATGACGGATGTCGATGAGAAGAAATTTTTCACGGTGGTCCGCCACCTGCGTGACCAGGGGATTGTTGAGGTGGATGAGGCGGACTGGATAAGAATGAGAAAATTATGAATTTTGAATTTTGAATTATGAATTTTGGGGGGCGAGGATTCATTTTTGCGGAATTTATGAATCCGTTGTGTGTTTCGGTTCTGTAGAGACGCAACATTTTGCGTCTCTACCGCGCCCGGACGACAACCATCGGATGCCTAGGGCACCGAAAATCATTAACACATGGTGCGAATTAAGAAATGGGCAGGTCCTGTGAAATCATTTTTGTGGAATTTATGAATCCGTTGCGAGGCGTGGTCTTGTAGAGACGCAACATTTTGCGTCTCTACGAGGTGTTCCTCCCCATTAGCCATAAAAAAAGCCAGTGAGAACACTGGCTTTCGATTCCTTTATGAGCCTCTTGTCGGATTCGAACCAACGACCCCGAGATTACAAATCACGTGCTCTGGCCAACTGAGCTAAAGAGGCAGGTGGGCAAGCTTACTACATCGCACCGCTACAACCGACTCTCCTTGCTGCGGTCAGGCCCTGGGGAA
>JAGCGM010000033.1 GCA_017649635.1 Paludibacteraceae bacterium | reverse complement strand
ACCTCATCCTCCTTTCCTTCATTTATCACCTCTGCACCATCCTCCTGCTCATAGTAGTAGGAATAGTCGATACCCTTCATGAAAATTTCGCGATCGTCAATGCGGTCAGTCAGTGCCTGTTTCAGCAGTTCGCGGATTCTGGTACTGTTCATCTGACTTGCAACCATGGCATCCAGATAGTCTTTTTTGTTAATCTTGCTCCAGTCAACACACATCTTCAGCTGCTTCTTGAAAATCAAGTCAAGCCAGATACGTGTAGAGCGACCATTGCCTTCCATAAAAGGATGGGCCACATTCATCTCCACATACTTATCTACTATCTCATCAAATGTCGTCTCAGGCATCTGTTCGATAGTCTTCAGGTTCTGATGTAGGTATTCTGCCAGACAAAAGATAGTATTTCCTTTTGAAATAGTCTTGGTGCGAATCTTGCCTGCAAAATCATATAATCCACCAAAGAGGTAGGCATGAATCTGCTGGAGAGCTTTGACAGTACCAGGCTTCAGTGTTTCTAACAAGCCACTCTCAACGAGGGTGTATGCTTTCTTCTTGCTCTGTCCGTCAATGGTGTTGTCGCTATACACAAACCAGTCGAGGAAAGCACTGGCACGATTGTTTGGATAGTGCTTTGCTAATGTCTGTACACATTCGGCATCCAATGCATCAGCGGCACGTTGCTTACCATCAGGAGCCTCGAATTTGAAGTGGTTAGTGACACTAACCAGTTGAACCCCGTCTTTGGCCATCTTGCCCTTCAGGTATTTCCAATAGCTGCGGCATTTCTTGTAGTCTGATTCATCATTCACTGCGCCCACAATGTCAACCGCAGAGAACCACCATTTATTCTGCTCGTCATCCCAAACAGCACGAACCTCATGGTCATTGTAGAATCTGATTGACTTCTTGCTCATTTCAGTTCCTCCCACGCTTTTTGTATTTCATCCATCAGCACATTGGCTTCTTTGTTCAGTTGTGCCAACTCAGCATGAATCTCGTTCATACGCTCATGGAAATTCACACCATCATCCTCCTGTTCGGCAACTCCCACGTAGGCGCCGGGAGTCAGAGAATAGTTCTTCTCTTCTATCTCTTGAATGGTGGCAATCTTACAGAGTCCGAGGACATCGATGTATTCTCCGTCGCCAAACTTCGAGGTGAGCCATTCGGACTCGTTTATGATGTTCAAAATATCGGAAAGCGCATTACAGAATGATTCGCCAGCCTGCCGCATAGCCTTGACTTTGCGTTTCTCAATCAAGGATTCGGCAGACTTGATGAACATTTTAGTTTGGTTAATTTGAGCATCAAGTCTCTGTTTCAATTCAATATAATCACGCCCGGCATGATTGTTCCAGTCCATCACCTCCCAGAAACGGCCACGCGTATCTTCATCTATTAGCTCGCTAAAGGGCTGGGCTTCGTCATTCAAAGCGGCAAGGGCTTCGTCAATGGCTTTATTGTAGTCCGTCAGGAGTTGCTGATACTTTTCCCTCTCCCCACGATAGAGATGCACAATGGCCTGCAGATTACGGAGCTGCCACTCTGTCCACTCGTTCAACGTGCGGTCAACAACAGTATAGTAGTTGCGGGCATCGATAAAGAGCACTTTGTCACGGATTGCTTCGTTTTTATTGCGGTCGAAGAACCATAACGAGCAAGGCAACGATAGCGTGTAGAAGAAGTTGTTGCCCACGCTCACCATGACATCCACATCGCCCGTACGCACCAACTTCTCACGTATGTCGCGATCCTTATTGGAGCTGTCTGTAGCCGAACTTGCCATCACGAAGCCTGCGCGTCCATGATCGTTCAGGTAGGCATAGAAATAGCTAATCCACAAATAGTTGGCATTGCCTATTTCTTTCGTTTTTGCATTGACGCCTGGCAGTCCAAAAGGGAGGCGACCTGCCGCAGAAGTCGACTCGGCTTTTACCTTATCCACGTTGAAAGGTGGATTGGCCATCACATAGTCGCATTTGCCTGCGAGGTTATGGGCATCGTGGTAGAAGGAGTTGGCTTCATCGCCAGAAATGATTCGCCCGTTCAATCCATGAACAGCCATGTTCATTAAGCAGAGCTGGGCGTTATACTCCACCTTCTCCTGTCCGTAGAAGGTCATATTGGTATTGGCGTTCATGCCAGCCGCATTCACGAAGTCACCCGTCTGCACAAACATACCACCTGAGCCACAAGCAGGATCGAGCATTATGCCTTGCGAAGGCTCCAGCACATTTACAAGCATCTTTACAAGTGACTTTGGAGTGAAGAATACCCCATCATCTGATGCGACAGCCTTGGCAAACTTCGAAAGGAAATATTCATAAATGCGTCCGATAATGTCACCACCCACCTCGTCAATGGTCTTGTTGTTGAAGATGCGAAGTAATTCGCGCAACAAGTCGTCAGCAAACATTGTATAGGTTTTAGGAAGTACACCCGTCAACTGTTCGCTCTGGTCTTCCACCAGTTGCATGGCATTATTCACAGCCTCGCCCATGGAGTTGATTTCCTGCCCGTCCTTGGTCTTCAATCCAGCAGACACGACATTGTCAGGCAGATTCACCAAATAATCGAACTGAGCCTCACGAGGGAGGTATAGCGCACTCTTGGCAGAGAAATCACTTGGTTCCACAGGCATTACCCGGCCACCACGACTAGGACGATTCTCCAAGATCTCTGCCTCAACCATCTTATAGCGGCTGTAGGCATAGCGCAGGAATAGCAGGGCAAGCACAGGCATACAATACTGGCTGCTCGTCAGTTTACTACCTTGTCTCAAAAGATCTGCCGACTCCCACAGTTCGGCTTCAAGTTTTCGTATGTTGATCATTCTCTACCAATTGATTGAATTGATTTTAAAACAAAAACGCTACGCATTTTATTGATTATTAATATATTACAAATACAAAAATAAAACAAATACCATTGCCTTAAACATGCGCAACTTCGTTACAAATTTTAGAAAAAATCTTGGAATCTGCAAGCGATCCGCAGGGAAGACTAAAGCGCAGGCTTCACAATGTTACAGAACCTTAACATCCTCAACAACAAGCCCATACTTCACGATTCAGGGAAAAGTTTTTCTCTCGAGCAACGCCAGCCGTATCTCCGCCCAAGTGTACTTCTCCCCGCACTCCTTGCGCAGGTCGCTGACTCCCATTTCGGGATGTTGGGCGATGAAGGCAGACACCTCCTTCAGCCTATCCGGCGGGCAGATCACCTCCGCACCCAGTTCGCCTCGTTCCACGCAACGCAGCAGATGCGACTCGATGGTGCTCTCCACCAAGCCACGCTCCTCGGCGATCTCCTTCGTTGTCTTTCCAGCCTTATACATCCTCAGGGTGATGTCATACGTCGACTCACCCTTCTCCTTCTCACGTTTACTGCCCGATGTGCGTTTCGGAGGACGGACGCTCTCCGCCACCTCCGCCATAGACTTGCGCTCGTAGCCGAATTGCTCCACGCACTCCTCCACCACGGTCAGGATATCCTCCCCGTAACGGCTTACGATCCCCTTGCCGACGCCCTGCACCTGCAGCAGCTCCGCCTCGTTCGCAGGCATCAGGTTCGCTATGTTGATCAGCGCCTTCTGGGCAAGCACCATATAGGCGGGGTAGTTCTGCGCGTCCGCCTCGTCCTTCCTCCACTCGCGCAACCGTTCGTAGAGCTCCGGATGCAGGATATCCGCCGAGAGGGAGGCATATTTCTCCTTCCCTTTCTTCCTCGCCTCATCCGCCTTAGCGGAGACGATGGCATCGGTTTTCGCCCGCAGGAAAGAAGCGACAGAGAAGCCCTCGCCACAAGCCCGCAACGTGGCCATCTTCTCGTCGTACCCCTCCTGCAGGGAGGTCAGCAAATCATTGAAGTGCTTCGCCAACTCCTTGTTGTCCGTCTGCACGGAGGCCAAGGAAGAGAGCACGGGCGATATGATCGTCTCGCACTCACGGAGGAAATACGCCGCAGCCTTTTGGGTACGCTCCTTGATCCGTTCGTCACGGTCCACGTCGGAGCTCTCCGCCGCCATGACACGGACCTGCGCCACGAAACGAACCGCGACGCTAGTCACCTTGCTCTCCAGCTCCGGCACCGACCCGTCCACCGTAGAAAGGACGGCAGGATATAGTTTGGAGAAAGACTCCGCCATCAGGCGTTGCAAGGAATGGAGCGGAATGGATATCGGGTTGAAGGTGAATTGTTCCTCCGCCAGCTGCGCGAAGTAATCACGGTGCATGGTCTTGAGCGAATCATTGTCCGGCACACGCGCCTCCGCCTCCTGGTTGAACATGTCGACACGGCTATCATGTCTGATGGAGGCAAGCGAGATGGGCGAACTCAGCACCATGCCCTCCAATCGTTTGCAGCGGCTCAAGGCCACGTAGACCTGCCCATGCGAAAACGAGGCGGCGGCATCGATGATGGCCCGCTCGAAGGTGAGGCCCTGGCTCTTATGGATCGTGATCGCCCAAGCCGTCTTCAGCGGATATTGCTCGAAGAGACCATCCACCTTCTCCTCTATCTCGTTCGTCTCCTTGTTCAGTTCGTAGCGGACATTCTCCCACGACTCACGGCCCACGGTGATCAGGTCGCCCGTCCGGCGGTCCTCCACCACAATATCCTCACCGTCAATGCTTTTCACCACACCGACCTTTCCGTTGTAATATCTCTTCTCAGGGGAAGAATCGTTCTTGATGAACATCACCTGCGCATTCTCCTTCAGCACCAGCTCCGCGTCCGTAGGGTACGCATATTCAGGGAAGGTGCCCTCTATCCTCGCCTTGAAGGTGTGAGGCTTCGTCTTCAAGGCGGAGAGTTTCGATTCATTGAGACGCTGCGCCGTCGCATTATGGGTGGTCAGGCGGATATAGCCCTCGCTATCGTCCGGGTTGAAATGAGGAAGATAGCGCTTGTTCAGCTCGGCGAGGGTCTTGTCGTCCACCTGGTTGTCACGTATCTTGTTCAGGAGGGCGACGAAAGCCTCGTCCTCCTGGCGGAACACCTGCTTCAGCTCCACGCAGGCGAAGTTCGTTCCTCGCAACGCCCGGCTGGAGAAGAAATAGGGTGTATCATAGACCTCATGCAGCATAGCCCACTCATCGTCCTTCACGACAGGCGTCAGCTGTTGCGTATCGCCGATCATCAGCAGTTGCACCCCACCGAAGGGGGAGGAAGAGCGGCGCACCCTCCGCAGGACATCGTCGACGCAGTCCAACAGATCCGCCCGGACCATACTGATTTCGTCGATCACCAGCAAGTCCAGCGTGCGCATGATGTTCAGTTTTTCCTTTCTCAGCTTACTCACCTCCTTGGAGAGGCTCTTTTGTCCAGGCAGATAGGGACCGAAAGGGATTTGGAAAAACGAGTGGATGGTCACTCCACCCGCATTGATGGCCGCCACGCCCGTCGGTGCCACCACGACCATACGTTTAGGCGACTCCTCCTTCAGTCGCTTCAGGAAAGTTGTCTTACCCGTTCCCGCCTTACCGGTCAGGAAGAGATT
>JAGCGM010000305.1 GCA_017649635.1 Paludibacteraceae bacterium | reverse complement strand
TGCTTAGAAGCCAGGAGGGATCGTATTACAAGGAATGTCTCAAGAAGTATGAGGATGACAGTCTGAGAATGCAACTTGATTCGCTCGCCAACTACTGTGAGGAACTACGGACGAATGATTCGGAAACGGAAACGGGCACGGGCACAACCACCACACAGGATTCAGGCGACGGCTCCTCTGGTTCCACAGTCGCTAACAGTTCATATCGCTACATCATTCTAGGTGCCATTCTGCTTTTGCTCATAGCTGGTGGATTAATATTCTTTCTGCGCAAGAAGAAATAAGGGGTGAATGAGACCCGCAATCATGCGCAAATAGGCAACCCCATACATGCTTGGATGGACAACAAAAAAACCATAGGATCGCACCGCGGAAGTGCAATCCTATGGATATACCTAAACCTTCAAAAACTATTTAAAGGGAGACTTTGAACACTTCTGTCCCCACTCTCACGATGAAGATGCCCGAGCCGAGAGCGTCGATCGTCATCTTATCCGAATCGACCTTGCCTGAATAAACCAGACGGCCCATCAAATCCATGACAACCACTTCCGTGCCTATCTGAGCATTACCGATAACCACCTGCCTATCGCTCGTCCATACGTGCGTCGACGTGTTGGTGGTCATTGGCGCATCCGTGAGAATCTTCTGCTTATAGACTACGGACAAAGTTGAATTCTCCGTCACCTCCGGTGTATTATAATAGCCATCCTGCAACTGGTCGGTCACATCCGCTCCGTTGTAGGAGACAGACTCGATAACCCAGCCTTCGTCAGGCACAAAACCAGCCTTGAAGGTATTGCATTGATCGATCAATATGTCAGTCTTGCCGTTCGAGCCGTCATAAAGGGTCAGGAATACGGAAGGGCAACCACCCGTCGTGATTTCACCCACAATCAACACCTTTTTCTCCGCCCCGCGACCTGGTATGAGGATAAGCTTATAGGCATAGGAGCTGCAGAAATCGACACTGTCCACGTAAGCCCCCTTGACAAACACCTCTCTCGAAAGCGTATCCTCTGAAGTCGTCAGTGTGGTCAAATCAGTTCTGCTAAGGACGAACTGCGTGCCTTCCGTCCACATCTTTCCTGTCTTTTCCCAAGTTATCACCGCAGTGGATTGATCAGGAGACACCTGCACTTTCGGTGCATCAGGATAAGCATGGTCACCATAAGCCATGGAAACAGATAGCTTCCGTTTAAAGACGTCAAAGCATTCCAAATCCTTTGTGGTTCCACGTTCCACCGAGAAGAGATAATTAACCGTTCCCACATAGGTAGGAATCTTGTACGAATAATCCGTCACGCCCGGCTCGTATGGGAACTCCATCTTCTCTTCCGTCGTATCCGTCTCCGTCGTTCTAGTCATCGTCACGATGAAAGGGCTGTTATCATAATGAGTCGTAGGAGCGGATGGTATCTTCCAAACAAAGAATGTTCCTTCACTTTTCTCCTCCACGTTCACGTAAGAGACCTGGGAATAGGCGTTCACCTCCACCGTATTGGACTCAAACGCGTACAAGATATTGCTTTGGATACCATTGGCTTCTATTTGCAGTTCCAACTCATGCCTCAACTTATACGTGTAGTAATTATTCGTGTTGTGATAGTCCCCGTCTTCAGTCGTAACCCCCACATAGAAAGGGGAAGGCTCCGTCTTCGCATAGCGAGCGGTAGAACCTGCATTTTTCGTTTGTTCAGTGGATCCGCCTTCACACAAGAAAACCGCACCCTCGGTGGCAATCCATGCCGAACTGTTATTACGCTTCCAATCGAAATAGATCACCGGTGCGGACTTTCCTGTCGTTGTCTGCGCGCAATCATAATAAACCTTGGTTATTTGCAGACCCGGATCGGCTGGATAGGTCAACGTGACCTGGCGGAAGTTCGGCTCATCATAATTCTCGTCTACTCCTTCTCCCACTCCACCTTTTTTCCACCAATGTCCTTTCAAGCTGATGGTGATGGGTTTCCCTAAATCCGCTTGGGAGACAGGCACGTCAAACACATAAAAACGAGTCGACTCATCACTACCACCTTGAGCGGAAGGCGCCTTTTCGGTGCTCACGCCATACTGCAACTTTCTTCCGTCTATCGTACTTCCATTGTCTTTCCCGTCTTCATCGGTCAAAATCTTGATGACATGAGTGGTTGAACTTTTCTGCGTCAGCGTGAGCGGATCACCATCCACGCCCCAACAGCAACGCGCATTACCTTCTCCACCCCACGTCTGATAAGCACGGATCTTATAGTGGATCACACCATTTTCCGGATCCCATGAGACCTCGTCGAGGTTGCTATACGACGACCATGAGCACCCGCTGATAGCGGAAACGCTTTGGGACATGAAGACATGGCAAAGAGCGAACAACAAAAAATATTTAAGTTTTGAAGAGAGAAGATCGCTCCAAACGGAGGATTTCACATTCAGACTCTCTCTTGAAAAAGACACTAATTTCATATTTGACAATTATATTAGTTATCAATCTATTTTCCTATCTCTAAGCAGTTTAAAGGGAGACCTTGAACACTTCGCCTGCCACATTCACCAAGAAGATTCCTGACCCGATCGAATCGATCGTCATCTCGTCGGAAGCGACCTTGCCCGAGTAAACCGCGCTGCCCGCCATATCGGTGATGGTCACATCCGAACCAAGCGGTGCATCCTTGATGATTAAGTTCCCTTCATTTGTCCAAACACGCACCCAAGTATTGGATAAGCGTGGCGCAGGGGAAGTCACTTTTATCCTATAAACGACCGACAGCGTCGAGTTCTTCACCAG
>JAGCGM010000304.1 GCA_017649635.1 Paludibacteraceae bacterium | reverse complement strand
TGCATGGATTTCTCGTAGTTTTGTATGTCATGTTGCAGATGAGCAATGTGGAGGCGTGCCATACAGTCAAGGAAGATGCTAATATCTTCTTTCTCTCGTGCGTCAATGAGAGACTGGATGTATTCGGTTTTATCTTGCTTCAGAACCTTTGTGGGCAAAACATCATATTCCATCTGCAATAGATTCATAAGCAGTCGACTGGTTCGTCCGTTGCCATCTGCCCAAGGGTGGATCGTGACAAGTTCGTAATGTGCCCAAAAACTGAGTTCATATATGGCACAAGTATCAGACGAGTCAATAACCCTACGTCGAGCGTTCAACTCCCTACAAAAATCCTCCAATCGTTGCGGCACTTTCAGATAGTTCATATACGAACGTCCTCCTGCTCCTGCGGTAACATTGAGTTTACGAAGTTCCCCTTTTGAAGCATCAAAAGAACCTCCAAGGGAGTTATATACCGAGCCTGTACGTGCCATTACTTTGGCTGCCAGATTAATAAGGGATTCAACCGTAATCTCTTCATGACGTTTAATCCATACATATCCATAGTCGTATGCCGCTTTAAGGTCGAGATTCATGTTTTGTTCAGTTATATTGCGTTTACTTGAGGTGATGCCCTCATCAAACAGCAATTGAGCCTCCACTTCGGTCACTGTACTGCCCTCAATGGCGGTGGAGTGGGTAATAAGAGAGTATAGATAGAACTTATCATAGTCTATCTGTTTTGATATACCCAGATCATGATGCTTACTGAGTAATTGAATCAATCTCTCTTTATTCTCTTGTGTCATAATTTTATTGCCCGCTCAACATTTTGAGGATTGTATGTTTGCATATACTTGCAAATGTAGAAAAATAATTCCCATTCAAAGGGAGTACAGGAAGATTTTTTAGGCAAGAGATCAGGGGTTGTTTTCTCTACTTATCCTTGTGGGATATGGTTCGCTTTGATGCATTCTTAATTCCTATGCTTGGATTCTCAAAGGATTTTCTTCAGAACATTTGACAGTTTATGGGAAAGTGCATATATTTGCGGCCGTTTTTCGAAAAAAGGAAAGGCATAATGCGACAGCAAAGATTGAACATATCATTATTGTCACAACTTCAAGGCACAGAAAGCTTTGGATGGATTTGTTATGTCAATTATGCAAGCATTACGAAGCGTGAACCATACACGCATACTTTCCGACGAAAATCATTTAGTGAGATTAGGATAATGTCATAAGTCTATTGACTACGATAAAAGATGCAATGAGACCGTTGGAAAGTGAACCCAGACTTTCCGACGGTCTTTTTTTATGCCCATTTATTCTTCTCCACACCCGACAATATGGGCTGCCATTAACAATCATTATTAACCGCGCAGCGATGCGCACAAACAGAAAAGAAAAAATGTTAGAATTTAAGAAGTACAACTCCATTGAGAATTCCTTCGACAGAAAGTTCATGGAGAAGGTCATGGTAGAGATGCCCGCTGACCTTGAGTATGTGGTACAGGAGAAAGTGCATGGTACCAACACCAGTTTCTTGTGTGATGGCAATGAGGTGAAGTTTGCCAAAAGGACATCCGTGCTCGCTGAGGGAGAGAACTTCTACGAGTATGCCGAATTGGTTGAGACCTACAAAGACCGAGTGCTCAGCTTGTTCGGGAAGGTGAAAGCCAGATACCCGGAGACGACCCATATCTCTGTGTTCGGTGAGATGTTCGGAGGCCGCTATCCCCATAACGATGTAAAGGTAAGTCATAGAGTTTCATTGATTCAGAAAGGGGTGTGCTACACTCCCGAGCATGAATTCTACGGCTTCGACATCTATCTCTTCGAGGATGGAAACAACAGGTTCCTGCCTGTGGATGAGGTGAATGAATTGTTCGAGTCGGAAGGTTTCTTCTATGCCAAGACTCTTTTCAGGGGTACGTTGGCTGAGTGCTTGAAATACCCGAATGCCTTTGAGAGTAAGATTGCCGAGTGGTTGGGTCTACCCGCCATCGAGGACAATATTTGCGAGGGCGTGGTTATCAGACCTGTGGTGCCAATGTATCTCAGGAATGGTTCCAGAGTGCTCATTAAGAACAAGAACGAACGGTTCGCTGAGAAGAAGAGTGTCAAGACTCGCAACCAGTTCCTTGCTGAGCCTGCCCCAAATAATGATAGCGAGGCTTTGAAGATCCTGCTCGCGGAAGTTGAAGCTTATGTTACTGAGAACAGGCTGACTAATGTGGTGAGCCATATCGGCGAGGTGCATTTCCCGCAGGATTTCGGCAAAGTGGCGGGGCTCTTCTCCAAGGATGTGCTTGACGATTTTCTTAAAGAACACGGCGACGCTTACACCGCCCTCGACAAGGGTGAGCAGAAGTCGCTGAACAAGAAATTAAACAAGCTATGCACAGCTTTCGTGAAGAGGGTCTATATGAGTCAGTCCTATATGCTCGATTAATTAACAAATCTCTCCGTGCTCCGTGTGGGCATGGGGAGTATAACTTCCTTCCTCTCCGCATGCGTCTCCTTTTTTGCATACGAAGTTGACATCCGCAACAGACTTGATTTCTTTCCAAGAAGGCGGAACCAATTCGTCAATGGTTGGCTGAAGTGGGCGCACAACGAATCGCCGCCCGAAGCCTCTCTCCGGGCGGCATTCTCTTACAATATCACGTACTCTTTTGGCTTGAAGTTGTCCTCCATGCACCATGCGTGCGCTTTGCCGTGCCGCATGCGGAACACCTGAAGGAAGGCGAAGAACGCCTCGTCGCCTTGCTGTGCCCTCCAAGGCTGGAGGAACTGGCGTGACGGGTGGTTGACGATCTCTTCCTTCAATGCTCTATCCTCGACGAGCTCGAATTTGCCTTCCACACGTATCTGGTACTTGCCGCAGGAGAAGCACACCTCGGCGCGCGGGTCGGCCACCAACTGGCGGTATAGATCCTTCGTCACTCCGGTATGGAACACGATGCCTTCCTCGTCGGCTTTGTACATCAATATGCCTCGTACGTGAGGCTGCCCGTTGTCATTGGTCGCAACGTACATCACTGGATGTTCGTTCATCAGTTTGAATAGCTCTTCTTTTGTCATTGTGTGAATTTTTTATTGTTATCTACATCCCCCAATCTCTTCGTATGTATGTCCTGACTTGGGTACATCTTCATCCGTACAGGTATTGCGGTTTTCACAAAGTTACGCGAATCCGCCTGCACTTCCAAGAGGGTTCCTCCCTCCTAATGTTAAAAAACGCTTTATTTATGGCTATTCCGCGGTAATTTGGCAGGTGATGATTGTTCCATATGTGCGGTTAATGTTGTACCTTTGCGCCCTGTTTGTGAAACTACTCTGGTCTAACAGGGTATGATTGGATAAACCTAAATAATTAAGTAAGAGAGATTAATGGTTAGTGAGATTATATTGATTAGCATACATGGAGAGGATCGTCCTGGTGTGACTGCTTCCGTGACGGAGATTTTGGGTAGATATGGCACCACCATCTTGGATGTGGGCCAGGCGGATATCCACCACACGTTGTCGTTGGGTTTCTTGGTGAAGATCGATGACTCGAACGATTCGGGTAACATCATGAAGGAGATTCTCTTCAAATGTTCCGAACTGGGAATCCAGGTGCGTTTCTCGCCTGTCTCGTCGGACGAGTACAACGAGTGGGCGGGCAAGCAGGGTCGTCACCGTTACGTCGTCACGATGTTGGGCCATGCGATCACGGCGCGCCAGATGGCTTTGGTCTCCAAGGCGGTGGCGGAACAACACCTCAACATCGACTCCATCAAGCGTCTTTCCGGTCGTCCTTCGCTGGACGTGCGGGAGCTGGAGAACGTGCGTT
>JAGCGM010000303.1 GCA_017649635.1 Paludibacteraceae bacterium | reverse complement strand
CATATCGCCTCCGCCGCTTTTGCGTCGATGTGCACTTCCCCCTTGGCGAATCCTTCGCTGTGGGCGATCCATTTCTTGACGCTGGTGGCGGGTGCGTCGCTTGGCAGGAAGCGGGTGCAGACGATATCCTCTTTGCCGGTCAGCAGTTTGAGGAGTATGTCGTCCTTCTTGCCGTTGGCGATGATGACCTCCACGCCTTCGTCCGCCACTTTGCTGGCGATGTTCGTCTTGGTCTGCATGCCGCCCCTGCCGAAGGATGATTTCGAGGCTTGTATGTAGGAGGAAAGGTCTCGTTTCCCCGGATATACCTCTCGGATGACGGACGATGCGGGGTCCGACGGATTGCCGTCGTAGATGCCGTCGATGTTGCTGAGGATGATCAGTTTCTCGGCGTTCATCATGGTGGCGACCATGCCGGAGAGCTCGTCATTGTCGGTGAACATCAGTTCGGTGACCGATATGGTGTCGTTCTCGTTGACGATAGGCACCACGCCATGCTGTAGCATCACCTCCATGCAGTTGCGCTGGTTGAGGTAGTGGGAGCGTGTGCCGAGACTCTCTTTGGTGGTGAGCACCTGTCCGCATAGGATGTTCTCCTTGGCGAAGAATTCATGGTAATGGTTGATGAGCTTCGCTTGCCCGATCGCGGAGAAGAGCTGGCGGGCTGATACGGCGTCCAACTTATCGTCCGATAGCAATGCGCGCCCTGCGGCTACGGCTCCCGAAGAGATCATGATAATCTCGAATCCCTGTCTGTGCAGGGCGGAGACTTGGGAAACCAACTGCTTGATGCGCGTCAGGTCCAATCCCCCCTCTTTCAGGGCGAGCACGTTGCTTCCTATTTTGATGGCGATCCGTTTCTTCATCTCTTTTTGTCTTCTTCGCGTATTTCAGACCTCTTGATTTTGCCGCTGATGGTCTTTGGCATCTCATCCACAAACTCCACCACGCGCGGGTATTTGTAAGGGGCCGTGGTATGTTTCACGTGGTCTTGGATCTCCTTGACCAATTCGTCTCCCGCTTTGTCCTTGTACTCTTTGGTGAGGACGATGGTCGCCTTGACCACCTGTCCGCGGATCTCGTCCGGCACGCCTGTGATGGCGCATTCGAGCACGGCAGGGTGGGTGAGCAATGCGCTTTCCACCTCGAAAGGACCGATACGGTAGCCGGAGCTCTTGATGACGTCGTCGGTACGTCCGACGAACCAGTAGTAGCCATCCTCGTCACGCCATGCGATGTCGCCTGTGTGGTAGGCTCCGTCGTAGAAGACTTCCGCGGTCTTCTCTGGGTTGCGGTAATATTCCTTGAATAGACCGACCGGCCTAGTAGGCTCGGTACGGATGATGACTTCTCCTTGCTCACCCTCCTCCACTGGTTGGCCGTCCGGCGTCACCAAGTCTATTTGGAAGTTAGGGTTCGGTTTGCCCATGGAGCCTGGCTTAGGTTCCAACCAAGGGAAGGTGGCGATGGAGACGGTCGTCTCGGTCTGTCCGAATCCTTCCATCAGCTTAATGCCCGTCTCTCTGCGGAAATCCTCGTAGATGACAGGGTTCAGAGGCTCTCCGGCGATGAAGCATTGCTTCAGGGAGGAGAGGTCATATTTCTCCAAGCCTTCCTTCATCATGAAGCGGAAGACGGTCGGAGGTGCGCAGAACGAGTTAACTTTGTATTTCTCGATGATCTTCAGCATGTCTGCCGGGTTGAATTTCGCATGGTCGTATACGAAAAGCGTGGCGCCTGAGATCCATTGTCCGTAGAGTTTCCCCCATGCGCATTTCGCCCAACCGGTGTCGGCCACTGTGAGGTGCAGGCTCTGCTCGTTCAGGTTGTGCCAATACTTTCCCGTGACGATGTGTCCGAGCGGGTAGGTGTAGGTGTGTACCACCATCTTCGGGTGGCCGGTGGTCCCTGATGTGAAATAGAGTAACATCAGGTCATCGTTGTTGTTGCGGGCTGGAGCCACGAAGGCTGGAGCCTTCTCTACCTCTTTGTGGAAGTCCAACCACCCTTCAGGAATGTTCGGACCGACGGAGATACGGTACTTGAGCGAAGGAGACTCCGCCACGGAGTCGTCTATGTGCTTCGTGATCACCTCTTCGCCTACTGCGACGATCGCCTTGATGTCCGCCGCATTGCAACGGTAGATGATGTCCTTGTTCGTCAGCAGATAAGTGGCTGGGATCGCGATGGCTCCGATCTTGTGGAGCGCAATGATTGAAATCCAGAATTCGTACCGACGTTTCAGGATAAGCATCACCATGTCTCCCTTCCCAATGCCGATGGATTGGAAGAAGGCGGCTGTCTTGTCTGTTTCCCTTTTTATGTCCGCAAAGGTGAAATCTATGTGTTCCCCTTTGTCGTTCGTCCAGCAAAGCGCGACTTTGTTGGGTTGCTCTTCCGCCCATGCGTCAACTACATCGTACCCGAAGTTGAAGTGTTCGGGTACGATGATTTTAAAGTTGTCCTTGAAATCTTCGTAAGAGCTGAATTCTACTCTATTAACAAATCGTTCTATCATTT
>JAGCGM010000302.1 GCA_017649635.1 Paludibacteraceae bacterium | reverse complement strand
AGCGGTGGCTGGTGCCGTGGAATCCGTAACGACGAACCTTGTCCTTCTCGTAGAGTTCGTAAGGAATAGCGTAGAGGAAAGACTCCTTTGGCATGGACTGGTGGAATGCGGTGTCGAAGACAGCCACCTGCGGACAGTTAGGCAACAAAGCCTCCACCGCCATGATACCCTTCAGGTTGGCAGGGTTGTGCAACGGACCCAATGGGAAGCAAGCGCGGATCTGCTCCTTCACCACGTTGTTGACGATGCAGCTCTCGGTGAACTTGTCACCACCGTGGAGGATTCTGTGACCTACGGCATCCACTTCGTTCAATGACTTGATACATCCCTCGGTAGGATCAGTCAATACTTTAAAAATCAATTCGATACCGTCAGAATGGTCTGGCATATCCTTTTCGATGATCGCCTTCTCACCGTTCTTCTTGGTGTATTTGAGGAATGAGCCAGGGATACCGATCTTCTCGACGCCACCCTGCGCCATCACCTCTTTGGTGCTCATGTTGAACAATTTGTACTTGATGGATGAGCTACCACAGTTGATTACTAATATCTTCATCTTATTTCTGCAATCTATTAGAAATGACCATCCACGCCCCTTGGGAGAGGCATGGGTGGTCTTCTATTACTCGTGATTAATTATTATTCTTAGCCTCGATAGCTTGGTTCACCGTGATGGCCACCATCTTCACGATGTCGTCCACGGAGCAACCGCGGGAGAGGTCATTGATCGGAGCGGCCAAACCTTGCAACAACGGACCGATCGCCTCTGCGCCAGCCAAGCGTTGTACCAGCTTATAACCGATGTTACCAGCCTCCAGTTCAGGGAATACCAACACGTTAGCCGTACCAGCCACCTCGCTGTTAGGCGCCTTGCTCTTCGCTACGGAAGGAACGATGGCGGCATCCGCCTGCAACTCACCGTCGATCTTCATGTCAGGAGCCATAGCCTTAGCCTTCTCGGTAGCCTCGATCACCTTGTCCACCATCTCGTGCTTAGCGCTACCCTTGGTAGAGAAGGAGAGGATCGCCACGCGAGGGTCCTCGAAACCATAGATGTTCTTAGCCGTCTGACCGCTGCATACAGCGATTTGAGCCAATTGGTCAGCGTCCGGGTTAGGTGTTGCGGCGCAGTCAGCGAACAACATCAATCCATTGTAACCGATTGATTTATCCTTGAAGATCATGATGAAGCATCCTGAAACCACGCCGATGCCCGGACGGGTCTTAACGATTTGGAAAGCAGGGCGAAGCACATCACCCGTGAAGTTCCTTGCGCCGGCAACCTCACCGTCCGCGTCGCCGTTCTTGATCATCAAACATGCCAAGTACAAAGGATCTTTCACCTTTTCGATGGCTTGCTCCTCGGTCATACCCTTCTTCTGGCGAAGCTTGAAGAGGAGGTCAGAGTACGTCTTGCTATTAGGATTGTTGGCCGGATCGATGATCGTAGCCTTAGAGATGTTTTTCAAACCAAACTGGGCAGCCAATCCCTCGATCTCTTGCTTGTTGCCTAAGAGGGTGATCTTGGCGATGCCTTGTGCGATAATTTGGTCGGCGGCTTTCAACGTTCTCTCCTCAGTTCCTTCCGCGAGGACGATGCGCTGTGGGTTAGCCTGAGCCCTTTTGATAACACTTTCAATCAATTCCATTTTCTATATAAACTGTTATGTTAAAATTTTTTTCAGCGGTTATAATCCACAAAGGTAAAAAAAAGAAACTGGAAAGTGTGTTTTTTTATAAGTTTTAAATTTTAGCCTATAAAGTCGGTGCGGAATCGCTCTCCGTAATCGAAAAAATATTATTATTTTTGCATCTAAAACATTCTTAAACCAATGGAAGTAAAGATAATAAACAAGTCGAAGCATGCGATGCCACAATATGCCACGCCACTGTCCGCGGGCATGGATTTGCGTGCGAATATCGACGAACCGATAAAGATTGGCTCCTTGGAGCGTGTGATGGTGCCTACTGGTATATTCATCGCTTTGCCGGAGGGTTATGAGGCGCAGATCCGCCCACGTAGCGGGTTGGCCGCCAAGCATGGTCTCACGGTGTTGAACACTCCCGGCACGATCGACGCCGACTATAGAGGCGAGATCAAGGTCATCTTGGTCAACCTCTCTCCTGAACCTTTCATCATCGAGGATGGCGAGCGGGTCTGCCAGATGGTGATCGCGAAGCACGAGCATGTGGAGTGGAAGGAGGTCGAGACGCTGGATGAGACGGAGCGTGGCGCCGGCGGGTTCGGTCATACTGGTGTGAAATGATTAGGCTGACAAAAATATTATCCATAGTTGTTTTATCCTTATGGGGCTTTTCTTCCGTCATGGCGGCGGAGAGTGACGCCCAGAAGAGGATGAAACTGCAATACTACTACCTGGAAGCGTTGCGGCAACGGCAGTCTGGCGATATTGGCGCGGCGGTCGATAACCTCTACCGTTGTAATTCGTTGGACAACAACAACAGCGAGGTGTTCGCGGCTTTGGCGGACATCAACATGGATTACAATTACTCGATGGCGGCGATTGGGCAGATGCGGAAAGCCTCCGAACTTGAACCACGCAACATCGACTACAAGGTGGACCTCGCCAATTACCTTGTGAACGTCTACGATTTGCGTGAGGCGGCCAAGTTGTATGAGGGTCTTGTGAAGGAGGACCATAAGCGCAAGAATATCTATTACTACTATCTCGCCAACATCTATTCCACGATGAACGAGTATGGGAAGGCGATAGAGGCATGGAACGCGTTCGAAGGAGAGGAGGGCGTCAGTGAGACCGTCTCGGTACAGAAGTTCAAGCTATACCTCAAGCAGAAGAAGGAGAAGAAAGCTTTCTCGGAGATGGACAAACTGATCAAGTCCGCCCCCAAAGAGACCAAATACATCGCGCTGAAAGGTGATTTATATCTGGCGGTCGGTGACAAGAAAAAGGGTGAACAGTGTTACCTGAAGGGTTTGAAGGAGTTCCCGGGAGATCCGTTGCTGACGGTCCAGTATGGCTATTTCCTGAACGAGGTGGGGCGCACCAAGGAGGGGATGGAGAATTTGCTTTCCGTATTGCGGAATCCCAAGGTGGATTATGTCGTGAAGCATGACTTGTTGTCACGCATCGCGAGGGATAGCGCGATGAAGGTCGACGACTCCTACTATTTGGATGTGATAAACCAGTATCCGGGCGAGGAGTATCCGAGCCTTGTCTATTCGACCGTATTATTGGACAGGGGGGATACGACGGGGATATCCTATATCAGGAAGGCGTTGAGCATCAATCCGAAGCATGAGGATGCATGGTTGCTGTTGATCAGGTATTATCTTGAGAAGGGAGACACCACCCGTTTCGTGAACGCCGCCCAAGAGTCTATCGAGCAATTCCCGGAGAGCGCCAGTTTGCTGGACGTGCGGGGCATGGCTCATCTGATGTTGAATGAAAACACGGAGGCCATGGCGGTGTGGAAGAGTGCGACCCGCTATGCGATCGATAACGGTGACTATACCCTGGTGGCGGAACTGTTCGCCAAAGTGGCCGATGTGCTGATGCAAATGAAACAGGTGGATTCCTGCTTCGCCATGATGGACTCCTCGTTGAATTACTCTCCCAACAATGTGATGGTCTTGAATAATTACGCTTATTACCTGAGCATACGGAACCGTGATTTGGACAAGGCGGAGAAGATGAGCCTACAGACGTTGAAGTCCAATCCGAAGAGTCCGGTGTTCTTGGACACCTATGCGTGGATCTGCTTTAAAAAGGGGGAGTATAACATCGCCAACCTTTATATCCAGCAGGCATATATGAACGGGGGAAAGGAAGATCCGGAGTTGTTGGAGCACTATGGCGACATCATGTATAAATCGGGTACGGCGGCGACGGAGTGCCAGAAGTATTGGAAAGAGGCTTTGGAAAAGAGGGATAAGCTCGAGAATCCTCGAGACTATATCAATTACGATAATCTGAAACATAAAGCTGAAACAGGAGAATATGTCGAGTAAAGTGACGATAGCGTTATTAGGTGTGGCCCTAATGGTCCTTTTTTCCTGCAGTTCCTCAAGGAGGGGAGCATCAGGGGAAAGTGGAGCCGACCAACCATCCGCGTTCACCTACGAGACCCTCGGCACCAAAATCAGTTTATCTGCGGGGAACATGAACTTGAACGCCACACTCCGCATGAAAAAAGATAGTTTCCTCTTCATCTCCGTACAACCGTTCGCCGGCATCGAGGTGGCCCGCATATTTGTCTCAGATAAGGATGTCACACTTATCGACAGGATGAACAAACGATACTCCCAGTTCGGCATTAGGGAAATCCCCGATTATGGAGAATTATTAGGCGTCGACAAACTGCAAGCGATGTTATCCGGACAAATATTCTTATTGGGAAACGGAGTGACAAGGCTCTCCGACTTCTCCGTTTCGAAGATCGCCTCTCTGTTGCTGTTTCAGTATAGCAACCCGAAAAGCCGATTCAGCCAGGAATTTACGACAGACGAGCATTACCGTGTGAACAACGCGACACTATCCTCAGTCCACGGCACGTTGCGGTGGGAGTATAGTCAATATGAAGCATTGGAAACCGGGTATATGTTCCCGATGAAGGTGAATCTGTCGATGTCGAAAGCCTCAACGAGCGAAGGATTCTCCTCCTCACACACGCAACAGGAGATAACCCTCTATTACAAAAGAATAGAACTGAACAAAGAATATAGCTTCTCCAACCCCATACCGAAGGGATACGAAAAAGTCCCTGTCGAAGAGTTGCTGAGCGTTTTAAATTATAATCGTTAGGAAATGTGCATTAAAAGGTTCCTCATAATCATGATGACATTGATCGTCGGTTGTTTGGCAAACATCGATGAGGGCGGTGACCTTTGGGCCCAAGCGAAGAAACCGGCGCAAAGAACAACCGCCGGGAAGAGCACTAACACGGGATCCAAAAACTCCGCGGCGGCAAAAAAAACAACAACAAAGAAGAACACGGCGGCACAGAAACCAACAGCCAGCCAAAACGCAAGGAAAAAAGAAGACATAAACGCGCTGAAGAACAAGCAGGACAAGCTGAAAAAGCAGATGCAGAACACCGACAAGAAGTTGACCGAGACCCGACGGAACACCATGCAATCCTTGCGTGAGTTGGAGCGTCTGAACGAGGACATCGTATACCGTGACCAGATCATCAGAAAGCAGGCGGACGAGCTGAACCGCTATTCCGATCAGATAGACTCCCTGACGGTGAGCATCGATAAGCTCTCGGTGGAGTATGACAAACTGAAGAAGAAGCAGTCCGACATGATTTACTATGCCTTCATGACGAAGAACACGCAGTCCGATTTCATCATCTACATCCTCTCCAGCAAGAACTTCCAGGAGGCCTACCGCCGTGTCATCTATTTGAGCAATTTGGCCACTATCCGTAAGGAACAGTCTGCGGCATTGAACCAGACGAAGCAGGATATTCAGGTCAAGCGTGACAAGTTGGATCGGCTGAAAACCTCCACCAAGTCGTTGATGGCGAAGCAGGAGAAGGAAAAGGAGTTCGCATTGTACCAGAAGCAGAAGCAGGACAAGCTGTTGGTGTCGTTGCGCGCGCAGGAGAAACTGCTGAAATCCGAGTTGGAGAAGCAACAGGCCGCTTCCGAACGTTTGAACCAAAGAATCCAGAACATCATATCCCAGCAGGCGGAGGCCGCCAAGAAACGTAAGAAGACGCAACCGTCGTCCAATGGAGGATATGCGATGACCCGGGAGGAGACCACCGTGGCGGGCGGATTCGAGAAGAACCAAGGCCGGTTGCCGTGGCCTGTCAAGGGCACCATCACGGGTAGTTTCGGCAAGCAACCGCACCCTGTCCTGAAGGATGTGACGGTGAACAACAAGGGCGTCTATATCACCGCCGCACCAGGCTCGAAGGCGACAGCGGTCTATGACGGAACAGTGTCGCAATGCTTCTCTGTGCCGGGGAATAACAATGCGGTCATCATTCGGCACGGAAACTACCTCACGGTATACGCTAATTTGACGGATATCTATGTGAAGAGTGGAACGAAGATCGCGAAGGGAGCTCCTATCGGTAAGATTTATGAAGACTCGGATGATAAGAATAAGGCGACACTTTTTTTTCAGGTGTGGAAAGAAAAAAGCCTACTTAATCCGCAACAATGGTTGAAAAAATAAAAGAGATTGTTATCTTTACGCGGAAATTGGAAAAGAATTGGTAATAATTATGGATAATAAAGAGAATCAAGAATTGGATTTGCTGGATGTTCTGAGAATCATCGGCAATGCGATTGCGAGTTTTTTCGTGAATTTATTGCATGCTTGTGGATGGTTCGTGAGATTAGTTTTCCAGCATAAGTACGTGTATATCGCATGTGTGGTTTTGTTTGTGCTTCTGGGTGCATATCTGAATAGGACAAAAGTGTATAGGGCGGAGACCGATTTGAAAATAACTTCATATCCTGCTTATTATATGATGGATATCCTTGAACCGTTGCATTCCCAAAGCGCTAGTCTCGATTCGATGGCTCTTTCCCGTGAGTTGAACCTCTCGTTGGAGGATGTGAAGAAAATCACGGATATAAGTTGTTTCTATTATATTGATCTTCACAATGATGGAATTCCTGATTATGTTGATTATGAGGGAAAATATGATGTGAATGACACGACAATGTCCATACTTTCTTGGAGGATTAGAATTAGGGTGGATGCGAAGGACACTTCTATTTCCCAGAAGATGACGGATGCGTTGTTGTATATGCTTACCAATAATGAGCAGATTAAGCGTGAGAATGAATTGCGGGCTTCTCAGATGGATGAGAGAATCTCTTTCGTGGAACGAGAGATCCAATTGTTGGATAGCTTGCGTAGAAGGGAATATTTCCAAAAGAAGAGGGAATTGTCTGTCGCTATGGATAAGGCTGTTTTGCTGAACGAGCGGGAGATGAAGTTGTTCCACTCTGATTTGTTGGATCTTGACAAGGTGAAAAACGATTTGGTCTGGGAACGTACGTTTTATGCGCAAGGTCTTCTTTTCGAAAACGATTTTTATTTCGATCCCCGACCGATTAATGGAAAGTTAAGGACCCTTCCGAAATTTGCCCTTCTTGGGTTCTTCTTCGGAGTGTTGCTGAGTTGTGGCTGGAAGTTCAGGGAACGTATTAGTAACTATTTAAACAGACAGGTTTAATGTCTAGGAAATATAGGTGGGGAATCATTGGAGCCGGGCATATTGCCGGCTCTTTTGCTAAGGGTTTGAAGGCGTTGCCAAACGCCCAATGTTATGCGATAGCGTCCCGTGACGGGGCAAAGGCCGCTTCTTTTGCGGCGGAGTATGGTTTCGAGAAGAGCTATGACTCTTATCAGGCCATGTTGGATGATCCTAAGGTGGATATTGTTTATGTGGCTACACCCAACAATTTCCATTACACCCATACGATGATGGCTTTGGATGCGGGGAAGCATGTGCTGTGCGAAAAGCCTTTCGCCATCACTTGTTCCCAGGCAATCGCCATGATGCGTGTCTCCCGGGAAAAGAATCTTTTCCTGATGGACGCGATGTGGAGCAGGTTCCTTCCTTCGGTGATCAAGACGGCGTCGATGCTGGAGGAGGGCGCGATCGGCAACCCGTTGATGCTTCAGGCGGAGTTTGGTATCCATCCTAACTACGACGAGAAAAGCAGGTTGTTCGACCCGAAACTGGGCGGCGGCTCCATCGCGGATATCGGTATATACCCGATTTTTCTGGCCCTCTTCTTGTTTGGTGACCCGCTCTCCATGGACGTTTCTTCTATCCCTGCCCCTTCGGGCGTGGATATGACGACAACCATCATCATGACCCATAAGGGGGGCAAGATGAGTGTGCTTACCTCCTCCTTCGCCTTTGAACTGGAGTCGGATGCGAAGATTACGGGTGATGCGGGTAGGTTGAGGCTTTGCCGGATGTTCCATACGCCTACTACCCTTATGTTGAGGCATGGGGCGGAGGAGAAAGAGGTGGAAATCCCCGTTGAAATGGTCGGAAATGGATATAACTACGAGGCGGCTGAAGTGATGCGCTGCGTCGACGAAGGGAAGATTGAGAGTGATATTTGGAACCATTCGCAGACGCTACGCTTATTGGATATTGTCGAACGGGCAACGAAAGATGCTTTTTTAAATCTTTAAGCTTGTGGTATTAAACTATATTTGGGTCGGATTCTTCTTGGTGGCGATGGTGGTGGCTATCGTCGAGGCCATCTTCTTCCATGATCCCGCGGTCTTTGAACGTGTGGTTTCCAGTACGTTCGAGATGGCGGAGTTTGCCGTGATGAAAATCGCGCTGCCTTTGAGCGGTGTGATGATTCTTTGGCTCGGATTGATGAATATTGGGGAGAAGGCTGGCGTGGTGAAGGTCTTGTCCAAATTGATCCGCCCGTTCTTCTCGAGACTCTTCCCGGAAATACCGAAGGATCACCCCGCCAATGGTTTGCTGGTGATGAACTTCGCAGCGAATATGTTGGGTCTGGATAACGCGGCTACGCCTATCGGACTGAAGGCGATGGAGAGCCTGCAGGATTGTAACGTGAAAAAGGATGTCGCCTCTGACGCACAGATCATGTTTCTGGCGTTGAACACTTCCGGTTTGACGATCATTCCCATAACGATTTTAGCTCAACGCGCCATCATGGGCGCCACGAATCCGACGGATATCTTTGTCCCTTTGCTGATTTCCACCTTTTTCTCCACTGTGACGGCTATCTTGTATGTCGGTATCCGACAGAAATTGAACATCTGGAACAAGGTGGTCATCGGCTGGATATTGGGCATCGCCTTGTTCATCACGGGTGTTGTTTTCCTCTTCTCTCAATTGAATAGCCAAACAGCTTTCGGACTCTCCAAGGTGGGAGGTAATTTCTTGTTGTTCCTTGTCATCATGATTTTCGTGGGAATTGGTGCGTGGAGACGTATCAATGTCTACGAGGCGTTCATCGATGGCGCGAAGAAGGGGTTCGCCACCTCGATCAAGATTCTTCCTTATTTGGTGGGCATGTTGGTGGGCATCGGTGTTTTCAGGGCATCCGGCGCCATGGATATGATATGCCACGGACTGACATCCTTCTTCTCCATGTTCCTTAATGACACACGCTTTGTGGACGCCTTGCCTACGGCCTTGATGAAACCGCTCAGCGGAAGCGGCGCCAAGGCGATGATGGTCGAGACGATGAAGGTCTATGGGGCGGATTCGTTTGTGGGAAGGCTCACCTGCCTCTTCCAAGGGGCGGCGGACACGACGTTCTACATCATCGCCATGTACTTCGGTTCCGTGGGAATCAAGAAGACCCGTTATGCGGTGACTGCGGGCTTGGTCGCTGATCTCGGTGGTGTGGTGGCCGCTATTATCGTCGCCTATTGGTTCTTTGGATAACAATCATTTCCTCGTATTATGATATATTACCAGTCTGAAGACATCACAATGCCTAAAATCGCCAAGCGGAAAGTGTCGGCTTGGATGAAGGAGGTGGCCAAGCGTCATGGCTATAAGGTGGGGGACGTCTCCTATATCTTCTGTTCCGACGAGAAGATTTT